>JBKPNX010000154.1:0-44913 GCA_046732855.1 Pseudomonadota bacterium
GCGTGGAACACCGAATCGTGGGAATCCTTCCAGCCCTGGTTGCTGAGCCCGCGCTCCGTCTGCGCCTCGTACTCGACCAGGCCGTCGCCGTCGCGGTCGCCGCGCTCGTCGATCCAGCGCAACGCCGCCTGGATGTTGGGCCAGATCGTGCGAATGGTCTCGAGATCGCCGGTGCGCTCGTAGTACATCCCGGCCAGCAGCACGAACAGCGGCGTCGCGTCGACGCTGCCGTAATAGAGGCCGAAGGGCACTTCACCGAGCCGCGCCATCTCGCCCTGCCGGGTCTCGTGCAGGATCTTGCCCGGCTCGGCGTCGGCTTCGGGTCGATGATCCTTGGCCTGAGTCGCGGCCAGGAACCGGAGCACACCCTGCGCGATCACCGGATCGATCGAGAGCAGCTGGAGCGCGGTGATGATGCCGTCACGGCCGAATGCGGTGCAGAACCAGGGAATGCCCGCATAGGGGTAGGGGCCCTCCGGGGTGTCGGTGACCAGCATGTACAGGTCCGCGACCGAGCGGCAGAGCGCCTCATTCAGGATCGCATTCGAGGTGGCCACGGCAGCGGCGCGGGACGTGGCGGTGCGCAGCGCGCGGCGCGCCGAGCGCAGGCGGACGAAAAACCGCTCGGCCTCCGGCGGAGCGGCGGCATCGCCGTCGCACTGCACCGCCAAGAACAGCGACGTGCGCTCGTACGGCTGCAACGATAGCTGGAAAGCCGCCTCGCCCGGTTCGAGCTGGGTCGGTTTCGGCGCGAACTGGACGACGGTGTGGCTCAAATCGCCGGCCAGGCCGTGATAGCTGAAGACGACCGCGTCCTCCCCTTGCACGGCCGCCGAGATGCGCCCGCGTCGGCGCCGGCGGTGCCCGCGCACCTCGAACAGATCAACGAAATCCACCTGGAACAGCAGAGTGATGCGAATTTCGTGCGCCCGCGTGTCGAAGTTGCGCACCGCCAGGCGCTCGTAGGCGCAACCCGCCCAGATGAACTTCGCCCGGACCAGGTGAATCGTGTCCTTCGCGATGTCCAGACCGCCGGTCGCGTCGAAGAAGTCGGGATTGGTCAGATCGGCGGTCAGGAGCGCGTTGTTGTCCTGGACGATCGAGCTGAGCAGCAACGGGCGGCGGTCGTTGATCAGCAGCTGCAGGCTCGAGAGAAACCGCATGTCCTTGTGATAGAGACCCTCGGGGCTGCCTTCCCCGGGCACGATGTTGCCATAGTGGTCGAACACGCCGAACGTGTCGCCGTGCTTGAGCGTGCGCGGCCGGCGCTCCTGCAGCGACGACGTCACCGGGATGTAGAACTCCACGACCGGGGCACGCAGCAGGGCAGCGGCAGGCGCCGGCTGGTCGGCAGAACTCATGAGCACCAGACGCTAGATGGCGGTCAGGCGATTCCTTCAGGTCGCGCTCGAAGGCGATCGCCATTCGCGGCCGTGCGGACGCCGTAACGTACCATGGGCACGGCCACCTGCTCCTCGAGCGCGGACTCGAGCCGATCATACGCGTCCAGGTAGTCCTTGGCCATCCGTCGAGCGGTGAAGCGCTGTTCAAAACGCGCGCGGATCATGCCCCGGTCGAGCCAATCCAGCTTTTCCACGGCATCGACCGCGCCGGCCACGTCATCGACCAGGAAGCCCGTCCAGCCGTCTTCGATCACCTCCGGCACCGAGCCACGCCGATACGCGATCACCGGCGTCCCGCTCGCCATCGCCTCGATCATGACCAGCCCGAACGGCTCGGGCCAGTCGATCGGAAACAGAAGCGCGCTGGCGTTGCCCAAGAATGCGCCCTTGTCCTGCTCATCGATCTCGCCCACGAACTCGACCAGCGGGTCCCGCAGCAGCGGCCGGATGACCTGGTCGAAATAAGCCTGATCGGCGCGATCGACCTTGGCTGCGATCTTGAGCGGCACGCCGGCGCGGCGCGCGATCTCGATCGCGTGATCGGGTCGCTTTTCCGGGCAGATCCGCCCGAGAAAGGCGAGATACCCGCCGTGGGCGTGCGGCGAGAACGGGATCAGGCGCGGCGGCAGCCCGTGGGGCACCGTGGCCAGCCAATTCCAGTGCGGGCGCGGGCGCCGCTGATCGTCCGAGATCGATACCAGCGGGTATTCGGGGAACGCGCGATAGGCGACCGCGAGATCGGGCAGGTCGAGGCGGCCATGCTGCGTCGTGAGGGTACGCCCCGCGAATCCGTGAAACAGCGGGAAGTGCAGATAATCGATATGGAAATGCATGACATCGAACTCGGCGGCGCGCCGGCGCAACCGGTCGAGCATGACCATGTAGTACGGCAACGGATCCCGCACCCCGGGATCGAGCCTCAGCGCTCGTTCCGAGCATGACACCAGTTCCGCCGAGGTCAGGGAGTCGCCGCTCGCAAATAAGGTGACCTGATGACCTTGGCGGACCAGCTCCTCGGTCAGGTACGACACGATCCGTTCGGTGCCGCCGTACAGCCGGGGTGGAACGCTTTCAATCAGTGGCGCAATCTGCGCAATGCGCATTCTGTTTACCTCCACGCGTTCGGTTTCCGCGTGAGGAAACGCTTGGCCGTGCGGTTCGATCCTTTGGGCCTGCGGTCGCTGTGATTTTGGGGGCCGCGCCAGCTGGGTCGCGGCCGCGCGCGGCGCCCTAGATGGGTTTGGTGCGCGCGCGCCGCAAGAGGCTGGTACCCACGCGCCGGCGGGCCTGCGCCAGCGGTTTGGGCTCGTACGATAGCGGATTGGCGGGCTCGCCCGGCGAAGGGCGGTGGGCGGGTCGGAACTGAGAGTTCCTCCAGGCGGAGCCGGGCCCCTCTAGCGCTTTATCCTGGCGAGCGCGGCGATGACGGCGGAAAAGCGCGTCCAGAACAGGCGGGGCGACCAGGGCGCGACCTGGCTGGCAGGAGCGACGGCGGGACGGCGCAGCATGCGGCGTCGCCAGGGCGACTTCGGCGGCGCTTCGGTCAGCGCGGCGCGTCGGGCGGAAACGGGTCTTGTCGCGGCCACGCGCCGCCGCACCAGCAGCGGATGGCTCAACGCGATCTCGTAAGGCAGATCAAGGTCGAGCCCGCGGCCGGGTCGCGCGAGCCGATAGAATACCGGAGCGTTGCGCCGGATGCCGGCCTTGCGTCGCTCCAGGTGCGGGAACTCGGACGCGCAGACCCGTTCGGCGATCACGCTGAGCCCGATCCGCCGGGTGGGCTTGGCGCGCAGCTTGGCGACGTAAGCGTGATCCGGGTGCTCGGCGAGCGTTTGCTCCAGCGCCTGCCCGGCGGGCACCCAGCCGCCGTCCTGGCCGAGCCGCTCCGCCGTGCGTAGGACGAGCCGCGCGAAGTCCTCGGCGTCGCGGGCGAGCGACCAAGCCATGCGGCGTTCCTCCATGTGCCGTGCCGCCTCGCGGGCAGGCTGCGGCCGATGCAGGCTAATGCCGCGCTGCTTAATTCACGGTTACCGGCGCAGATACAGGCACCCGCGGCTGCCGATACGCAAGCCGTCATCAGGGCTCGTCCGACCTCCGGGGGGCCCGGAACCCGTGCGGCGACCCCGGCGTTTCTGATGAACGGCTGACGCCGGCTGGCAAGCCGGCATCGTGCGGCGGAGCGGCCCCCATGTCTGCTGAGCGGGCTGACTCGGAGTTCTTCGGGGGGCAGAAACATGGACTTACGACCGATCGCGAGCCTGCTGGTCCTGATCGGCGCCGCGCAACCCGCGGCGGCGCAGCAGGTGATCGGCAATGCCGATGCTGGGCATGAGCTCGCGTCCAAGCTGTGCAGCGCCTGCCATATCGTCGGCAGCGAGCAGGCGGGCAGCGATGTCGCGCCGCCGTTTCCGGTGATCGCCCGAGATCCGGGAATTTCGCTGACCGCGTTGCACGGCTGGAAGGGTCCCGCGCACCCGATGCTGCCCAACCTCGCGCTGACCGCCCAGCAGATCGCCGACATCAACGCCTATCTCGACGTGCTGCACGGCGACCAGGCGCCGCGGGTAAAGACCGAGGAGCCGCCGCCGGCGCTCGAGGCAGCACCTCCCGAAAAGCTCGGCGCGCCGATCAAACCGTCGGGCCAGTAACCGACCACCGGGCACCTCGCGCGCCGACAGGCGCCGCTTCGCGGCGCCCGGCTTCGCCGGGTCGCGGGCACGCAGTGGGCGGCTCGCGCGACCACACTCTGGGCCTGATCCTCCAGCGTGAATTCGCTATGCTACGGCCGCGCGCAGCGGTAGCGCTGGAGCGCCACGCGCTGGTGGTGATCGGGCGAAGATGCTTTCCGAGGTACCGGCACGCGGACGAGCGCCGGCAGTGCAGGCGGCGGTCGCGGCCGGCGGCACCGGCGTGAGTGATCATCAGGGAGAACGGCCATGAGAAGGCGGACCACGGCCATCCAGCTCGTTACCGCCGCGCTGTGCCTTATCGGGTCGCTCGCGAGCCCGCCTGCGGCGGCGCGGGACACCAACGGCATCGTGGTCTACGAGACCGACTTCGGGCTGAAGGACGGCGCGGTGTCGGCGATGCGCGGCGTTGCGCTGTCGGTCGATCCGACGCTCCGGCTCGAGGACCTGACCCACGAGATCCCGGCGTTCAACATCTGGGAGGGCGCGTATCGCCTCAACGCCACCGCGCCCTACTGGCCGCCCGGCACCGTGTTCGTCTCGGTGATCGACCCGGGCGTCGGCACGGAGCGCAAGTCGGTCGTGCTCAAGACCAAGTCTGGCCATTACTTCGTCAGCCCGGACAACGGCACGCTTACCCTGGTCGCCGCGCAGCTCGGAATCGAGGCGGTGCGCGAGATCGACGAGAGCCGCTTTCGCCGGCCGGGCTCGGAGCAGTCCTACACCTTCCACGGCCGCGACGTGTACAGCTATGCGGCGGCCCACCTCGCCTCGGGCCGGACCGGGTTCGATGAGATCGGCCCGGCGCTGCCGCCCGCCGTCGTGACGATCGACTATCAGAAGCCCGAGATCCAAGGCGACACGGTGCGCGGCAACATCCCGGTGCTCGATGTCCAGTATGGCAACGTCTGGACCAACATCGACCGGGCGACCTTCGAGCGTCTCGGCGTCGCGATCGGCGAACGGGTTGCCGTACGTATCCGCAAGGGCAGCGCGGAGGTGTTCAAAGGCGCCATGCCGTACGTCGCGACGTTCGGCGACGTGCCGATGGGCGAGACGTTGCTCTATCTGAACAGCATCGACAACGTGGCGTTCGCGATCAACTGGGGCAATTTCGCCGAGACGTACGTGATCGGCTCGGGGCCCGAGTGGGGCGTCGAGGTGACCAAGAAGCAGTAGGCGCCGCGCGCTCCTGTGTCGGGATCGCGTAGCTGCAAGGGAGGCCAGCCATGCCCGTCGAGTTCCATGTGCTTTCGTTCAATCACACCGCCTTCACCGTGTCCGACCTGGATCGGGTGATCCCGTTCTTCTGCGATCTGCTCGGGTTCGAGCTCGCCTCCCGCGCGCCGCGCGACCCGCGCCTGATCGAGCGCATGACCGCGCTGGACGGCGTCGACATCGAGATCGCGTACGTCAACGGTCCGGGGCACCGGATCGAGCTGATCCAGTACAAGGCGCCGGCCGATCGTGAGGTGGTCGTGCCGCGTCTCTGCGATGCCGGCGCCGCCCACGTCGCGCTTGACGTCAGTGGCATCGAGGCGCTGGTCGCCGCCTCGCCGGCCTACGGGTTCGCGGCGGTCGGCGAGATCATCACCATCGACGCCGGGCCCAACCGGGGCAGCAAGGTCGTGTACCTGCGCGGGCCCGACGGGATCACCGTCGAGTACCTTGAAAAGGGGTCGTGACCGCAGCCCGCCGGTCCACCGCGCCAGGCGGCCAGCGCAAGGCGACTTCGCGCGCGGCTCGTAGGTGATGGTCGGGGGAAGCAGCTGGCCGATAGCTGCGGTCAAAAGCGACGATCGGGCCCCGGAACCCGCGGGCGTGGTCACTCCGGCATTAGCGGTTCCTTATCGATGGTCCGTCCAGAATGGGCGCGAGTCTCATCCGGGGGCGAGGCGCGCCATGTTGCGATGGGCTTACGGCTATCTCGCGATGGCGGTCGTGGTGGCGATCGGCTTCGCCGTGGTGCAGGGCAGCCATCGGGTCGAGCGTCGCGTCGTGACGCCGGCAACCGAGCAGGCCGCGACCGGGGCAGGCGATGTCGGCACCGATGAGGCGGAGCTCGAGGACGAAAGCGAAAGTCAGGTCGAGGACGACAGCGAGTTTCAGGACGACAGCGGTCCGGCCGACGACGAGTTTCAGGACGACGGTGCGCTGCAGAACGACAGCCCTGCCGAAGACTCAGGCGAGTGGGAGAACCAGGGCGGATCGGAGGATCAGGGCGAGTGGGAGGAGGAGGGCAGCGTCGATCAGGAAAGCAATCTCGAGTACGTCGTCCAGCCCGGCGCCGGCGGCCATTATGTGGTCGAGGCCATGGTCAACGGTGCGCCGCTGACTTTTCTAGTCGACACCGGCGCTTCGGACATCGTTCTCACCATGGCCGACGCGGAGCGCCTCGGCCTTCACCCAGGCAGCCTCCATTTCACGCAGCGTTTCGCCACGGCCAACGGCGAGGTCCGCGGTGCGCCGGTGGTCCTGCGCGAGATCCGGGTCGGCCAGTTCAGCCTGTACGACGTGCCCGCCTCGGTCAACGAGGCCCCGCTCCGGGTATCGCTCCTGGGCATGAGCTTCCTTCAGAAGCTGAACGGCTACAGCGTGGACAACGGCCGTCTTATTCTGCGCTGGTAGCGCGCGGTCGGCCGGCACCCCCGTCGGATCACGCCCTCCGGGCGGAGCGAAGCACGGCACGACTACTGCGCGGCCCTGGGCGGGCTCGCTGAGTTCGGCTCCTTGATCACCGCGCCGGGTTGCCGGGGCGGTTCGCGCTCGGCCTCCTGCGCTGCCTCCCTCGCTTCCTTCGCCGTTCTGTCCGCCGCTCCGCCCACCGCCTCGGCAGCCCGCTCGGCGCCGCGCATGACCAGAGCGGTCAAATTGGCCATCCGCACCCGCAGGTCTGCGGGCAGGTCGGGGTTATAGGCGGTCGCGACAATGCCCACGATCAGGCCGAGGATCAGCCCCCGAAGGAACCTACCCATCGCCTGCTCCGGCGCCGCACCAGCGCCGCTCGATGGCGACTGCCCTGGCCAGAATGCCCGCCGGCTCAGCCGCCGACGATCTCGCCGCCATTGGGGTGGAGCACCTGCCCGGTCATGGCCAGGGCGTCGTCGGAGGCGAGAAAGACGTAGCTCGGCGCGATCTCGTCGGGCTCGGCCGGGCGACCGAGGAAGGTGTCCTCGCCGAAATGCTCCACCCGTTCGGCCGGGAACGAAGCCGGGATCAGGGGCGTCCAGACCGGGCCCGGCGCCACCGCATTGACCCGAATCCGCCGCTTCTCGAGGTTGGCAGCAAGAGAGCGCGTGAACGCGACGATCGCGCCCTTGGTCGCGGCGTAGTCGATCAGGTGGCCGCTGCCCCGGTAGGCCGTAACGGAGGTGGTGTTGATGATCGCCGCCCCGGTCGGGAGGTGCGCGAGCGCCGCCTTGGTGAGGTGGAAAATGGCGAACAGATTGGTGCGGAAGGTGCGCTCCAGCTGCTCGCTGCTGATCTCCTCGAGCCGCTCCTGCGGATGCTGCTCGCCCGCGTTGTTGACCAGGAGGTCGAGCCGGCCGAACGCCTCGACGGTACGCGCGACGGCGTCCTTGCAGAACGCCTCGTCGCCGATGTCGCCCGCGATGACGATGCAGCGGCGGCCCTGCTCCTCGACCAACGCCCTGGTCGACGCGGCATCTTCATGCTCGTCCAGGTAGACGATCGCGACGTCGGCGCCCTCCTTGGCGAAGCCGATCGCGACCGCGCGGCCGATCCCGCTGTCGCCGCCGGTGATCAGCGCGGCCCTGCCCTCGAGCTTGCCCGCGGCCCGGTAGTCGCGCATTTCCGAGCGCGGTTGGGGCACCATCTCCGAGCGCCGACCTGGCTGACGGTCCTGCTCCTGAGCGTGATGATGCATGGACTGAGCTTCCGCCATGACGAGCCTTCCGCTGAAATTTGACGACGGCCCGGGAATCGCGTTGGGGGCGCGATCCCCGCCCGAGAGTAACGGTGCGCGCGGCGAAGAGTTCACAGCCTCCCTCGGACGCAGCCGCGGCGGATGCGGCTCGAGCGGCGAGACGGCGCAATTGGTTGCCGATCCCGCGCGAGCCGGTTAGTTTTGCGCCAACCAATCGGGGTACCGGGGAAAAACGACCATGGACATGACCGGCCAGTACCGCATCCCGGCACCGCGTGAGCAGGTGTGGGCGGCTCTGAACGATCCGGCGATGCTGAAGGCTTCGTTGCCAGGGTGCGAGTCGCTCGAGAAGCTGTCCGACCACGAATTCGCGGCGACGGTCGTCGCCAAGGTCGGCCCGGTCAAGGCCAAGTTCAACGGCAACGTGACCCTGACCAACCTCAATCCGCCCGAGAGCTACACCATCTCCGGCGAGGGCAAGGGGGGTGCGGCGGGTTTTGCCAAGGGCGGCGCGGACGTCCGGCTGATCGAAGAGGGCGACGTCACGGTGCTCACCTACACCGCCAAGGCCGATGTGGGCGGCAAGCTGGCTCAGCTCGGCTCGCGCCTAATCGATGGCACGGCGAAGAAGATGGCCGACGAGTTCTTCGACAACTTCAGCCAGCAGGTGGCCGGACCCGTGCCGGCCCCCGCGCCGGAACCGGTGCCCGAGCCGATGCCGCGGGCGCCCGCCGAAAGCCTGCTCCAGAACAGGTTCGTGTGGGCGGCGGTCGCGATCGTGGTATTGATGATCCTGGTCCTGCTGTTCCGGTGAAAGGGGGAGCGGCAGCCCCGCCGTGGCGCCGCAGCGCAAGTCCGTTGACGGCCATCGGCGGCTTCTCATAGCTTCGACGGGCACTGCCGCTCTGCGGACGAGGCTTTGCCGCCAGTCCAGGCGCTGCCAAGCACAATGCATCGTGCCCGAACCGGGCGGAGGCACGGGGAGAGAACTGAATGGCCAGCGTATCCATGACGGTGAACGGCCGGACGGTGACGCGGGACGTCGAGCCGCGCACGCTTCTGGTCGAGTTCCTACGCCAGCACCTCGATCTGACCGGGACCCATGTCGGCTGCGACACCAGCCAATGCGGCGCATGCGTGGTCCACCTCAACGGCCAGTCGGTGAAGAGCTGCACGATTCTGGCGCTCCAGGCCTCCGGCAGTCAGGTCACGACCATCGAAGGCCTCGCCAAGGACGGTGAGCTGCACCCGATGCAGGCGGCGTTTCGCGAGCACCACGGGCTGCAGTGCGGCTTTTGTACGCCCGGCATGATCATGAGCGCGGTCGACCTGGTGAAGCGCAATCCGGATCCTTCCGAGCAGGAGATCCGCGAGTGGCTGGAAGGCAATCTCTGCCGCTGCACCGGCTACCATAACATTGTCAAGGCGATCAGCGCCGCCGCCACGCAGATGAGGAGCTGAGGCGATGGCCACGAACGGAATCGGCGCTGCGGTCCGGCGCAAGGAGGACCAGCGCTTCATCACCGGGACCGGGCACTTCACGGACGACATCGACCGGCCCGGCCAGGTGTATGCCTATTTCGTCCGCTCGCCCCATGCGCACGCCAGGATCCGCGGCATCGACAAGAGCCGCGCCGAGGCCGCGTCCGGCGTGCTCGCGGTGCTGACCGGCGACGACGTCAAGGCGGCCGGCTGGGGCAACCTGATCTGCGGCTGGATGGTCAAGTCCAGGGATGGCTCGGACATGAGGGCCGGCCCTCATCCGATGCTCGCCCAGGGCAAGGTCCGTTATGTCGGCGACGCCGTCGCCTGCGTGGTCGCGGAAGGCTACAGCCAGGCGCGCGATGCGGCCGAGTTGCTCGAGGTCGACTACGAGGAGCTGCCGGCATGCGCGTCGACCGCACACGCCCGCGATCGGGGCGCGCCGCAGGTCCACGACGACATACCGCGCAACACGGTCTACGAGTGGGAGCTGGGCGACCGGGCGGCGGTCGATCAGGCGGTCGCGAGCGCAGCGCACGTCACGAAGATCGATCTGGTCAACAATCGCCTGGTGCCGAACGCGATCGAGCCGCGCGCCGCGCTCGCCGAATACGACCGCGGCACCCAGAGCTGCACGCTCTACACCACCAGCCAGAATCCGCACGTCGCGCGCCTGGTGATCT
Source organism: Pseudomonadota bacterium (assembly GCA_046732855.1). Classification (GTDB taxonomy): domain Bacteria; phylum Pseudomonadota; class Alphaproteobacteria; order Geminicoccales; family Geminicoccaceae; genus JBKPNX01. Next base: position 10,142 of record JBKPNX010000154.1, read on the forward strand.
CGGCGTTCATCGGCGTCGCGCCCGAGCACAAGCTGCGCGTCATCGCGCCGGACGTGGGCGGCGGCTTCGGCTCGAAGATTTTCATCTACCCCGAGGAGTGCGTCTGTCTGCTGGCGGCGAAGAGGCTCGGCCGGCCGGTCAAGTGGACCGCCGAGCGCACCGAGAGCTTCCTCTCGGATGCCCATGGGCGCGACCATATCACCCACGCCGAGCTGGCCATGGACGCCGACGGCAACTTCACCGCGCTCAAGGTCCACACGACCGCGAACATGGGTGCCTATCTGTCGACCTTCGCGTCCTGCGTGCCGACCTACCTGTACGGCACGCTGCTCGCCGGTCAGTACAAGACGCCGGCGATCTACTGCGCGGTCGACGCGGTCTACACCAACACCACGCCGGTCGACGCCTATCGTGGCGCGGGCCGGCCCGAGGCGACCTATCTGCTCGAGACCATCGTCGAGACCGCGGCGCGCGAGACCGGGCGCGATCCGGCCGAGCTACGCCGCAGAAACTTCATCCCGAAGAACGCCTTCCCCTACCAGACGCCGGTTGCGCTGCAGTACGACACCGGCGACTACGAGGCTTCGCTCAACGAGGCGCTGCGCCTCGCCGACTACCAGAACTTCGCGAAGCGGCGCGCCGCCTCGGAGGCCAAGGGCAAGCTGCGCGGGGTCGGCTTCTCCTGCTACATCGAGGCATGCGGCATCGCGCCGTCCGCGGTGGTCGGCTCGCTTGGCTGCGGCGTCGGCTTATGGGAGAGCGCCAAGGTCCGCTTCAGCCACACCGGCATGGTCCAGGTGCTGACCGGCACCCACACCCACGGTCAGGGGCACGAGACCACGTTCGCGCAGCTGATCGCCGAGAAGCTCGGCGTGCCGATCGACAACGTCGAGGTGATCCACGGCGATACCGACAAGACCCCGGTCGGCATGGGGAGCTACGGCTCGCGCTCGATCGCGGTCGGCGGCCAAGCGATCGTCAATGCCTGCGACAAGATCATCGAGAAGGGCAAGAAGATCGCCGCGCACCTGCTCGAGGCGGCGGAGGGCGACATCGAGTTCAAGGATGGCGGCTTCACCGTCAAGGGCACCGACCGCGCCAAGTCGATCGGCGAGGTGGTGTTCGAGGCTTACGTGCCGCATCACCTGCCACACGGCATGATCGAGCCCGGCATGGAAGAGACGGCGTTCTATGATCCCGCCAACTTCACCTACCCTGCCGGCTGCTACATCTGCGAGGTGGAGGTCGATCCGGACACCGGCATCGTCCAGATCGATCGCTTCGTCGCGGTCGACGACTTCGGCAAGGTGATCAATCCGATGATCGTCGAGGGCCAGGTGCATGGCGGCCTGGTCCAGGGCATCGGTCAGGCTCTGAGCGAAGCCTGCGTGTACGCCGAGAACGGCCAGCTGATCTCCGCCTCGTACATGGACTACAGCATGCCCAAGGCGAGCGACGTGCCGAACTTCGAGGTCGCCATGACCGCGACGCCGTGCACCCACAACACGCTCGGCGTGAAGGGCTGCGGCGAGGCGGGCGCGATCGGCGCGCCGCCGGCGGTGATGAACGCGATCACCGATGCGATCGGTGTGCGGCTCGAGATGCCGGCCACCCCGGAGAAGGTGTGGCGGGCGCTGCAGAGCCGGCAGATGCCCCAGGCGGCGGAATAGGGAGGCGCAAATGTACGCGTTCGAATATCACCGTCCGAGCACGGTCGCGGAAGCCGTGTCCCTGCTCCAGGGCGCGAGCGACGGCCGGTTCCTGGCGGGCGGCCACACGTTGTTGCCCACGCTCAAGCAGCGCCTGGCCTCGCCCTCCGACCTGATTGACCTCGGCGGAATCAAGGAGCTCAAGGGGATCCTGATCGACCGCGGCAGTCAGCTGAGGATCGGCGCGATGACCCCGCACGCCGAGGTCGCCGCCTCGGCGGACGTCCGTAGTTGGATTCCGGCGCTCGCGTATCTGGCCGAGCACATCGGCGACGCCCAGGTGCGCAACCGCGGTACGATCGGCGGCTCGATCGCCAACAACGACCCGGCCGCCGACTACCCGGCCGCGATCGTCGGCCTCAACGCCACCGTGCACACCAACCAGCGCACGATCGCCGCGGACGACTTCTTCACCGGCATGTTCGACACCGCGCTGAACGAGGGCGAAATCATCACCGAAGTGCGCTTCCCAAAGCCGGACAAAGCGGGCTACGCCAAGTTCCCCAACCCGGCGAGCCGCTACGCGATCGTCGGGGTGATGGTCGCGCAGACCGGCGGCGGCGTACGGGTCGCCGTGACCGGAGCGGGCCCCTGCGTGTTCCGGCTGCCCGAATTCGAGAGCGCGCTCGCCCGCAACTTCTCGGCCGACGCGATCAAGGGCCTGAGCGTCAGCCCGAGCGGGCTCAACAGCGACATCCATGCCAGCGCCGAATACCGGGCGCATCTGGTCGGCGTGATGGCGCGGCGCGCGGCCGCCGCGGCGCGCTGAGCCGCCGACGCACGGCTTGCGCGCAGGGGGAGCCATTTGGCTCCTCCTCGCTACGCGGCGCGCGAGCAAGGCAGTTGCCAGGCGAGGGGGGCAAGATTTAAACTAGTAGCAGTCTAGTTGATGCGCTCAGGAGCCACATGACGGAAATCGGGGCCTTCGAGGCCAAAACGCACCTCGCTCGTCTGCTCGACCAAGTGGAGCGAGGCGAAGCGATTACCATTACCCGGCACGGCCGACCTGTAGCGCGCCTGGTCCCGATAAGCGGGTCCAGCCGCGACGAGCGGCGCCGCGCCATCGCGCAGTTGAAAGAGCTGCGCACGCGCCAAACCTTGGGCGGCCTGTCGGTACGCGAGCTGATCGACGAAGGCCGCCGGTGACGGCCTTTGTGCTCGATGCATCCGTCACGCTCGCCTGGTGTTTCGCCGACGAGGCGACCCCCGCTACGGATGACCCGCTCGACCGGCTGACTGACGAGGCGGCCATCGCGCCGGCGCTTTGGCCGCTGGAGGTCGCGAATGCCCTCGCCATGGCAGAGAGGCGGGAACGGATGAGCGGCGCCGCCCTGACCCGCTCTGTCAATCTGCTGCAACAGCTCGCCGTCGGGATCGATGACGCGGCGCACCAGCGCGCCTTTGGCGACCTCCTGAGCCTCGCGCGGCGCGAGCGATTGACAGTGTACGATGCAGCCTACCTGGAGCTGGCATTGCGCCTCGGGGTTCCGCTCGCGTCCAAGGACGCCAAGCTGCGCAATGCAGCGGCGAGGCTCGGAGTGGCGCTGCTCGGCGCGTAGGCGTCGCGGTGGTCGCCGCCGGCGCGGCAGCTCCGTCTGCCCTGTTCGCGCTCGGCGCCTCGCTCAGTCTGCGCCGCATCGCCGGCAGCCTGGGCGCCGCCGGAGCGATGGTCGCGTGCAAGCTGCTCCTCCATCCGCTGCTCGCCTGGCTCGCGTTCACGCACGTTCTCGAGCTCGACCCGGTGTGGCGCAACGCCGGCGCGATCTTCGCCGCCTGTCCGATCGGCCTGAACGTCTACGTGCTTGCGCAGCACTACGAGGTCGCGATCGAGACCGCGTCCAGCGCGATCCTGATCTCGACCGCGCTTGCCTTGCTCACGATCACGATGCTCCTTTTGCTCCTGCCGCCGGTGCCGTGACGGGCGGAACCCTGGTCCAACGGTGTCAAAGCGGTTATCCATGCGGGCGGGAGGCTGCCATGGCCGAATTCTACCTCGCGGTCGGCGACCGGGTGCGGTTCAGCAAGACGGTGAGCGAGAGCGACGTCTACCTGTTCGCGGGGATCACCGGGGACTTCGCGCCCAATCACGTCGACGAGGAGTACATGCGCGGCACGCGCTACGGACGGCGGATCGCCCACGGCGCTCTGCTGGTCGGCTTCATGTCGACCGCATCGACCATGATGGTGGAGCGCCACGGCGGGCTGGCGCAGGACGAGACTCCCGTGTCCCTCGGCTACGACCGCATTCGCTTCATCGCGCCGGTGTTCCTCGGCGACACCGTCACCGTGACCTACACGATCACCGAGTTCGACCCCGCGCGGCGGCGCTCCAGGAGCAGGATCGAACTCGCCAATAAGCAGGGCGAGACGGTCGCGATCGCGGAGCACATCCTGAAATGGGTGCCAACGGGCTGAGACCCGCGTTGCCCTGATGCTGCGCATGCGCGTAGCTTATGTTTTCGAGGCGCTGCAGCCGCAGGCGGAGGCACAAAACCAAGATGACCGCGCCACGCTGGAAATTCTGGGGCTGGGGCTACGAAGGCAGCGGGCTGAGCCCGGACGAGACGCGCCGGCTCCTGCAGTTCTACGCGGAGCGCTTCGAGCTGGAGGAGGCCGCGCCGCAGGCTGCGCCAACGGTCGACGACGTGGCGCTCCGGCGATCCCGGCTTCAGCCTCCGGCCCGGGTTGCCCGCCTGTGCTCGACCGAGCCGTACGACCGCTTGGTGCACACCTACGGCAAGTCGTTTCCGGACGCCGTGCGCACGTTCGCACGCGATTTCGAGCACGCCCCGGATGTGGTCGCGCGACCGCAATCGGAGGATGACCTGGTCGCGGCGCTGGAGTGGGCGGCGGATGCCGGCGCCGCGGTGATCCCGTTCGGCGGCGGCTCGAGCGTGGTCGGCGGGGTCGAGCCCGCGATTGGCGACGGCTTCGCCGGCACGATCAGCCTCGACCTGAAGGGCCTCGATCGGGTGCTCGAGGTGGACCGCACCAGCCGCGCGGCGCGGATCCAGGGCGGCATCCTCGGACCGGCGCTGGAGGCGGCGCTCAAGCCGCACGGCCTCACGCTTCGCCACTTCCCCCAGAGCTTCGAGTGCTCGACGCTCGGCGGCTGGATCGCGACGCGCTCGGGCGGCCACTTCGCCACGCTCTACACCCACATCGACGATTTCGTGGAGAGCCTGCGCGTGGTAACGCCCGCAGGCACCCTGGAGAGCCGGCGGCTGCCCGGCTCCGGCGCGGGGCCGAGCCCGGATCGCCTGATGATCGGCTCCGAAGGCGCGCTCGGCGTGATCACCGAGGCCTGGATGCGCCTTCTGGACCGGCCAAAGTTCCGCGCCGGCGCGGTGGTCGCGTTCGACGATTTTCCGGCCGGCGCGCGCGCCGTCCGCGCCGTGGGGCAGGCCGGCCTGTTCCCATCGAACCTGCGTCTGGTCGATGCGGCCGAATGCGCCGTAAACGGCGTCAACGACGGCAGCTTCGCGCTGCTCGTGCTGGCCTTCGAGTCGGCCGATCATCCGGTCGAAGCGTGGCAGGCGAGGGCCCTGCAACTCGTCCGGGATCACGGCGGCCGGCCGCTGCCGGACGCGAGCGCCGCGGAGGCCTGGCGCACCGCGTTCATCCGCATGCCGTACCAGCGCGAGCTGCTGGTGCCGCGCAACCTGATCGTCGATACCTTCGAGACCGCGATCACCTGGGATCGCCTAGAGGGGTTCCACGACAAGATCAAGAGCGCGACCGAGCAGGCGATCCTCGAGGCGACCGGCAGACCGGGCCTGGTCACCTGCCGCTTCACTCACGTCTATCCGGACGGCGCGGCGCCCTATTTCACCTTCCATACCGCCGGGCGCGCGGGCGCGCTGCTCGAGCAGTGGCGGCACATCAAGCAGCGGGCGTCGGACGCGGTGATCGAGGGCGGCGGCACGATCACCCACCACCACGCGGTCGGGCGCGGCCACATGCCCTGGTACGAGCGGCAACGCCCGCCGCTGTTCGGCGCCGCGCTCGCCGCCGCCAAGCGCGCCCTCGACCCCGCGGGCATCCTCAATCCCGGCGTGCTGGTGCCGATCGGGCGCGGCCAGGCGCGCCCCTTGCCGAAGGCAAGCCCGCTCTCGTGACGGCCTACGACGCTGTGGTGATCGGCGGCGGCGTGGTCGGCGCTTCGACCGCCTATCACCTCGTGCGCGCGGGCGTGAAGACGCTGCTGGTCGATCGTCACGACGTCGGCCGGGCGACCGATGCCGGCGCCGGGATCCTGTCGACCGCCACCCGGATCGACGATCCGGATCCGATCGAGCGTTTCGAGGCGCGCGCCGCAGCGTACTACCCGGGTCTGATCGAGCACCTGCGCGGGGACGGCGCCGGCGATCCGGGCTACGGCGTGTGCGGCTCGCTGACGGTCGCGGTGGACGACGACGAGGTCGCGCATTTCGATGAGATCAGGACCGGGCTGCGCCGCTGGCGCGCGGCCAAGGATCATGGCTTCGCCGCGATCCGGCCGGACCAGGCGAGGGCCCTGTTTCCGCCGCTTGCCGACGTCAAAGGCGCGATCCACTGCGGCCGCGGCGCGCGCGTCGATGGCCGGTTGCTCGCAGCGGCGCTGCTGCGCGCCGGTGAACGGCGCGGGCTCGAGGTCCGCCGTGCCGCGGCAGACGAGCTGATCGCTGAGAAAGGCGCCGTGGCTGGCGTGCGGGTCGCGGGCGAGCGGATCGCCTGCGAGCACGCGGTGCTGGCGGCCGGCGCGTGGTCGGAGGGCCTCGCCCGACCGCTTGGCATCGACATCCCCGTCGAACCGCAGCGCGGCCAGATCATCCACCTCGGGCTGCCGGGCATCGACACCAGCGCCTGGCCGATCGTGCTCGCGTTTCGCGGCCACTACATGGTGCCCTGGCATGACAGTCGGGTCGTGGTCGGCGCCACCCGCGAGACCGGCTCCGGCTTCCGGGTGCACACGACCGCGGCCGGCGTCGCGGAAGTGCTTGGGGAAGCGCTCCGTGTCGCACCGGGCCTCGCCGGCGCTGAAATCCGCGAGATCCGGGTCGGCCTGCGCCCGGCGAGCCGGGATGGGCTGCCGATCCTGGGGCCCGTGCCCGAGATCGCCAACCTGCTGCTCGCCACGGGGCACGGCGCGGTTGGGCTGCAGCTGGGGCCCTACAGCGGCAAGGTCCTGGCCGGAATGATCGCCCATGGCGCGGCGGAGACCGATATCGGCCCGTTCAGTGTCGCGCGCTTCGCGCCGTCCCGCTGAACCCGCCCGGCCGATCGCCGTCAGCCGCCAGCATCTCCCGAGCGAGCGCGACTCAGGCAGTCGCGATTACGGGCCGCCGCCGGGCCGAAGCGTCAGCAGATGGCCGTGGGTCCTCAGCCAGCGGCGCTGGTTTTCGAACTCTGGCAGTGTCTGGCCGACCAGGCGCCAGAAGGCCGCCTGGTGATGCGGCTGGCGCAGATGACAGAGCTCATGCACGACGACGTATTCGAACACCCCCGGCGGCGCCAGGATCAGGTGCCAGTTCAAGTTGACCACGCCCTTGGCCGTGCAGCTGCCCCACAGGTGCTTGTGCTGCTTGATCCGCATCCCGGCCGGCACGAGACCATGCGGGGGGCCGTGGCGATCGATGTACGCCAGGGCGTCGCCTTGCGCCGACCACGCGAGCCAGCGCCGTAGCATGCGCTCGACCGCGGCCTCCCGGGCGACGCCCGTCAAAGCGGCCGGAACGGTGACCTCGAGGTCGCTGCCCTCGCGCACCTGCGATTTGACGCCCGCTTGCACCCGCAGCCTCACCGGCCGTCCGCGGTAAAGAATTGCGCTGCCGTCGATCAGGCGCGCCGAGCCGGGGTGCGCCGCGAGGACTCGCTGCACTGCGCCGAGCTTGGCATCGATCCAAGCGCGGTTGTGCTCGACGAAGGCCGAAATGTCGGCGGGGCGCATGCGCAGCGGCGCAACGACCTCGACCCCGCCTGGGCCGACGGTAACGCGCAGGCGCCTGGCCCGCGCGCTGCGCCTCAGGTGATAGGGGACCGTCGTCTCGATGAGCGCAGGCTCCGCGGCGCGGCCGCCCGTCGAAGCGCTTGCCGAGCGGCGCCGCTTTCGCTTTGGTCGGGCGGCGACCATAGGAGGAAGGGCATGGCCTACGCAACCACCGACGACGGCGTCCGGCTGTGGTACGAGGACACGGGTGAAGGCGTGCCGATCGTGTTCGTGCACGAGTTCGCCGGCGATCATCGCAGCTGGGAGCCCCAGGTACGGTTCTTCAGTCGTCGCCACCGCTGCATCGCCTACGCGGCGCGCGGCTATCCGCCTTCGGACGTGCCCGAGCGCGTCGACAGCTACTCGCAGGAGCGGGCCGCCGCCGACATCCTGGCCGTGATGGACGGCGCCGGGATCGAGCGGGCGCACGTGGTCGGCCTGTCGATGGGCGGCTTCGCCACCCTGCATTTCGGGCTCGGCCACCCCGAGCGGGCGCTGTCGCTGGTCGCCGCCGGGGTCGGCTACGGCGCCGAGAAGGACCGCGAAGCGCAGTTCCGGCAGGGCGCGGAGGAAGCGGCGCGCGGCTTCGAGACCAAGGGCAGCCGGGCGTTCACGGAGATCTACGGCGTCGCCGCCGCTCGCGTCCAGTTCGAGGCGAAGGACCCGCGCGGCTGGCGCGAGTTCGTCGACCAGCTCGCGGAGCACTCGCCGCTCGGCTCCGCCAACACCATGCGCGGGGTGCAGGCGAAGCGCCCCTCGCTGTACGACCTCGAGGACGAGTTCAAACGGCTGGCGGTGCCGACCCTTATCGTCGCGGGGGACGAAGACGACAACAGCCTGCAGCCGAGCATTTACCTGAAGCGGACCATTCCCGCGTCCGGTCTTCTGGTGCTGCCCAAGACGGGGCACACGCTCAATCTCGAGGAGCCGGACGCGTTCAACCGGGCGCTCGCCGAATTCTTCGCCCAGGTCACTGCCGGGCGCTGGCTGCCGCGCGACCCGCGCGCCCGGCCCGACGAGATCCTGAAGACCTCATGAGGGCACCGCGCGGCCGTCTCTAATCGCCCGGCAGCAGACAGTTGCCTTCGCCCAGCGCGGGATAGCCGGCCGGGCGCGTCTGCCGAAACACCGGCGCGAGCGGCACCGGCAGTGCGGGGATCGATCGGCCGGCGCCATCGCTCAGCTCGCCCGCGAACAGACCGCGCGCGACGAAATGCGGGTCGCGCACCGCCTCTTCCAAGGAGACGACCAGGTGCAGCAGACGTCCGCGCCGGCGAATCGCGCCTGCCATAGGGCGGCATCGCGGCTGCGGATGATCGCCGCGACACGCGCTTTGGTCGCCTCGGGATCGCGCCGGTCGTCGCGATATCCCGGCTCCAGCCCGATCAGCTCGGCGAAGCGGTCCCAGAAGCGTTGCTCGAGCGGGGCTGCGGCGAGGAAGCGGGCGTCCGCGGTCGGGTAAACCTGGAACCGCGGCGAGCCGCCGGTGAGCAACTCGCCGCCCGGGCGCGGCCAGCGGCCTGCGGCGAAACCCTGGCCGAGCGCCCACCACGTCAGCGGGAACAGGTGATCGGTCATGGCGATGTCGAGATGGCAGCCGCGCCCGGTCGCGCCGCGCTCCCGCAGCGCGAGCAGGATGTTGAGCACGGCCGGATAGCAGCCGCCCGCGATGTCCGCGATCAGGGCGGGCGGGACCACCGGCGCGCCGTCCGCGCCGGCGGCCAGGTGGAGCAGGCCGGTCTCGGCCAGATAGTTCAGGTCATGCGCCGCGACCTGCGCTTTGGGCCCGTTCTGGCCGTAGCCGGTGATCGAGCAGTAGATCAGGCGCGGGTTGACCGCCGCGAGCGCGCCGTGGCCCAGGCCGAGGCGCTCCATCACGCCCGGGCGGAACTGCTCGATCAGCACGTCCGCGGAGCGGAGCAGGGGCATCAGGCGCTCGCGCGCGCCGTTCGCCTTGAGGTCGAGCGCGATGCTCCGCTTGCCGCGATTGAGCAGGGCAAAGCCGGCGCCCGCCGCGCCGAACCGCGGCTCATAGGCTCGCAGCTCGTCGCCTTCCGGCCGCTCGATTCTGACCACCTCCGCGCCGGCCTCGGCCAGAATCAGGCTGGCCAGCGGTCCGGGCAGGAGCGTGCCGAAGTCGACCACCTTGATCCCGGCAAGCGGTGGCATGCACCTTCCCATGGCTGTTTGCCGACGCAACGAAGCATCGAATCGGGCCGTGCTCAACCGGGAATCCCTTGCGATTCCTATTGCCATCCGGCGTTCCTCGTTTAGGATTGCGGCCGTCAGGATTGGGGAGGCAAGCCAGAGGTGGCCGGGTTTGGCTGAGAGGCCGCGGGCCACGGCGTTTGTCGCCTCCTCACTTAACCAAGGAGGCCTCAAATGCAGGGAAGGCGGGATCGACGTCAGTCGGTCGCAGCAGCCGTAGCTCTTGCTACGACGGGCATGTTGACCGCATCTGTCGCGCTCGCGGACTCGGATGCCGAGCGCATCCGGCACTGTCCGGCTGGGGACTGGTGCGCCTACCACCGCACGGTGGACACTGCATGGCGCTATAGCCCGCTCGCGGAAATCAACAAGAACAACGTCGGTAATCTGTCGGTCGCCTGGATCTTCCAGCCGGGCGAATCGCGCCAGGGTCTGCACAGCACCCCGTTGATCGTCGATGGTGCGATGTACATCTCGACCAACCCGTCGACCGTGTGGAAGCTCGATGCCGCCACCGGCAAGCGGATCTGGTCGTTCAAGCCGGAGATGGACGAGGCGATCGTGTCACGGTCGTTCTTCGCCCACACCCGCGGCCTGGCGATCGGTGACGGCCGGGTGTACATCGGCCGCGCGGATGGTCACGTCACCGCGCTCGACGAGAACACCGGCCAGGTGATCTGGGACAAGCAGCTCGTCGACTCCTCGAAGGAGAGCGCCGGGTTCAGCGGTGCCGCCACGTTCGTCAACTCCGACCTGATGGTGATCGGCCAGAACGGCGGCGAATATCCGGTCGAGGGCAAGATCTTCGGGATCGACCCCAAGAGCGGCAACGTCAAGTGGACCTTCTACACCACCGGTCGTGACGACCCCAAGGCGCTCGCCACCTGGGGCGGCGACTCGTGGAAGTACGGTGGCGGCGGCTCCTGGCAGCCGGGCACGGTCGACTACGACAACAACCAGATCCTGATGGGCGTCGGCAATCCCAACCCGGACTACGACTACTGCGGCGACAAATGCCGGGACGTGAAGGCGGACGGCTTCCGTCCGGGCGACAACCTCTACACCTCCTCGACGGTCGCCCTCGACCTGGATACCGGCAAGCTCAACTGGTACTTCCAGGAGGCGCCGAGCGACCCCTACGACTACGACGCGGCCCCTGGCGAATACGTCATCTTCAATGACGACCAGGGCCGGCGCTTGGTCATCCATCCGGGCAAGAACGGCTTCGACGCCGTGCACGACGTGGCCACCGGGCAGCCGATCAACGTCTACCCGGACATGAAGAACCAGAACTGGACCTCCGGGTTCAATCTGGAGACCGGGCAGTGGGAGAACATGCTGTGGCCCGTGGCGGGCGAGAAGACCCTGGTCTGCCCCGCGATCGACGGCGGGCACAGCTGGAACCCGGGCACTTACAGCCCGCAGACCGGGCTGTTCTATCGCATCGCCAACGAGTGGTGCATGTACCTGACGGTCAACCCGAAGGAGGGTGGTCCGGCGACCGCCGGTTCCGAGACCCGGACGACCGAGCCGTTCGCGGTCGCCTTCATGGCCGCGCAATGGGAAGGCACCAACCCTCCGGGCGACAAGGCGCACGGCCGCCTCACCGCGCGTGATCCGGTGTCCGGCGACATCGCCTGGGAGAAGCGCTACGAGATCATCCCGCACTCGGGGCTGCTCTCGACCGCCGGCGGGCTGCTGTTCAACGCCACCTATGATGGCTGGCTCGAGGCTATGGACGCGCAGACCGGCGACCTGATCTGGCGCTTCAACCTCGGCTCCGGCACCAATGGCGGCATTGTGTCCTACGAGGCTGGCGGCGATCAGTACATCGCCGTGGCGACCGGACACGGCTCGTACGTTGGCCGCGCGTTGGCGACCGCCTATCACAAAGACGACCTGATCAACTATCAGGAGAGTGCTCTGGTCGTCGCCTTCAAGCTAAGATAACTCAACCCTGGCGGGGCGGGGCGAGCGGTGTCGCCATCGCTTGTCCCGCCCCTTCTTTTTTGCCAATGTGCAGCAAAGCGAGGGAGCAAACCGCAGTGATCTTTTGCCTGCGCACTGGATGGAAGCTCGCCGTCGTCGGTGGCGTCTGCGCACTCGGCATTGGCGAAGCAGGATGGACGCCTGTCGCGGCCCAGCAGCAGACCGCCGCGGTGGAGTCGGACAATCCGCTCTCGGGCGACCCCGACGCGATCAAGGCCGGGCGCCGGTTGTTCAACACCTGGTGCACGCAATGCCACGGCGGCAAGGCGAATGGCGAGGCGCGGTTCGGCAAATATGCCGCCGATCTGACCAAGTTCTCCCTCGGTTACACCGAGTTTGCCGCAATCGTGGTAGCCGGCCGGCCCGACAAGATGATGCCGCCCTGGGACGGGGTTCTCGACGGCGAGCAGATCTCGCAGATCGGCGCCTATCTCGAGACACTCGCCGGCCCGGCCGCCAATTGGAAGGATCCATGATGATCCGGATCGTGCTGGCGCTTGCGCTGCTGGCGGTTGCAGTGGGCACTGCCCAGGCGAAGGCGACCAAGGGCCCTCCTTATCTGCTCGAGGACGGGACGTGGATCTGCGCAACGCCCGATGACTACGACCGGGCGATCGCCGAGCAGGCGAAGATCAACGGCTACCCGGAGCTCAAGGCGCTCAAGGAGCGCCTGCTCGCCGCCAAGAGCTGCATGTACGTCGACGAGGACGACATCGAGGACATGATGGCGCCCTTCGTCACCGTCGTCGACCGTCAGGGCGACAAGGTCAAGGTCGAGTTCTGGATCGAGTTCTACAAAAAGTACGCCGAGCTCCACCGGGCCTGGAGCAACGTCAAGTTCACCGGCTGGACCGCCGAGGAACGGCTGGCGGATTACCACCCGGTCGGCGGCTAGCCTGCGCTTTCTCCGGCTACTTCGTTGAAGCAGTCACCTGCTGAGCCGGCCGACCTGGGTGTGCGGCGGCTCCGGCTTCGGCTACCTGGTTGAAGCGGGTACCTGCGGAGCAGGCTTCGGGCTGTTCTGCGGTTTCCGATAAATGAAGGCGGGCGGCGTCGTGTGCGCCTCCCGCTCGGCCGTCGCAACCAGATTGCGGTGCAAGGGCGACAGCGAGCAAGCCGGATCGGTCGCGCGCGCATCGCCGGTCAGCGCGAACGCCTGGCAGCGGCAGCCGCCGAAGTCGACGGTCTTGCGCGGACAGCTGCGGCACGGCTCCGCCATCCAGTCGGTGCCGCGGAACGCGTTGAACGCGGCGCCCTCGTACCAGATCTCGGCGAGCGGCCGGTCCTTGACGTTGTCGAACTCGAGCGTGGTGATGGTCTCCGCGGCGTGGCACGGCAGGACCTTGCCTGACGGCGTGACGTTCAAGTTCTGCTTGGCCCAGCCGCCCATGCACGGCTTGGGATAACGCGCGTAGTAATCGGGAACCACGTAGTCGAAGGCGAGCACGCCCTTCAAGCGCGCCTTGGCCGCCTCGACCACCGCCACCGAGCGCTCGGTCTGCTCGCGGGTCGGCATCAGCGCCGCGCGATTGATGAGCGCCCAGCCATAGTATTGCACGTGCGCCACTTCGAGCCGCTGGGCGCCGCACGCGACCGCCATCTCGATGATCGCCTCGAGATTGTCGACGTTCTGCCGATGCACCACCGCATTGATGGTGAGCGGGAGGCCGACCGCGCGCACCAGCTCGGCGACGCGCAGCTTCTTGGCGTGCCCGTCCCGATAGGCGCTGATCCGATCGGCGTTGCCCGGGTTCGCGTCCTGCACCGACAGCTGTAGGTGGTCCAGCCCCGCCTCGACCAGAGCACGGAGCCGCGCCTCGTCGAGGAGGACGCCAGCGGTGATCAGGTTCGAATACAGCCCGAGACCAGCGGCCCGTGCGACAAGCTCCTCGAGGTCACGCCGCAGCGTCGGCTCGCCGCCCGAGAACGACACCTGAAGCACACCCAGCTCCGCCGCCTCGCCGAGGACCCGCAGCCAGGTTGCGGTGTCGAGCTCGACGCCCGCCTTTTCGAGCGCCAGCGGATTCGAGCAGTACGGGCATTGCAGCGGACAACGATGGGTGAGCTCGGCGAGCAGAGATACCGGGGCGGCGACCTGCCAGGCGCTGACCGCCTCGTCACGGCTGCGCGCGAGCGTGGGAGCCTCAACCATGCTCATCCCGTCGACGATGCGTTAGAGACAAGAATGGCGCGGCACCTCTGCGCCGCGCCACTCAGGAAACGGTCAGGCGGCTTAGAGATCCGCAGGGAAGTACGCGTTGATCTCGCAACCGCATGCGATCTCGACCAGTTTCGGGGTACGCCACTCCATGGTTGCCTCCTCAGGTGTTTCCCGATTGTCCGGACCATCCCCTATGTAGGCGACCGCGGCGGATATGGCCAGCCCTTTTACGCGGCATTTTCGCGCATCATCCGGCGCGCCACGATGGGTGCAGGCGGCGAGAATGGTGGACGGCCGGCGGCGGCTTCTTTAGATCGAAGGCCGGGGACGGGAAGCGCAATCAGGCGCGAGGCACCCGAGGACCAGCCGGGATGAGGCACCCATTGATCGGGACGATCTGGTGGGCGCTGGCGACGACCTTCGCCGCGGACCGGGCGGGCGCGGCAGAGATGCCGGTGATTCGCGGCACGCTTACGGTGGCGCCGGGTCTCGCCCAACACATCGCACCGAACGATCGCCTGATCATCAAGCTTTACCACCTCGAGAACGGCGTCGAGATGGATGCCAAGTACCAGATCGTGCCGAGCTTTTCCTTGCCGTTCGCGTTCCGGGCCGCGCCGTCGATCGACATGAACGCGCAAACCAAATACGACGCCTACGTGCTCGAGCTGTTCACCGACAAGAATGACGACGTTCTGGCGACCGCGCCCGGCGAGCTGATCGCGCGCACGCCCGGGCCGGTGCCGCTCGGCACGCAAGATGTCCAGCTGGAGCTGAACGCCACGCGCGAATGACCTGAGCGCCTGTGGGCAGCCCTCAGACGCCGGAGATCGGCGAGCCGGCGAAGCAGGCGCCGCGGTTGCGGTCGACCGGATCATCGATCAAGCCCTGGGCGACGTAGCCGGCGGCGCCCGGCGGGCGGGCCGAGGCGAAGAGCTGCGCGCGCAGCGTCGCGACGGACGAACCGGGGCGCGCCGCGAGCAGGCATGCCGCGAGCGCGCTGATCCGCGCCGTCGCATAGCTCGACCCGGATACCGGCGACAGGCGGCCGTCGAAGCCGAGCGCGAGGAATCCGTCCGCCTCGACCATGAGATCGACCGTGCGCGGCCCCCAGTTGACGCCACGCGCGAGGTGCCCGCCAGTGCTCGCCGCGGTCACGGTGATCAAATTGTCCAAGGGCAACGCCGCGGGATAGACCGGGTAGCGATCGATGTCGCGATTGTCGTTGCCTGCCGCCGCGACGAACAGAACTTCCGGATGGCGGATCGCGGCCTGCTCGAATGCGGCCCATTCGGAGCGATCGGAGCTGGTGAGCGCAAGGTTGATGATCCGGGCGCCGTGGCTCGCCGCATGGTCGATCAGCATGGCCAGGCGGCTCATGTCCGGGCGCGGGTAGCGGTAGGGCAGGAGCCGGGCGACCGGCGCCTCGGCCAGCACGATACTCGCGATCGCCGTGCCGTGGTGGTCGGGATAGAACAAGGAGCGGCGCGGGTTGACGTCGAACGGCCGTTCGTCGAGATCCCAGAAATCGTAGCCAAGCAGCGCGCCCGTCGCATCGCGCGCGAGGCGGCGATTGATTTCGGGTAGCAGATAGTTGACCCCGGTATCGATGATCGCCACCGGCAGTCCGCCGGGGTCCGCATGCGGCGGCACCGGAGGGTTGAGGGGCTGGCGATGGCCGTTGGGCTGCAACGTATCATCCAGATCCTCGAGCCACTCGGCGAGCCCGTCCGGATCGTAGAGGAGCCGGCGCGCCGCACGGACCGAGCAGCGGTGGTCGAGGATCGCCAGCACCTCGGGCCGGCTGCCCTGGACGCTCGCGTACTGCACCATGTAATGAGGCAGCTGGCCGCGCGGCCAGACCCAATCGAGGATCAGAAGCCCGTCGGCGACTGGATAGGTCCAGCGACGTCCGAAGGTGAGGTTGGTCACGGTCGGTCGATGCAACGGTCTGCCGCCGAGCAGCCGATCGCCCAGCCGCTCGAGGTCATCGCGCCCACGCGCGGCGCACACCAGATCGAGCGCGCTCCGCACCAGCGTGACCGACTCATCGCCAGCCGCTGGCTCCGCCATGGTGGCCGTCGCCATCGAACCTATCGCCAGGCAAACCCGCACCAGCCCGGCCAAGCGGCGCCGACGGCGCATCATGGGCTAATGATCACCAAGTCTTTTCCAGACCCGCGGCGCGCATGCGTGCGCGTTGCTGCGCTTGGCGCAGGCTTTGCGCCGCCTCGCTCTTGTCGCGCAGCGACTCGAGCATCTGCTGCGCAGCTTCGGGGGTCATGGGCTGGGGCGACGCGGCTTGTCGCACCTGGGTCTGGGCCCGACTGGGCGCGCCGTTGGGCGGGGTCTCGGCGGCCTCCTGCCCGCGCATCTCCTCCTGGACGTCGGCGTCGGCGTCAGGCCTGCCCGACTGCTCTTCGCGCCCGCGATCCGGGAACGACTGGCCGCGATTCTCGGAGGTTTTCTGATTGCGGGTCTCGGCATTGCGCTGCCCCTGAACCCGCTGCTCGTCGATCCGTTGCAACAGCTGGTAGGCGAGCTCCAAGTTATAACGCGCATCGGTTAGATTTCGATCCAGCCGCAGGCTGTCGCGGTAATACTCGATGGCCGAGCGGGCTTGGGTCCGCGCGTCCTGGAAGGTCTGCATGGCATCAAGAGCCTGCCGGTACTTGACCACGCCGAGGTTGTACTTGGCCCGACTAGCGACGTAGGTATCCCGGGTGTCCAGCGCCTGGAGATATCGGTCGAGCGCCTGCTCGTAATCGAAGCGGCGGTACCAGGCGTTGCCCTGGTTGAGCGCGATTTCAGGGACGTTCGGGAGAAGCTGTGCGGCGAGCGCGTATTCGCCGAGCGCGGCCTCGTATTGACCGCCCAGATAAAGAGCGTTGCCCTCCTCGACCGCCCGGTAAGCGTCGGCGGCAGGTCCCCACCAGGGCAGCAGGGCGAACAGCCCGCCGCTCAACCAGGCGCGACGGTGGCGCGGGGTTCGGCTCACCCGCTCGCCACCGTGCGCTCGCGCAACGCCATTTCCAGGCCCAGCAGGGCCAGGGCAGCCGCGACGAACCACTGGAACCGCTGCGCCGCCACCGTGCGACTCTGCGCATCGAGCTGGCGGCGCGGCAGGCCGTCGATCCGGGTAGCGTACAGGTGGGCGATCGCGTCTCGGCCGTTATCCGCCGCCAGGTAGACGCCCTGGGCCCGCAGTGCCATATCCGCCAGCAGGTCGGTGTGCACGCGCGTCAGCACCTCGAAACCATCGTACATCAGGTAGGTCTGTCGCCCGTTGCCGTCCTCCAAGGGGATGCGGGCGCCGTCCGCATTGCCGACGCCGACGACATACAGCGCAATACCCCGGTCCGCCAGCAGTTGCGCGGCGTGGGTCGGCAGGCTGCCGTGGTCGTCGCCGTCGGTGATCAGCAACAGATCGGTGTAGCCCGGCTCGAGCCGGCCGAACGATTCCAGCGTCTGGCGCAACGCATCGCCGATCAGCGTGCCCTTGACGCTCACGCGCGCCGGATCGGCCTGCGCAAGGCGTTCGAGAAACAGGTCATAATCGAGGGTAAGCGGGCTCTGCAGCGTGGCCCGGCCGGCGAACGTCACCAGGGCGAGCCGGTGTCCGCCCTCCGCGCGCACCGCCTCGACCAGCTGGCGCACCATGCTCTTGGCGTATTCGAGCCGATTGGGCGCCGCATCCTCGGCGAGCATGCTGAGCGACGTATCGAGCATGACCACCAGGTCGCGCCCCCGGCGCGGCACGTCCTCCTCGGTCTCGCCCCACTGCGGGCGCATCAATGCGATGACCAGGCACATCGCCGCCGCGAGCAGGCAGAGAGCCTTCAGCCAGCGGCGGGTCCCACTGATCCGCGGCAGCAACCGCGCGGCCAGCGGCCGCTCGATGAACGCCGCCAGCGACCGGCGCCGGCGCCAGAAGCCGTAGCCATAGAGCGCGAGCAGAAGCGGCAGCAGCCCGAGCAGGTAGATCGAGGAAAACGCCGCGAAGCGCATGGCAGGCTAGGGCACCGTGCGCAGACGGGTGTTGATCAACAGGACCTCCAGCAGCAGCAGGGCAAGCCCGGCGACGACCACGATCGGAAAGACGTCGATGTAGGTCTGGTAGCTTTCCGCGACGTGGCGGGCCTTCTCGAGCCGGTCGATCTCGCCATAGATCGAGCGGAGGGCGGCAGCATCGGTCGCCCGGAAGTACTGGCCGCCGGTCATTTCGGCGATACGCTGGAGCGTGAACTCGTCGATGAACACCTGGGCCGGCGCATAGCTGATACTGCCGTCCCGCGCGCGGCTCGGCATCAGCGCGATGCCGCGCGTCCCCGCGCCGATGGTATAGACCTTGATCCCGAGCGCGCTCGCGATCTGCGCCGCCTGGAGCGGCTCGACGTTGCCGGCGTTGTGACTGCCATCGGTCAGCAGGATCATCACCTTGCTCACGCCCGCGGCCTCGCGCAGCCGCTCGATCCCGAGCACCATGCCGTCGCCGATCGCGGTGCCGTCCTCGTCCGGCAGCGCGGTGATCTCGACCTGGTCGAGCAGGCCGAGCAGGGCGCGGTGATCGAGGGTGAGCGGGCTCAGCGCATCCGCGTAGCGTGCGAAGGTGATCATGCCGATGATGTCGCCGTCGCGGCCGGCAAGGGCGCCGTCGTCACCGGTGACGAAATCGCGAAACGTCGCCTTCACCACGTCCAGACGGGTCGCCTGGGTATCGCCGAGCTGCAGATCGAGCGCGCCCATGCTGGTCGAGACGTCGACCACCATCGCGATCGCGATGCCCTCGCGCTGGATCTTGGTCGCCTCGACCCCCCACTGCGGCCGCGCGAGCGCGATGATCGCGAGGACTAGCGCCAACGCGCGCAACCAGGGCAGGGCGCGGCGCAACCGCGCGGGCCACGACGACGGCAGATCCACGAGCCCCGCCAGCGCGGGATAACCGAGGGCGACCGGCGCTTGGCCGCGGCTGACCCACCACAGCAGCGGCGGCACCAGCAAGAGAAGCAGCAGAGCCTGCGGATCGGCCAGCCTCATGGCTGATACGCCGTGGCCGGATCGACCAAGACCTGCTCGTCGCCGGTGCGCTCGATGAATTCCCGGACGCGCCGGAGCGCCTCTTCCATGTCGCTGCGTTGTGGCCGGTGGCGCGCGAATTTGACCAGATCGAAGCCGGCGAGCAGCGTCGCCAAGAGGCTGCGGTGCGGCGTCAGGGTGCGCTCCCCGTCAGACAGGCCCGCGACGAACTCCTCGGTGGTCTGCATCAGCGCGCGCAGGCCGAACCGCCAGCCCAGGTAGCGGCGGAGAATCGCCGAGAGCCGCACATAGAACGTCTCGACGCGTTGCGGATCGCCTAGCTCGGCGTGCTGCAGGCGATCGAGTTCGGCCAGCGCGAGCAGGTGCGCCGGCTGCGGCCGCACCGGCGCCGGCCGCCGGCCCCGCCACCGCCACCACACAATCGCAGCGGCGGCTGCCGCGGCGAGCGCGGCAAGCAAAGCCCAGAGCGCGACCGGCCAAGTGGGCGGCGGCAGGGACATCGGCGGCGCGATGTCCTTCGGCTCAGTATAGTCGGCGCCATCCGGCACCACGGACGTGACGGTGACCGGCACCGGGTCAGTGCGGATCTCCTGCACGGCTTCGTCGCCGCCCTGGCGGTCGCGCACGGCGATCACAAATGACGGAACGGTCAGCGCTCCGACGCTTTCCGGTTCGAGATCGTAGTGGCGCCGCAGGACCAGCGCGCCCCCTTCCGAACTGCTGTCCGTCGGGCTCTGGGCGACCACCGCAAAGCGGCCGAGGCGATCGGGCAGATCGGGCAGCGCCGCCACGCGACCGGGCGCCACCTCCAGCTGCATGGTGACCCGAACCCGACCATCGATCGCGAGCTCCTGGCGGTCCGCTTCCAGGACGAGGCGTACCCCCTTGATGCCGTGCTCCTGCCGGACCGCAGGGCCATCGCCCGCTCCGCTCTGGGCCGCCGCGCCCGAAGCCCAAGCAGCCACCATGCCCGCGATCAGCGCGAGCAACGGCGCGCGGGCCGCGCCCAGAAGCCATTGTCCGCCTCGCCGCGACTTCATTGGGTGCGGCGCTAGCGCCCCTCGCGCCGGCGTTTCTCGCGCAGCCGGAAGAAGCGCATCAAGGGCCGCATGTAGGATTCGCGGGTGTCGACCTCGATCAGGTCGACGCCGAGCGAGCGAAACAGCCGCAGGCGGGCGAGCGCGGCCGCCTCACGCTGCTCCCGGTAGGCCCGGCGCACCGCGGCGCTGCCGCTGTCGATCAGGGCATATTCGCCGGTCTCGAGGTCGCGCAGCATGATCAGGCCAAGATCCGGCAGCGCCATCTCCCTCGGATCGGTGATGCAGATCGGCACCAGGTCGTGCCGCTGGTGCACCAGGCGCAGCGGTCCCTCGTAGTCGCGCGCCTGGAAGTCCGAGATCAGGAACGCGACGGCACGGCGCCGGCACACCTTGTGCAGGTATTCGAGCGCGCGCCCGAGGTCCGTCCCGCGGCCGGCGGGCTCGAACACCAGCATGTCACGGATCACCTGCAGCGCGCGGTTGCGGCCCTTCTGCGGCGCGATGAAGTGCTCGACGCGATCGGTGAACAGGATCAGCCCGACCTTGTCGTTGTTGCGAATCGCGCTGAGCGCGAGCACGGCGCACAGCTCGGTCGCGATCTCGCTCTTGAACCGGGTGACGCTGCCGAACTGAGCGGACCCGCTCAGGTCGACCAGCAGCATCACCGTCAGCTCGCGCTCCTCGACGTACTGTTTGACGAAGGGCTGGCCCATGCGCGCCGTGACGTTCCAGTCGATGGTGCGGACGTCGTCGCCGGGCACGTATTCGCGAACTTCCGCGAACTCCATGCCGCGGCCCTTGAACACGCTGTGGTACTCGCCGGCGAGCGCGCCGTCGACCAGCCGCCGGGTGCGGATGTGAATGCGCTGGACTTGGCGAAACGTCTCGGCGGGCAGCATGCGCGGTGAGGACGATCAGGGCACGGGGACGTTGTCGAACACCTTCTGAATCAGATCTTCGCTCCCTACGCCGTCCGCTTCCGCCTCGTAGGTCGTGAGCACCCGGTGGCGTAGCACGTCCATGCCGATCGACTTGATGTCCTGGGGGCTGACGTAGTCGCGCCCGTGCAGGAAAGCATACGCCTTGGCCGCCAGCGCCAGGTAGATCGAGGCGCGCGGCGAGGCGCCAAAGTCGATGTAGCGGCCGACGTCCAGGCCGTGCTGGTCGGGCTCGCGGGTGGCGAACACCAGATCGACGATGTAGCGCTTGATCTTGTCATCGAGATAGACCTCGTCGACCTGCCTCCGCGCCTGGAGCACCTGGTCCGTGTCGGCGACCGCGCGAATCGCGGGCAACGGCGTGGTGCGCGCCATGCGCTCCAGAATCTCGAGCTCCTCGCCGCGATCCGGGTAGGTGATCTTGAGCTTGAGCATGAACCGGTCGACCTGGGCCTCGGGCAAGGGATAGGTGCCGTCGTGCTCCAGCGGGTTCTGGGTCGCGAGCACCAGGAACGGCTGGGGCAGCCGGTAGGTCTCGTCGCCAATCGTGACCTGGTTCTCCTGCATCGCCTCCAACAGGGCGCTCTGCACCTTCGCCGGCGCGCGGTTGATCTCGTCGGCGAGCAAGAGATTGGTGAACACCGGCCCCTTGCGCACCCGGAACTCGCCCGACTGCGGCTGGTAGATCAGCGTGCCGATCAGGTCTGCGGGCAGCAGGTCCGGGGTGAATTGAATCCTCTGATAGCCCGCGTGCAGAGCCTGGGCGAGCGAGGTCACCGCCAGGGTTTTGGCGATCCCGGGGACGCCCTCGATCAGCACGTGGCCGTTGGCGAGCAGGCCGACCAGCAGCCGCTCCAGCATGTAGCGCTGGCCGACGATGACCTGCTCCATCGCGCGGATGACGTCCGGGCCGAAATGGCTCGCTCGGCCGGCCGCGCCGGCGCCCCGATCGACGGCCTCCAGGGCCGCCCCGGCTTCAACGCCCGCGCGGTCATGCGCATCCGCTGCCACCTGCTCGCCTCCAAGCAATCCGTGGAATCCGGTTCAGACCTAAGCCAGGGCCGCCCCTACGGCAAGTACTGTCGCGGTCTGCCGACCCGATTGCGCCCGCCGGGACGCGGCCTGCAGCGAGGCTCGGCGACGCACGGTTGAAGGACAGGCGGGGGTCGCAAACTCAGCGTTCAGCGACGCCACGCAGGAGGTACGCGGGAGGAGACGCCCAAGGTCGAACGGCTCCAGTCGCTTGGCTTGCGAGTGGGCGATCAGACGCCCAAGACCTTCCGGATGGGCGCGAGCTCGAACCGCTTGCAGAGCTCGTCGAGCCGGCTCTCGGTACGGGCGAGGTTGACCCGATGGCGAAAGGTGTTGCAAACGCCGCCCCGGATCATCGGCTGATCGGGATCGAGCTCCCAGGGGTGGAGGTAGATGATCGCGGGCAGCCCGCGCTTGCGGTTCAGCCACTCGATCGCGCGGCAGGTGAGCGAAAAGGGGTAGAGCCGCAGATAGCCGCCCCCGGCCACCGGCAGCTTCCGCCCCATGACCTCGAGGGTGCTCATCGGAAACTCGAGCAGGCCGTTCGCCATCTCGTAGGGCATGTCCCGCACGTCGGCCATCTGATGGCGCCCGCGCCGGAGCGGCAAGATGCTGGAATCGTAGCGAAAGCCGAGCCCCTTGATGATCTCGAGCGCCCAGGGCGTGTCGGCCCGGATCGAGAACGTCGGAGCCCGATAGCCGAGGATTGCGCCGGGGTAGGTTTTGCGCACCGCAGCCAAGGCACGCTCCAGGTCCTCCGCGAACTCGTCCGGCCGCTGATGGTAGACCAGGCGGTGGGCATAACTGTGGATTCCCACCTCGTGCCCGCGCGCCGCGACCTCGGCCACGACCTCCGGAAAGCGGTCGGCGAGCCAGCCGAGAAAAAAGAAGGTCGCCTGCACCTCGTGGCGGTCCAGTATGGCAAGGATCTTGTCCATGCCGGTGTGAAATCGGATCGGATAATCGTCCCATCGGTCGCGATCGACGACGTGGTCGAACCCGGTGACCTGAAAGTAATCCTCGACATCGAACGACAGGGCATTTTTCATCGCCCATCCCCCGACACGCTCGCCTAACGGCGGCGCCCCCGTGGAGCCCCCCGCTCGGCATCATACACGAATCGGCGCGGCAGGAAGGGAGACTTCGCAACTAAAACGTCATCTGGAGCAGCCCACAATAATCCTTCAGAGCGAAGGTGGAACGAGCGGCCTCTCGCCAGCCAGCTGCACTCGAACCCGGCTCGACAGTCGCAAGGAGAACCTGGCGCCTGGTGATTTTACCGCGCAGCGGCGCCGGACGGATCGGGATTCGCTTGACCCGCCGCGGGTGACGCACGAGCCATCCTGGACCCAGGCTGCCGATGGCTATGGCCCGGGATCCACCCAGCTGGCGATCAGTTGCGGTCGTGTGGCCGGTCCCAGTCGATCATCGGACCCTTGGGCACGATGCCACTCGGGTTCACGGTCTCGTGGCTGCCGTAGTAGTGCTGCTTGATGTGAAAGAAGTCGACCGTCGGAGTGATCCCCGGGTGCTGGTACAGCTCCCGCGTGTACGGCCACAGGTTCGGGTAGTCGACCAGGCGCCTGAGGTTGCACTTGAAGTGGCCGACGTAGACCGGATCGAAGCGGACCAGCGTCGTGAACAGCCGGATATCGGCCTCGGTGATCGCCTCGCCCGCCAGGTAGCGCTGGCCTGACAGCCGCTCGTCCAGCGCGTCCAGGGTCTCGAACAGCGCGGTCACGGCCTCGTCGTAGGCCTCCTGTGAGAGCGCGAATCCAGCCTTGTACACCCCGTTGTTGACGTGCTCGTACACTTGATCGCTGACCGCATCGATCGCGGCGCGGCGCGGCTCCGGGTAGTAATCCGGGCCCGTGGCGCCAACCCGATCGAATGCCGAATTGAACATCCGGATGATCTCGGCCGATTCGTTGTTGACGATCGTTTGCCGCTCCTCGTCCCACAGCACCGGCACCGACACGCGCCCGGAATAGTCGGGCCGCGCCTGGGTGTAGAGCTGATGAAGGTAGTCGAGGCCGTACAGGCGATCGCCGGTGGCGCCGCGGCCTTTTCCGAATTCCCAGCCTTGATCCCCGAGGTGCCAGTGCACGACCGAGACGCCGATCGAATCCTCGAGCCCCTTGAGCCGGCGCATGATCAGGGTGCGGTGCGCCCAGGGGCAGGCGAGCGAGACGTACAGATGATAGCGCCCGGGTTCGGCCTTGAAGCCGCCCTCGCCGGTCGATCCGGGGCTGCCGTCCGCGGTGACCCAGTTGCGGAACTGGGTCTCGACGCGCACGAAGCGGCCGTCCTTGTTCGGCGGGCTGTGCCGTCCGCTCCAGACGCCTTCGATCAGTTGGCCCATGACGGATTCTCCCGAGTTTGTGGTTTGGCTGGCGTGCGCCGAGCGATCGCCGTTGTGCCGCATTTCCGGCCACCTCGCCAACGACCCGAGACATCGGCGCTCATTGGTGAGGGCTTCAGTCGTGAAGCCTGTACTTGGTCATGCGACGGTGCCTGTCCGCCGGGATCCGGGGAAAGGTTCGGCGGCAGATTGAGGCGTCACCCGTGCTTCAGTCGAGGTCAGAGCCCTCCCGAGTCCCGGCGTTGCCAAACGTGGCAGTCAACGCAGATGTGTTGCGGAAAGGCATTGTCTGGGAGCAACCCCCCATGCTCAAGACCCGCGTCTGTGACCTGCTCGGCATCGAGCACCCGATCATCGCTGCGCCAATGGGGCCCAACCTCAGCGACAGCGATCTTGTTGCGGCGGTAAGCGAAGCCGGCGCGCTCGGCGTTCTACAGGCGCAATTCTGCCCGCCGGAGATGCTGCGCGAGAAGCTGCGAGAGCTGCGACGGCGCACCTCTAAGCCATTCGGCGTCAATCTGATCCTGCAATTTCCGCATGAGCATCTCCTCGAGGTCTGCCTCGCCGAGGGCGTGCCGCTGATTTCCTTCTTCTGGGGCGATCCCGCGGCGTCGGTTGAGTTGTGTCAACGTGCCGGCGCCAAAGTGATGCTCCAGGTGGGCTCGGTCGAAGGCGCCCGGCGGGCCGCAGATGCTGGAGTGGACCTGATCGTCGCGCAGGGTGTCGAGGCCGGCGGGCACGTGGCTGGCGAAATTGGCACCATGGTCCTTGTGCCGCGCATGGTCGATGCGGTGGCGCCGGTGCCGGTGGCCGCCGCCGGCGGCATCGCCGACGCCCGCGGCATCGTCGCCGCCCTGGCGCTGGGCGCCGAGGCGGTCGTGCTCGGGACGCGGTTTCTGGCCACGCCGGAGGCGTACATCCACCCGCTCTATCGCGAGCGTCTCCTGGAGGCGGCGGAGGGAGATACCGTCGTGACGACGCTGTTTGGGCAGGAATGGCCGGACGCGCCGCATCGAGGGCTGCGGACCGCTCTTGTGAATGAGTGGCTGGACCGGGATGGCAGCGCAGAGGCGCGGGCTTCGGATCAGCCGATGATCGGGACGACGCGGATCGCGGGGCAAGAGATCCCGTTGACGCGGTTCACGGGCTTCCCGCCCTGCGCCGAAGCCCGGGGCGACATCGATTCGATGAGCCTGCTCGCAGGGCAGAGCGTTGGCCTGGTCAACGACGTCAGGCCGGCGGCGGAACTCGTTCACGACCTGATCGATGACGCGACCGCCTTGATCCGTCGTCTTACCCGGATACCGGCTGGCTCAGCTCCGTGACGACCCAAATTGAGTAGCGTGACGGGCGCATCGACAGGGGGACCTCAGGGCGGCGCGGAGGCGGTCAAGATCGGCGAGGTCACGCTCGGGGGCCGAAAACCCCAGGGGGAGCGGGCGATCGCCCGGCGGATGCGAGGCGAGGCACGCAGACCGGTCGTTCCAGCCCCGGCACCCGGCTGACCCAGACCTCGACGCCGTAGACCGCGCGCAGACGCTCCGAGGTCAGAACCGCCTCGGGCGCGCCCTCGGCGACGATCCGCCCGTCCTGCATCAGAAGCACGCGATCGGCGCAGGCGAACGCCTGGTCGGGCGCGTGGGTCGACATGATCACGCCGATGCCGCGCGCGGCGAGCCGCTGCACCTGCGCGAGGACCATCACCTGGTTGCCGAAGTCGAGGCTGGCGGTGGGCTCGTCCATCACCAGGAAGCGCGGCTCCTGGGCAAGCGCACGGGCGATCAGCACGAGCTGGCGCTGGCCGCCGCTGATCCGCGTGTAGTCGGCTGCGGCGAGCTGCTCGACGTGCAGCCCTCGGAGCGCCTGGCGCGCCGCCTCCCGGTCGCGCTCGCTCGGCGTGGCGAACAGGCCGAGATGGGCGGTCCGGCCCATGAGCACCGTGTCGAGCACGCGATACGGGAAGAAGCTGATATGCGCTTGGGGTACGTAGGCGAGGGTCCGCGCCCGCCGCTCGCGCGACCAGCGAGTGAGGTCCGCGCCATCGATCCTGACCCGCCCGCCTTGCGGCGCGAGGAGGCCGAGGATGGTCTTGAACAGTGTGGTCTTGCCGCAGCCGTTCGGGCCGAGCAGGCAGACGACCTCGCCCTCGCCGAGGCGAAAGCTGGCATCGCGCCCGACGGGCTTGCCGGCATAGCCGAAGGCCAGATCCTGGACCTCGAGGCTCATCGCCAGCCCTCCCGGCCGCGCGCCAGGAGCCACAGGAAGAAGGGCGCGCCGAGAAAGGCGGTGAGGATGCCGAGCGGCAGCTCGGTCCCCGCGATGGTGCGGGCGAGCGTGTCGACGATCAGCAGGTAGCCCGCCCCGAGCAGCATCGCCGATGGCAGCAGGCGATCGAAATTGGGCCCGACCAGCATGCGCGCGATGTGCGGCATGATCAGCCCGACCCAGCCGATGATGCCGCTGATCGCCACGACCGCCGCCGTTATAAGCGTCGCGGCGACAATGAACACGAAGCGCAGCCGCCGAGCATCGACGCCGAGCGCCTCGGCCTCCTCGTCGCCGAGCGACATCAGATTCATGCGCCAGCGCAGAAGGTGCAGCGGCACGAGGCCGAGGAGGACCAGCGGCACCGCGCCGAGCACGTCCGAGGGCGTGGTCGCGGCGAGGCTGCCGAGCAGCCAGAAGGTGATCGCCGGCAGCTGGTCGTAAGGATCGGCCAGCACCTTGAGCAGCGAGATCATCGAGCCGGCGAGCGTGCCGAGCACGACGCCCGCGAGCACCAGCACCAGGACCGGCTCACGCCCCCGGACCGCCGATGCGACGAGGTAGACCAGGCCCACCGTGGCGATGCCGAAGACGAACGCGAGCAGCTGGATGCCGATCACGGGCAGCGTCAAAAAGATGCCGAACACGGCGCCGAGCCCGGCCCCGGCCGAGACGCCGAGAATGTCTGGCGAGACCAGCGGGTTGCGGAACAGGCCCTGATAGGCGGCGCCGGCCCCCGCCAGCGCCGCGCCTACGACGAGCGCGGCGGCGATGCGCGGCAGGCGGACCTGTAGAATGACCGTCGCAATCGCATCGGGCACGTCGGAGGGCCAGCCGACCAACCGCGACGAAAGCACCTCGATGATCTGCACCGGCCCGATCGGAAACTGACCGACGCCGAGCGCCAGGACGCAGAGCAGCGCCACAACGCCGACGAGCAGCCAGGGCCCGAGGCGCGCCGCCTCAATGCGTTCCAGAACCGCGCTCATGCACGAAGCATGCGGTCAGCGGGTCGCGCCGGCAAGCAGGCCGTCCAGCTGCGGGTCGCTCAGCTCGACCTGGTAAAACAGCGCATAGAACTCGCGCGTCATGGCGCGCAGGTCGCCCTCGAACCGGTCAGGATAAAGGACCGAGGCGAGCCAGCGCACACCGAGCAGGCGGTTGATCGAGGGCGGCCGGTCAATCCAGCCGAACGGCTCGGATGGGCTCAGGTACACGCGGCGGTTCCGCACGGCGTCCGTGCCCCGCCAGGAGGGATCGTCCCAGACGCGCCCGTAGAACCGATCGTCCCAGGTCACCACCACCTCGGGATTCCACAAGAGGACCTGCTCGATCGAGACGTCGAGGATGCCACGCCGGCCCGGCGCGTCGGCGACGTTGATCGCGCCGACCCGCTCGATGATCTCGGTGTTGATCGAGCCGCGCACGCCGGTCTCGAGGCCTTCCGGCCCGCGCGCCAGGTAGACCCTGGGGCGCTGCTCGTGCGGGATCTTGGCCAGCATCGCGTCGAGCTCGGCGAAGGTCCTCTCGGCGTAAGCGGCGAGCTTGGCGGCGCGCTGCTCGACGCCCAGAATCTCGCCCATCAGGCGCAGCGCCTCCGCGGTATGCGCGAACCTGCCGTCGATCAGGGCGTAGGGCACGCCGGTCTGCGCCTGCACCCGGTCGGCGAGCGAGACGTAGGTCGGGGCGACCGAGCCGAAGTCGAAGATCAGGTCCGGCTTAGCCGCGAGGATCACCTCGAGATTGGCATCGCCGCCACGGCCGGTGAGGCGCCCGAGCACCGGCAGGTCGCGCCACGGTGCGGCGACGTAGGCCGCCTCGTCGCCGCGAAACTCCCGCGTCCAGCCCAAAAGGGTCTTGGGCGCCAGCACGTAGAGGAACACCATCGCGGGCGGGCCGGCCGGAAACACCCGTGCGATCCGGTCCGGGACCTCGACCTGGCGACCGGCCGAATCGGTCACGAGGCGCGCCGCCTGAGCTTCCGGGCTCGACGCGAGAACCGTGCCCAGCAGCGCCAGGCCGATGGTCAGGCGGCCACGCATCGTCATCTCCGCCCGGCCCGGGGCCCCGTCAGCTCGAGCCGGCCTTGGCGTTCGGGAAGAAGGCCTGCTCGCCGTGGATTTTGAACGCGCCGATCGCGTCCTGGCCCTCGTCCGAGAGCACCCAGTCGATGAAGGCCTGCCCGAGCTCGGCCTTGACGTGTGGATGCTTCGCCGGATTGACCAGGATGATGCCGTACTGATTGAACAGGCGCGGATCGCCTTCGACCAGAATTGCCAGGTTCTGCCGGTTGTCGAACGCCAGCCAAGTGCCGCGATCGGTCAGCGCATAGGCGTCCATGCCGGCGGCGGTGTTCAGTGTCGGGCCCATGCCCGAGCCGGTCTCGCGATACCACGTGCCGCTCGCGCCGGCGACGTCGACGCCTGCCTCCTGCCAGAGCGCGAGCTCGGCCTTGTGGGTGCCGCTGTCGTCGCCGCGCGAGGCGAACGGCGCCTCGGCCGCAGCGATCTTCCTCATCGCGTCGATCACGTCCTTGGCGCCCTTGATGCCGGCCGGGTCGGCGGCGGGTCCGACGATCACGAAGTCGTTGTACATGACCTCGTGGCGCTCGATGCCGAAGCCGTCGGCCACAAACTTCTCCTCGGACGGCTGGTGGTGCACGAACAGCACGTCGGCATCGCCCTTGCGTGCGACCTCGATCGCTTGGCCGGTGCCGACGGCGACCACCCGCACCTCGATCCCGGTCTTCTCCTGGAAGAGCGGCAGGAGGTGGTCGAACAGACCCGAATTCTCGGTCGAGGTGGTCGAGGCGACGGTGATGAACCTGTCCTGGCCGAGCGCGGGCCCGATGCTCACCCCGAGACCTGCCGCCAGCAAGGCCCCGAGCAGGATGGATCGCCGGCGCATGGTTCCCTCCCTTGGTGTAGCTACCCTTGGTGTGGTGGTCCGGCGAGCCGGCGCGCTCCTTCCTGGTCGTCAGGCGAGCAGCTCGCCGGCGACGAAGGCCCGGGCTTCGGGCGCGCCGGGGTGGGTGAAGAAGCGCGGGGCATCCGCGTGCTCGAGCAGCCGGCCCTTGTGCAAAAACACGATCTCGTCGGCCTGGCGCCGCGCCTGGCCGAGATCGTGGGTGGTCATGACGATCTTGACGCCGGCCGCGCCCATCGCCGCGATCACGGCCTCGATCGCCCGCGTCGCCGCCGGATCGAGGTTCGCGGTCGGCTCGTCGAGGAACAGGATCTTGGGCTCGAGCGCCCAGGCCCGGGCGAGCGCCAGGCGCTGCTGCTCGCCGCCGGAGAGCACCCGCGCCGGCCGGTCGGCGATCTGCGCGAGCCCCACCTGCGCCAGGACCGCGTCCACCCGGCGGCGGCGTTCGGCGCGCGGCACGCCCGCGACGGCGAGCGCATAGCCGACGTTGGCCGCGGCCGAGCGGCGCAGCAGCACCGGGCGCTGGAAGACGAAAGCCTGCTCCCGGCGCAGTCTGGCGGGGTCGTCGGAGGCCCAGCGGATCCTACCGGCCGTCGGCCGGATCAGCCCGTGGCAGAGCCGCAGCAGCAGGCTCTTGCCGGCGCCGTTCGGCCCGAGAATGACGGTCCTTGCGCCGGCATTCAGGGTGAGGCTCACGTCATCGATCAGACGCTGGCCGCCAGCCTCGAAGCCGACGTGCTCGAGCACCAGCGGCAGCGGGCCGTCGTCGGCGCCCCTGGGCCGCTCGATCAGGGGCTCCTCGGGCAGCTTGAGGGCGGCGGCCGGCATCAGCCCGCCGCCTGCCGCGCCGCCGACTGGACCAGCATCAGGGTGGCGTTCACCGCAAGCACGATCAGCAGCAGGACCAGGCCCAGGCCGAGCGCCAGGGCGAGGTAGCCCTTGCTGGTCTCGAGCGCGATGGTCGTGGTCATGACCCGGGTGACGTGGTTGATGTTGCCGCCGACCATGATCACGGCGCCGACCTCGGCCATGGCCCGGCCCAGGCCGGCCAAAACCGCGGTCATCAGGCTGAAGCGGCCGTCCCACAGCAACGTCGGGATCCCGCGGAGCGCGCCCACCCCGAGCGAGTGCAGCTGCTCCCGATATTCGGCGTGCAAGTCCTCGACCGTCTGGCGGGTCAGCGCGGCGATGATCGGCGTGACCAGGATGGCCTGGGCGATCACCATGGCGGTCGGCGTGAACAGCAGGCCGAGCGCGCCGAGCGGCCCGGCGCGCGACAGCATCAGATAGACGAACAGGCCGACCACGACCGGCGGGAGGCCCATGCAGGCGTTGAGCAGCACGATCAGCGCGCCGCGGCCGGGGAAGCGGGCGAGCGCCAGCGCCGCGCCGAGCGGCATGCCGATCACCGCCGCGAGCGCGACGGCGGACAGGCTGATCTGCAGCGAGAGCAGCACGATCTGGGCCAGCTCGCGATCGAGCGAGGTGAGGAGTTGCAGGGCCGCGACGAACGCCTCGCCCAGCTGGCCCATTCTCTTGCCTCCTCCACCGCAGAACTGCGCGTTCAGCTGCGCCCGGTGCTTGCCACGCTAAGCAGCTGCCAAGAAGAATACAAGATTGCCCAGATACGCACCGCAGGTGCAGGACGATGCTGGCGAGATGGGCGCTGCGCGCAATGTTAGCCTTCCCAAGCGAACACGCGTCCTGCCGCTCTGCTCAGCTGCGGACCGGGATCCCGCCCGTGCTCTACCGGGCGCCGATGAGCTCGAGGAGGGGCTTTGCTAGCAGGCGATGGCTGAGGGTGGCGCGAATGCGCGCCGGATCATGGGCAAGCCGGCGTCTCGTCTGCCACACCTCGGGCTGGCGAACGCGGCTGCAGTGCCGAGAGGACCGGCGGCGTACCGCCTGTGCTTACAATCCGCTCCGGTGGCTGTCGCCGGCGTAAACGCGGCGCCCGCTGCAAGGCGCCGGCTCAGTTGAGGATCACGACCTCCACGCGGCGATTGGCGCGCCGCCCGTCCGACGTCGCGTTGGACGCGATCGGGCGGCTCTCGCCTGCGCCTTCCGTGACCAGCCGGTTGGCGGGCAGATCGAAATTCTCGACGAAGATCTGCTTGACCAGCTCCGCCCGGCGCTTCGATAGCTGGCGATTGCGCTCGGGATCGCCGACCGAGTCGCTATGGCCTATGATCAGCACCTGTCGGTTGTCATACATGCCGATCAGCTCCGCCACCTTTGCGAGCGTGTCGTAGGCGCCCGGCTGCACCTGGTCGCTGCCCGCGGCGAACAGGAGCTCGCCCGGCACGGTGGTCATCAGGCCTCGTTCGTCGAGATTCGCGTGGAGGTCGGCGAGCAGGCCCTGCATCTGCTGCCGCTTCTGCGGCGGCAGATCGGCCAGGGTGAAAACAGCAGGTCGGCCGCCCAAAATACCCCGTTCATCCAGGTGAGCGCCTTCCTGGGCGGGAAGCGTCGGAGGCGGCGTCGGCTCCTCGCGGGCAACCTGGGTGGTCGCGCCTGTCTCCTCGCGTGGCTCGACGACCGTCCTTTCGAGGCGGGCGTTGGCCGCCTCGCTACGCTCGAGCCGCGCAGTGACGTCCGCCAGGCGGGCGCGCAGTTCGTCGCGCTCGTCCTCAAGCGCGGCGACTCGTTGGCCACTCTGAGCGCGCGCCTGCCCGACCGCTCCGGCCTGCTCCTTGGCGCCAGCCAGCTCTCCTTTGACTTTGGCCAGATCTGCCTCGATGCTCGCCTTTTCCCGTTCGGTCCGCTGCAGGCTCTGGCGCATCTCGCCCAGCTGGGCTTCCGCCGTAGTCCGCGCGCGGTCAGCGGTCGCGATGCGCTGCTCGCTCGCCTCGATCTGGGCGCGCAGTCGCGCCGTTTCGGCGCTCGCCTGGTCGGCGCCGCCGTCGCCCTGCTCGGTCTCGCTGCGCAGCGCGGTCTGCGTCACGCCCGCTTGCGTCGCCATGCGATCGCCCGCGCTGCCGGTCGGGGCACGAGTGGCGTTGAGCTGGGCGTTCTGCCAGCGCGCCGCCACCGCGAGCAGCTGCTCGTCCATAGCGCGCGCCTGGGCAGTGGCCTGTTCGACCGTCTTGGTCAGCTCGGCGGCACGCGCCTCGGCCGCCTGCTTCGCCGTTTCCAGCCCGCCCCGCTCGGCCCGCACCGCCTCGATTTCGGACCGCAACTGCTGATTCTCCTGCCGCAGGGCGGCGAGCTCCTGCTGCAGCTGCCGGGTCGCGGCGACCGCCTCGGCGGCTTTGGACAGCTCCTCGAGGCGCTGCCGTGCCGCCGTCAGCGCCTCGTGCAGCTCCGTAAACGAATCGGAAGGCGCGCCCGGCGTGCCGGCGGGTTGTTGGGCATGAGGTTTGGTCGGCTGCTGGATCAGGGTCGGCCGCGGGAGCGGGGGTGGCGTCGCAGGAAGCGGCATGGCGGCGACCTCAACGGCGCTCGCCAACACCACGAGCGCGGCCAATGATGGCCCCCACCAGATTCTGGCAAATCGCTGGGCGCGCGAATCATCACGGGTCATTGCAGCCTCCCCGACGCCTGGTACCGCAGCGCACGAGCGGCCCCCACGGGCCCGAGCCTAAACCCTCCGCCTCCCGCGTCAAGCTTGATCAGATCGGATGTGTCACTTTTGCGCTCTTGATCGAAGTTACGATCCATGCGCTCCCGTCAAGTGACGACGACCTCCAGAACTTCGAGCTACATCGGTCGAGCGCTGCGATGACTTGTTCTCGCGCGGAGGCTCGTGAAACATGCTCGAGATCATGCGCTGCACCGACGCGATCCAAGACGCGAACTTCCGCTGGCGCCCGTCGGGCTGCAGTCGCCTTGCGCTCGCCGCGGGCCGAGTGAGATGCATCGATTTGGCAGCGCGCCGGCACGACCGGCGTCGATACGCTCGAATATGCGAGGCGCCGAGACGAACATGGAGCCTCGGGCGGAGTTTCCGCTTGACCGGTGGCTTTGGCGCGGCCAACCAGGAGCAAACCTCTGGGAAGCTTGAATGTCATCGCAGCAGCGCGTCCGGCTCCTCCTGAGCGCGCCCGTCTTGGGGATGGTCCTGCTGGGCGTCGCCCCGGCCACCGCCGAGGAGATCCGCGACTGGCCGTGCGATGCGCCCTTCGCCGAGCGATTCGACCCTGTCGAGGTCTGGGGCAGTGCCTTACCGCGCCGGCCGGGGGGAGACTGGCGCCAGGACGCGACGGTGCGCGAGGTGGTCGAGTTTGCGGCCAATCCGGAGAATCCGGCAAGCCAGGGGGCCAAGCGGATCGCCAAGTTTGCTGCCCCGCTCGGCGGCGCAGAGCGCGAACAGCGGTTGATGCTGGTGTTCGCCGGGTTGCTCGATCAATTCAATCTCCTGCGCGGGTTTGTAATTGAAGGGGTGCGCGATTTCGTTGTGCGCGCTAAGATCCTGCGCGAGGCGGTCGATCGGAACGAGGCGGCAGCCGCTGCGCTTCCGGCGGAAGCGTCTCAGGAGCAGCGCCGCGGCCATCTCGAGGCGGGCGCCTGGGACGCGCGCCGGATGGATGATGCTATGGAGGAGGCTGAGTTTCTGTGCCACCGCTACGGCTATTTGGACAAGAAGCTGCGCGAGCTGACCGCCGGCATCCGAGCTGCTCTTTGATCAGACCGCGCGTGGAGGACCGCGCGGCCGCAACAGGGAGGTTAAGAGCTATGCGAACAAGTGCCTTGTGGCTGTCGACTGCCCTGGCCTGCGGCCTGGGCCAAGCGGCCTGCACGACGAATCAGGAAGGACAATCCCGGAACGTGATCAGGGCGGAAGCCGCCGATGGCGAGTGGACCGTCTATGGCGGCGATATGTCGAACACGCGTTATGTGGCCAGCGATCAGATCAACGCCGATAACGTCAAGAACCTCCATCTCAAATGGATGTTCCAGACCGGCGTTCTCGGCTCGTTCGAGACCACGCCGATCGTCGAGGACGGCGTGATGTATATCACGACGCCCTACAACCACGTGTTCGCGATCGACGCCCGCACCGGCCAGCAGCTATGGCACTACGAGCACAAGCTCGGCACCACCATCTTCTGCTGCGGCCCGAACAACCGCGGCGTGGCGCTCTCCGGCGACAAAGTCTACATGGCGACCCTGGACGCCATGCTGATCGCACTCGACAA
>JBKPNX010000155.1:0-6819 GCA_046732855.1 Pseudomonadota bacterium
GAACATACCGCCATCCCACATCATGCCTGGCCCGTAATAGCGCTCACCCGGCTGCCCCAAGGCAAGCGATGGCAGGAGGAGCGCGACGAGCCCGGCTGCAAGCGCCGGATAGCGAAGCGTCATAGGCAATCTCCCGACGGAACGAAGAAAGAGTCGTCGTTGACAGCGGGTATCGGCTCACAAAACTTCTTTATCGCAGGCTCCGCGACCGGCCAAGTGTCGTGCAAGGGAGCTTCGGACGATGCTCACGACCCATCCCCACTGCATCTCACGACGACGCCAGCACCCCGAGCGCTGCCACAAGGATTCCCTGCGCCTGCTCCTGCCTGACCTGCCTACCACCCCAGCCCTGGCGAATCGCCCACTCGCGCACGCTCCGCTGCAGGCCGACGACATGCCAGACGCATGAGCCCGCCGGACTGCTGATCCCGACGAGCGCGGCCATCGCTTGGTGCACCCGCCGCCGCGCGTAAAGCTGCCGCTCGCTCAGGTCAGGCTC
Source organism: Pseudomonadota bacterium (assembly GCA_046732855.1). GTDB lineage: Bacteria > Pseudomonadota > Alphaproteobacteria > Geminicoccales > Geminicoccaceae > JBKPNX01. Next base: position 500 of record JBKPNX010000155.1, read on the forward strand.
TCGCCCGGTGCCGGGCACGCGCAGGACCTGCAATGCGCGGAGCGGGTCGAGCTGGCCGATGATGAACGTAGCGTGGAAATCTTTGGCGGCGTCGTGCATCGCCTGATCGATGGTGCCCGCGCGAAGCATCTTGCCGAGCGTGTCCACGGTCCGGTGATGATACACGATGCGGCCAGCCGGATCCTTCTCCCGCACCTCCTCGAGCTCGCGGCCGCGCACCTTGTGTGGCTTGATCCGTTTGCTCATCGCCCGCACGCCGGCCTCCGGCCGTACAGCCGGTTGGCCTCGTTGATGAGCACTTGGCGGGTCCAGTCGTCCCGGAGGTCCTCTGGCCGGAGCACGACCACACCCTGATGGCGCCATGCCGCCTGACGCATCGCACGCAGGTCCTTGTCGCTGAGAGCGGTGCGCGCCTGAGCGCGTGCCAGGCACGACCGGTAGCCGGCGGGCCCGATCGTCGCCTGGCCGCCGCTCGGCTAGGAAGTCCAGGACCGGCGGCTGATGATGGTCCAGCGCGGGGGGGCACTCGTGCGCCGGATTTCGATCGCGTCGCCAAGACCGCCTCGGCGCTCAGCGTCGCCCCGTGAGCTGAACACAGCGGGCGAAGTGACGAAGCGGCGACAGACATCATGCTCGGCGCTTGTTTTCCGGTGCCTTTCATAGATAGTACCAGACGCCCAAGGGCTCTTCTGACCTCGGGCGGGAGACGCGAGAGCCTAGGAAGAACACCAGCCAGCCGGACGTTTGGCTCGGGAGCTAAAGGGCTTGGCACGGCAACTCAGGGTCGGGGCGGCACAGCTCGGTCCCATTCATCTCACCGACGACCGGGTGAGCGTGGTTCGCCGGCTGACGGAGCTGATGCGCGAAGCGCACAGCGCGGGCTGTCAGCTCGTGGTTTATCCGGAGCTCGCGCTCACCACCTTCTTCCCGCGTTACTGGTACGACGAGATCGGGGAAATCGACCGCTGGTTCGAGCGCCGGATGCCCAACGAGGCAACCCAGCCGCTGTTTTACCTCGCAGCTGAGCTCCAGATCGGCTTCCATCTCGGCTACGCGGAACTCACGGAGGAAGGCGGCGCGCGGCACCGCTACAATACCGCGGTCATGGTCGGCCCGAACGGCCAGATCATCGGCAAGTATCGCAAGATCCATCTGCCAGGCCACGCCGATCATCGCCAGGGCACCCCGTTCCAACACCTGGAAAAGCGCTACTTCGAGGTCGGCAACCTGGGCTTCCCGGTGTGGCGCGCATTCGGCGGCGTGGTCGGCATGATGATCTGCAACGACCGGCGCTGGCCCGAGAGCTACCGGGTGATGGGCCTGCAAGGCGTCGAGCTGATCGTGCTTGGCTACAACACGCCGTCCTACAACATCTACCATCCGGAGCCTTGGCACCTCCGCATGTTCCACAGCAGGCTGTCGGTCCAGGCCGGGGCATACCAGAACTCGACTTGGGTGGTCGCGGCCGCGAAGGCCGGAGCCGAGGATGGGCACGAGCTGATCGGCGGTACCTGCATCGTGGCGCCGACGGGCGAGATCGCGGCGCAGGCGCTCAGCGAGGAAGACGAGCTGGTCACCTTCAGCTGCGACCTCGACCTTTGCACCTATTATAAGACCACAGTGTTCGCCTTCGAGCAGCACCGACGGATCGAGCACTACGGCCTGATCACCGAGCGCACGGGCGCGCGACCGCCCCCGGAGGAATGAGACGCCATTACGGCTTCACCGCTCCCGAAAAGCATGGTTCAGCGCAAGCACGAGCCTCAGTCTTGCCTCGCGCTCTGGAACCGCGGTTTTGGCCCTTGAGGAGCCGATCGAACCCGTCGAGATGGAGCACAACGAACGCGTAGTAGAGCAGCGGGTCGTGGCGGCGCGCGGCGAGAGCGCCGGATACGATGCTGGCATCGAAACCGCGCCGGCAGGCCATGCACCGCTGCGTGCCTCATGGGAACACTCGATAATGACGATCGTCCGTCCCTGAACATCACCGGACTCGGGCGGGTTCCGGCACACGTCAGGGCCCACTCAGATCGGCATTGCCCCCGACGATGCCGACGGACGGTTGCTCAAGTTAGCTTGGACGATCGAGACTAGGCTGACAAAGCCGCAGGTCGCTCACACGCATCATTGCAAATTCGTCTAAACGGTTTCGAAACCGTCGATGATGTATATTTCTGAGCCGGCGCGCGCAATCTATTCAAGGAGCAGATTACATGGAGCAACGCGTGTCCAGAAGGAAGCCGGTGTTGTGGAGTGCCAAATTGCACCGCGACGGCCGGGTTCTGGAATGTCAGACGCTGCATATCTCGGCGGGCGGCGCCCGGATCCGCATCAGTGAGCGTTTCGAGATCAATTCCACCGTGGTCCTGGTGGTCGACCGTGTGGGTGCATTCCCAGGGGAGCTCCGGTGGCAGGAGGGAGATTATGCGGGCATCAGTTTCATGGAAGATGCTCAGACGGTGGCGAAGCGCCTGGGCGCTGTGCTGCCTCAATCCATTGATTGAAGCCGCCTTTTAGTTGGCGCGCTGACCCCGCCTGCGCGTGCAGAGTTTTGCCACCCCCTGCAGCTGGCTTCATAGGATCGGCTGCCGCGCAGCTCACGCATTCGACTGCGCCTGCATGTCCTCAGCGCTGCCCGCATCCCAAGCCGGGCACGCCGGGTAGAGAGCGTCGCACCATGCGCGCTGCCACGCCGTCGAAGCTGGAGCGTATAGGGGGATGGAACCGGCTTGACGTTGGTGATGGGGGCTTGGCCACAGCCACCTCCGAGCTATCCAAAAGGACGCAAAATGAACATCTGGTAGGAGGGCTTCGGCGCCTCCTGGACGACCAGGGCGCGCCCGATGGCCATGATCAGCGCGACGATGCCGTCGATCCGCTCGGTCGATTTGTCCTTGGCGGGCTTGAGGTTGCCGGCGGGATCCTGGGCGACAGCGACGTTGGCGGCCATCCAGCGCGTCACCGGATTGCCGCCGTGAGCGAGCTTCTTCGAAACGATCAGCTTCTCGAGCTCACGAGTGGGCGCCGACATGGAGCGAAACCCCTGGCGAAATTCGACCATGGCGGCACCCTCGTCCTGCAGGCGCAGTGCGATGTGGGTGGCGTTCCAGGGGTCGTAGGCGATCTCTCGGACCTGGAACAGCGCGGCATCGGCGAGGATCCGCTGCTCGATGGCGCCGTAGTCGACGACGTTACCGGGGGTCGCCTCGATGAAGCCTTGGGCGGCCCAGATGTCGTAGGGCACACGGTCGCGCTCGGCGCGCTTGCGCAGATTCTCCGCAGGCACGAAGTAGCGGGAGAGCACGCGCCAGAGGTCGTCGTCGTGGTCGGGCGGGAACACCCAGGCGAGCGCGGCGACGTCGGTGGTGGTCGACAGGTCGAGGCCGCCGAAGCACGGGCGCCCCCGCAACAGCTCGAGCGAGACCGGACCAGCACAGGCGTCCCAAGCGGCGAGGTCGATCCAGCGCTCGGCCTGCTCGGTCCATTCATTCAGGTGCATGCGGCGAAAGGCGTTCTGTGCCCCAGGCAACGCGATCGCCTTCTCGGCCTTGCGCGCCAGGTCATCCGCCTTGACTGATAGCCCGAAGTTCGGATTGGCCTTGCGCCACACGGCGGGATCGGTCCAGTCGTCGTTCTCGTCTGCCCCTGCGATGAACGCGAACCAGCTGTCATCGGGCACGGTGCCCTGGAGCACCTTGATGCTGTAGTCGTGGTGCTCGTAGCAGATCGAGTGCCGGTCATAGCCGGCGGTGGTGATCTCGAACAGCAGCGGCTGGCGCCGGGCGCCGGTTGCGGTCTCCAGCACATCGACCACATGGCGGGTCCGGTGCGCATGCAGCTCATCGATGATCGCGCCATGGACGTTCAGGCCGTCCATGGAGCTGGCATCGGAGGACAGCGGCATGAAGCGCGCGGCGCTGGAAGCCACATGCAGATTGTTGATCAGGATGCCGACCCGGCGTTTAAGTGCCGGGGACGAACCGACCATGCGCTTGGCCTCGTCGAACACGATGCGGGCCTGATCGCGGCTGGTGGCGGCGGAATAGATCTCGGCGCCGTGCTCGCCGTCGGCGACCAGCAGGTAAAGACCGATCCCGGCCGAGAGGGTCGACTTGCCGTTCTTTCTCGGGACGGCGCAGTAGGCGGTGCGGAAGCGGCGAAGACCATCGGTGCGCTGCCAGCCGAACAGAGAGCCGACCACGAACGCCTGCCAGGGCGCGAGCGCGAAGGTCTGCCCGGCCCACTCGCCCTTGGAATGACGCAGGAAGCCGAAGAAGTCGATGGCGTGCTGCGCAGCCGCGGTGTTGAACCGGAGCCCCCGGCCTGTGGCCGAGGCCAGGTCGGCGAGATGTCGCTGGCAGGCCAGCTGGACCAGGCGGTTCGTCAGGATGCTTCCCTCGGTCACAGCGCGCGCGTAGGCCGTGATCGGGTCGTCCTGGTTTGCTCTAGCCACGGCCCTGCAGGAACGCCTCGAACGGGTCTGCTGGCGCTTTGTCACCGACCCGGATGCGCGTACGAGAACTCGGCGTCATGCCGAATTCGGCAGCGATCCGCACCATGATGTCGACCTGCTTGTTGGCGACTGCCACAGAGGGGCTCTGCATCGGGAAGCCGTTGGGCGATTTGATCATCGTGCCGTAGCGCTCGATCGAAGACACGGCCTCGACCCAGAGCGCGTGCGCCTGGCAGTAGGCGGCGAGCAGGCCCCTATCGAGCCTGGTGAGCAGCCCGAGCTCGCCCAGTTCCCTGGTCAGACGCTGCCACTCCTTCCGGGCCTCATCGCCGAGACAGGCAGGGCAGGGCGGCACCTTGACGGCAGGCCGCGGCTCGGCGTCGTTCAGGCGGCGCTTGCCGGGATTGCCGCGCAGCCGCACGACGTTGCTCGGCAGGGGCTTGCGTCCACGCATCGGCGTCTCACCCTCGAATCCCCAAGCTGACGATCATCAGCTCGCGCGCCAGCCATAAGTGGGGCTGGAAGTCAACTCGAACTCTAGCAATATCACGGTGTTTTTTCTCTGGCTAATCACGCCGGAAGAAGCATTCATCGGGTCGACGATCAAAGCTGGAGCCGGGAAGATGAGCACGCGGCCGCGGAAGCAGATGATCAGCTCAAACGAAGATGCGCTGGCCGCATTCATCTCCAGAAAGTCTGAGATCGACACGATGCTCGGCCGGCTCCAGGCTTTCAGCGCTGACCATTTCGGCTACGCGCCCGACGAGGTGACCTGGGCCCACGTAGGCACTCTCGAGCACTGCGCCGACCTGCTCAAGCGCATCACGGACATGGCGTTCAACGAAGGCGACCACGCGGCATAGCACTCCTCGATCTCCGCCACCTCGCCCCGCACGGCAATCGCCATCGGGGGTTCGCCGGGCCTGCGCGCTACCACCAAGGCGACCGGTCCCGGCTCACGGTCATAGGAGGGCAATCGTGCTCTCCAACCACGGAGATCACACCATGACCAAGCTCAGCGACACCCAGGCCGTGATCCTCAGCGCCGCCGCGCAGCGCGACGACGGTGCCGTCCTGCCGCTGCCCGAGACACTCAAAGTCAAGGGCGGCGCGGTCGCAAAAGTCCTCGGCAGCCTCAAGGCCAAGGGCCTGATCGAGCACCACGGCACCCCGCGCGGCGACGACCCGCCGCCGCTTCGGATCACCCGCGCCGGCCTCCAGGCCATCGGCGTCGACACCGAGGACGAAGCGCTGGACGGCGCGATGCCGCCCGACCCAGGCGCGACGTCCGCCGATGCCGGAGTCCAGGCTATCGACCCCCGGCCCGTGACCGGAGCCGACCACGCGACCACGCCGGCGAACAAAGCCAAGCCGGCCAAGGGCAAGGCGAGGGCCGCCGGGACTGGGTCGGCCGATAAGCCGCCGCGTACCGGCACCAAGCAGGCCCAGATGATCGAGATGCTCAAGAGGCCCGAAGGCGCCACGGTCGAGCAGATCGCGGAGGTAACCGGCTGGCAAAAGCATACCATCCGAGGCGCGATCAGCGGCGCACTCAAAAAGAAGCTTGGCCTGATTATCGAGGCGACGCGGACGCGCGGGGTGGGCCCCAACAACACGGGTGCCAAGGGCTCGACCACCGTGTACCGGATCACCGGGTCGGGTCCGCGCACCGCGTGAGGATGCCGACGGGTCCGTATGATGATCCTCGCACCTCGGCTGGGGCGCTAGGCCCTGCACCGCCCCGGCAGCCCGGAGGCTGACACCGTGCTGGCCGAGCAGGGTGTCACCCGCGCCGACCTCGATCGCGCCCTCGCCCAGCTGGAGCGGAGCGAGGGCGTCCGGGTCCGCAGCATTGTGGGCCTCAACC
>JBKPNX010000156.1:0-46627 GCA_046732855.1 Pseudomonadota bacterium
CCCAGGGCTGCCCAACCGAGCTCCGCAGGCTGGCCTAGCTGTGCTCTTCTATGTAGTTGATCGCGTCCTTGATCGTCAGAATCTTCTCGGCGGCCTCGTCGGGGATCTCGCAGCCGAACTCCTCCTCGAACGCCATGACCAGCTCGACTGTGTCCAGGCTGTCGGCGCCCAGATCATCGACGAAGCTGGCATTCTCGGTCACCTTGCTCTCGTCGACGCCAAGATGCTCGACGACGATCTTCTTAACCCGTTCCGCAGTATCGCTCATCGGGGGATTCCTCATACTGGCCTGGCTTGGACGTCTCGCTTGGCCACCGTAGGCGCACAGGGCGCGACCCCGCTTGGTAACACAGTCACGCTGAGGTTGACTAGGCGTTACGACCCTCGCGGCGGCACGCCGCTCCTCGCTCAGATCATCGCCATCCCGCCGTTGACGTGCAGAGTCTGCCCCGTGACGTACGCGGCCTCTTCGCTGACCAGATAGCCGACCGCAGCGGCTACATCGGCCGTGCTGCCGAGGCGCCCGACCGGCACCCGCTCCAAAAGGCGGGCCCGCTGCTGCTCGCTCAAAGCATCGGTCATCGCGGTCTGAATCAAGCCCGGCGCGACGCAGTTGACCGTGATGCCGCGGCTGGCCACCTCCGCCGCGAGCGATTTGGTCATGCCGATCATGCCCGCCTTGGCGGCGGCGTAGTTGGCCTGCCCCGGATTGCCGGTGAGCGCCACGATCGAGGTGACATTCACGATCCGGCCCCAGCGCCGGCGCATCATGCCGCGCAGGGCCGCGCGGATCAGCCGGAACCCGGCGGACAGGTTGACGTCGAGCACGGTCTGCCAGTCCTCGTCCTTGATGCGCAGCGCGAGATTGTCGCGGGTCAGCCCGGCATTGTTGATCAGCACGTCCACTCCGCCTTCGGCGTCTGCGGCCGCGATCAGCTGCTCCGCGGCCTGGGGCTCGGCCAGCTCGGCGACGGCCGTCCGGACCCGCTCGCCGAGCGCCTCGGCGAGCGCCGCAAGCGCGTCCTGCCGCCGGCCGGACAGCACTACCGTTGCGCCTTGTGCGTGCAGCTGTCTGGCGATGGCATCGCCGATGCCGCCTGACGCGCCGGTCACCAGCGCGGTCCGCCCAGACAGATCGAACATGCCAATCCTCCGCAACCCTTAGGCGGCCAGGGTGGCGACGAACGCGTCGATCTCTTCGGGCGTGCCGAGGGCGACCGTCGCGATTCCCGGCAGGGTGCGCTTGGCCAGCCCGCTCAGCACCCGCCCGGCGCCGAGCTCGACCGTCGCCTCGATGCCGAGCTCGGCCATGGCAAGGAGGCTCTCGCGCCAGCGCACCCGCGCCACGACCTGCTCGACCAGACGCGCGCGCAGCGCCTCCGGCGCGCTCTCGGGACGCGCGGTGACGTTGGTCACCACCGGCACCAGAGGCGCCCGGACCTGGATCTCGGCCAGCGCCGCGCGCACGGCCGCCGCGGCCGGCGCCAGCAGGCGACAGTGGAACGGTGCGCTGACCGGCAGCAGCACGCTGCGGCGGGCACCCTGCGCCTTGGCCAGATCCACTGCGCGCTCGACCGCGGTCCGCTCGCCACTGACCACCGCCTGGCCCGGCGCATTGTCGTTGGCCAGGTCGCACACGCCGACCGCGCTCGCCTCGCGCGCCACCTGTTCCACCTGCTCGAGCTCCAGACCGAGGATCGCCGCCATGGCGCCCGCGCCGACCGGAACCGCCTCCTGCATCGCCCGGCCGCGCACGCGCAGCAGGCGGGCGGCATCGCCGATGGCCAGGCTCCCAGCTGCGGCGAGCGCGGAGTACTCGCCGAGCGAATGGCCGGCCACTACCCCGCACAGGTCGACCAGAGGCCGGCCGCTCCTCGCCTCGAGCGCGCGCGCGGCGGCGAGCGAGGCGGCGAGCAATGCCGGCTGGGCATGCTCGGTCAGCCGCAGCTGTTCCTCCGGCCCCTCGAACATCAGGCGGCTGAGCGGCGCCCCGAGCGCCTCGTCGACCTCGGCGAAGACCCGGCGCGCCGCCGGCACGGCATCGTGCAGGGCGCGTCCCATGCCGACCGCCTGCGAACCTTGACCGGGAAAGACAAAAGCTCTCATCATGTACCTGAAATAGCGGGCGCAGAGCGGACCCTCATAGCGCCTCGTCGAGGGCTGTCAAGCGCACTTGCCGCACGCCGCTTTTCTTGTATAGTGCGCGCCCGCTGCGGAGCTTCGGGGGTCCGGCGGTTTTGGCGCGCCCGGCGACCCGGCTGCGCGATGCTTCCCGGATCCGTCCCCGCCCCTTCGAGGAGTGTGCCGACCATATGCAGCTTTACGAGCATACGCTGATCGCGCGCCAGGACCTGTCGCCGCAGCAGGCCCAGGCGTTGGCCGAGACCTATTCCGGCGTGCTCGCCGAGCAAGGCGCCGAAGTGACCAAGACCGAGTACTGGGGGCTGCGCAACCTGGCCTACCGGATCAAGAAGAACCGGAAGGGTCACTATCTCCATTTCAACCTGCGCGCGCCGGCGGATGCGATCACCGAGCTGGAGCGGCAGGAGCGCCTGAGCGATGACGTGCTGCGCTATCTGACGGTCAGGGTCGACGCGCTCGAGGAAGGGCCATCGGTGGTCATGCAGTCGCGCTCCTCGCGCGAGGAGCGGTCCCGGCGTCCGCACGATGATGGCGACCGCCCGCGCCGCGCGCACGACGACGACGAACGGCCGCGTCGTGCCCATGACGACGCTGAGCACCCACGCCGCGCGCAGGACGACGACGAGCGGCCGCGCCGGGCATCGGACGAGGAACGCCCGCGCCGCGCTCGCGCGAAGCGCGAACCTGCCGCCGCTGAAGGCGGGGACGGCGCGGCGGCTGCCGCCAGCAGCCAGGACGAGGGCTGATTGGAGATTACGATGCAGGACCGGGGAGCGGCGGGCGAGCGCAGGGGCGGCGAGCACGGCGAAGGGCGCTCGCACCGCTCGGGCGAGCCGCCGAACATCACCATCCGGCGGCCGTTCTTCCGGCGGCGCAAGACCAGCCCGTTCGCCGCCAAAGACGCGCCGCGGATCGACTACAAGGACATCAAGCTGCTGCAACGGTTCGTATCGGAGCGGGGCAAGATCGTGCCGCGCCGGATCACCGCGGTGACCGCCAAGGAGCAGCGCGAGCTCGCCCGCGCGATCAAGCGCGCGCGTCTTTTGGCGCTGCTGCCGTTCCTCGTGCGCTGACGCGGCAGGCGTGCCGCGGCGGCTGCGATCATGCCCCACCCACTCGGCATCGCCGTGCTGTGCGGCCTGCTCAGCGCGGTCCTGTTCGGATCGCTGCTGTTCGGGCTGCCGGGCATGCTGCTGGTCTATTTCGCCCAGCTGCCGGTGCTGTTCGCCGGCCTTACGCTTGGCCTCGGCGCATCGGGCATAGCGGTGGTCGGCGCGATCGTGGTGATCAGCCTCATGCTGAGCATGGCGGCGGCGCTCGGCTACGCCCTGTTGCACGCGCTGCCGGCGCTGTTCACGGTCCGGCAGGCGCTGCTGCACCGCACCGATCAGGGCAGGACCGAGTGGTTCCCGGCCGGTCTTCTGCTGACCCAGCTGACGCTGCTCGCCGGGGCAGGCGTGGTGCTCGCGTTTCTGCTGTTGGGCAGCGAGCCGGGCGGCCTGCCCGGGTTCATCGAGGTGCACCTGCGCGAAGGCCTCACCGCGCTCGGGCTGCTCGACGAGTCGGCGGCGGCGCCCGATCTCGCGCGGCTGGCCGCCGTTATCCCGGGGTTCACCGCGAGCTCGTCGCTGCTCATGGTGATGATCAACTTCATGCTCGCCCAGCTGCTGGCGGTGCGCACTGGCTGGGCGCGGCGGCCGACCCCGAATTTCGAGCGGCTGGAGCTGCCGGGCTGGCTGTGGCCGGGCATCGCGGTCGCGGCCGTGCTGGTCCTCGCCGGCGGCATCATCGGCGATCTCGGCTGGTCGCTGCTGATCGTCCTGGTCGTGCCCTATCTGTTCTTGGGTCTGGCGCTGGTCCACGTCGTGGCGCGCCGCTGGTCGCGGCCCGGCCTGGCGCTCGCCGCGATTTACGGCGCCATGATCCTGCTCGGCTGGCCGATCCTCCTGGTCCTGCTGCTCGGCTTCGTCGAGGATTGGGCGCACCTGCGCCGCCGCTGGCTGTAAATAGACGAGAGTTCGGAGAACCCCATGCAGGTGGTGTTGTTGGAGCGTATCGAAAAGCTCGGGCAGATGGGCGACGTGGTCACGGTCAAGGACGGCTACGCGCGCAACTATCTGGTGCCGCACGGCAAGGCGCTGCGCGCGACCAAGGCCAATCTCGCCCAGTTCGAGCGGCGCCGGGTGCAGCTGGAGGCGGTCAATCTCGAGCGCAAGGAGGAGGCGAGCAGGCTCGCCCGCCAGATCGACGGCCGTTCGGTCGTGATCGTCCGCCAGGCGGGCGAAGCGGGCCAGCTGTACGGCTCGGTCAATGCGCGCGACATCGCGGCCGCGTTCACCGCGGACGGCGTGACCATCGAACGCCGCCAGGTCCAGCTGCCCGCGGCGCTCAAGGAGCTCGGCATCCACCAGGTGCGCGTCCGCCTCCACCCCGAGGTCGACGCCAACGTCTCGGTGAACATCGCGCGCACGCCCGAGGAGGCGGAGATCCAGGCGAATCCGGAACGCGCCGCCGCCGTGGCCGCCGAGCGGGCGGAGCAGCCGACGCTCGCGGAAGTGCCGCCGGAGTTCTTCGACGACGAGGCGTTCGCGCCTGAGTGAGGTGGCGATCGGCGGCCCGCGCGTGCCGCTCCGACCTGCCGCAGCGCAGAAAAATCTGGCCTGTCCGGCGCGTTGTGCACTAGGGTCCGCGCCCAGTGCGAGCGCAACGGAGAAGCGGACCGGCGATGGCTGAGGCGCCCCCAAAGAGACCGGCCGCCGCGGAACAGCCCGCGGTGGTCAAGAAGTACGCGAATCGCCGCCTCTACAATACCGCGACCAGCAGTTACGTCACGCTCGACGAGCTGAGCCGGATGGTGCGGGCCGGCCGCCACTTCGTGGTGTACGACGCCAAGACCGGCGAGGATCTGACCCGCTCGATCCTGACCCAGATCATCCTCGAGGAGGACAGCAAGGGGCGCAACCTGCTGCCGATCAACTTCCTGCGCCAGCTGATCGGCTATTACGATGACAGCCTGCGCGCGTTCCTGCCGCGTTATCTCGAGCTGAGCATGGAGAATTTCGCGGCCAACCAGGAGCAGATCCGGCGCTACATCGAGGGCACCTTCGGCCAGTTCTTCCCGCTCGGCCAGTTCGAGGACATGGCGCGGCAGAACATGGCGCTGTTCCAGCGCGCCGCGAACGTGTTCGCGCCGTCGAAGCCCTCAGGCGACGCCGCGGACGGGCCCGGTGAGGAGATCATTTCCGCGCACCAGGCCGCCGCGACCCTGCGCCCCGACACCTCCGCCGAGATCAAGGCGCTCAGCGCCAAGATCGAAGATCTGCAAAAGCAGATCTGCGCGCTGGTCGAGACCCGCGCGCCGAAAGAGTGAGCCGTCAGGCAACCGCCAGCGCAGGCTCGCCGGGCAGATCAGATCTCAGCCGCAAGTAGCCCGTCCTTCACGCCGCCAGACCCGGATAGCGGGACCGAGCCCGCGGGCGGTGGCGATTGGCGGGGAAGGATGTCCGACGATCTCAGGATCTCTCGCCGCGACCGCTTTCGGACATCGGGCCGCCACGGGTCCGCCAGTGTCCCGACGTCGGCCCTGGAAACCGGCCGCCGGTGCCTATACTCATCGGAATCAGACAGGGAGGAGGCGGATGCGGGAAAACACGGCGGAGCGCTGGGGCAGCGTCCAGATCGCCCTGCACTGGACAATCGCCGTGCTGGTGCTGCTCGTGCAGGTGCCGGCGGGCGTCACCATGGTCGCGGTCGAGCCGGGCCCGGTGCAGAACGTCTGCTACAACATCCACAAGACCAACGGCATCGTGATCTTCCTGCTCGCGCTGGTCCGGCTCGGCTGGCGCTGGGCCCATCCGGTGCCGCTCTTGCCCATGGACATGCCCGAGTGGCAGGCGAAGCTCGCGCGCACCACCCACGCGTTGCTCTACCTCGTCCTGTTCCTGATGCCGATCACCGGCTTCCTCTACACCGCGATGGGCGGCTTTCCCGTGCCGTTCTTCATGGTCTATGACCTCGCGAAATGGGTGCCGGTGAACAAGCCGGTCGCGGAGGTCTTCAAGTACGCGCACCTGACCTTGCAGTTCGTGCTCTACATCACCGTCCTGCTGCACGTCGCGGGCGCGCTCTACCATCACAACGTGCGCAAGGACGGCATCCTGCGCCGGATGCTCTCGTCGACCACGCCGCTGCCGGCGCTGCGGCGCTAGGCACGCGGGACGTCCGCGGTCTGGCAGGCGGCCGCGCTATGGCGCGCTGCCGAGGAGGGCGACGCCGCTGCGCTCCGCAGCGCCGCGCAGGCTGCGATCGTCAGTCGCGAGCGGCAGGCCCCGGCGCATGGCCAGCTCGAGGTACGCTGCGTCGTAGGCCGTCAGCCGGTGCTCGCGCGCGAGGCTGATCGTCTCATGCAGGGCGCGAACCCCCGTCGCCTCGTCCGCGACGATCGGCAGCTCCTCGATCATGGCGACGAACGCGGCGCTTTCCGCAGCCTTGATCCGGCCGCGGCGTTCCCCCATGACCAGGCCGTTGGCGATCTCGAGTGACCACGACGCCGGCACGGCCGCGCCTTCCGCTGCCACTCTATCGATCAGCGCGTCGGCCTGCGCGCCGCCTTCGTCCTCAAAGCACCATGCCAGCACGGACGAGGCGTCGATGACGAATCCCGTCACCGGCGCCCGTCCTCGATCAGCGCCTTGGCGGAAAGATCGCCGAGCTGTCGGCCGCGCCGGAAGGCCTTCAATCGCTTCACGGTGTCCTTCAGGCGGTTGCGGCCGGCAGCGCTCGCGGGCACGAGGCGGGCAACCGTTTTGCCATGCCTCGTGATGGTGATCTCCTCGCCGCGCTCGACCCGCTCCAGAAGAGCGGAAAGATGCGTCTTGGCCTCGAACGTCCCGACCGTCGTCATGGCAGATTTCCATCATTTGATCTAACTAGTTTAGTCTGATCAAAATTGTGGTCAAGAGCGGCGCCCAAGCCTCTGAAGCCCCATAAGTACGCATCCCTCCATTATGGGTGTCCCGTGGCCCCAGAGTGGGACCGCAGCTGTCGACTCACGTCTGGACAAGCGGGTAGCTGAAAGGTTGTATGGCCGCGGCACCGAGCGGGAGGCAGATCATGAAGGCGGGCGAAGCGATCGCGGAGATCCTCAAGCGCGAAGGCGTCGAGATCATCTTCGGCTATCCGGTCAACCATCTCCTGGAGCTCGCCGCGCGGGTCGGCATCCGGCCGATCATCGTGCGCCAGGAGCGGATCGGCCTGCACATGGCGGATGCCATGTCGCGCCTGACCAGCGGCGAGAAGATCGGGGTGTTCGCGATGCAGCACGGCCCCGGCGCCGAGAACGCGTTCGGCGGCATCGCCCAGGCGTATGGCGACGCGGTGCCGCTGCTGGTCCTGCCGATGGGCTACCCGCGCCGCATCGCGCACGTCCAGCCGAACTACAACTCGGTCGTCAACACGCGCCACGTCACCAAATCCGCCGAGCCGGTGACCTCGGGCGCCGAGGTGCCGAACATCCTCAGGCGCGCGTTCACCCGCCTCAAGACCGGCCGCGGCGCGCCGGTGCTGGTCGAAGTGCCGGTCGACGTGTTCGACGAGGAGGTGAGCGAGCCTCTCGCGTATAAGCCCGCGACCCTGCCGCGCATCGCGCCCGATCCCGCTGCGGTCGGCGCCTTCGCCAAGCGTCTGGCGCAGGCCAAACGCCTCGTCATCTACGCCGGCCAGGGCGTGCACTACGCCCGCGCGTGGCCCGAGCTGAAGCGGCTTGCCGAGCTGCTCGCCGCGCCGGTCACATCCAGCCTCGGCGGCAAGAGCGCCTTTCCCGAGAACCACATGCTCTCGCTCGGCTCGGGCGGCAACGCGATTCCGGCGCCGGTCGATCACTTCCTGCGCAACGCCGACCTGATCTTCGGCATCGGCTGCAGCTTCACCAAGACCAACTTCGGGGTAGACATGCCGGCCGGCAAGGCGATCGTGCACGCCACCCTCGACCCGATGGACATCAACAAGGACGTGGCCTGCGAGCTGGCGCTGATCGGCGACGCCAAGCTGGTCCTCGAGGCGCTGCTCGGCGAGCTTGAGTCCCAGATCCCGGCACCGCGCGATCCGGCGCCGGTCGCCGACGAGATCAAGGCCGTGCGCGAGCCGTGGCTCGCCGAGTGGCGGCCGAAGCTCACCTCGGGCGAGGTGCCGCTCAATCCCTATCGCGTCCTCGCAGACCTCGCCCGCACGGTCGACCTGGACAACACCATCATCACCCATGACGCCGGCAGCCCGCGCGACCAGCTCTCGCCCTTCTGGGTTTCGACCGTGCCGCTCTCCTACATCGGCTGGGGCAAGACCACGCAGCTCGGCTACGGCCTCGGGCTCGCCATGGGTGCGAAGCTGGTCCAGCCCGACAAGCTGTGCATCAACGTGTGGGGCGACGCGGCGATCGGCTTCACCGGCATGGACTTCGAGACCGCGGTGCGCGAGCGCATCCCGATCCTCTCGATCCTGCTCAACAATTTCTGCATGGCGATCGAACTCAAGGTCATGCCGGTCTCGACCGAGCGCTACCGCGCCACCGACATCTCGGGCGACTATGCCGCCATGGCGCGCGCGTTTGGCGGCTACGGCGAGCGCGTCACCGAGCCCGACGAGATCGTGCCCGCGATCCGGCGTGGCATTGAGGCGACCGAGCGCGGCGAGCCGGCGCTGCTCGAGTTCATCACCTCCAAGGAGGTCGCGGTCTCGAAGTTCAAGTAGGCCGTGAACCCGCGCAAGACGTGGACGAGGATCGAAAGCGCCAATCTCGACGTCCGATTCGATGATCTGCTCCGTCTCACCTACGCTTTCGGTTTCGAGCTGGCCCGCGTTCGCGGCAGTCACCACATTGTTGTACACTCTGAGCTGCCGCTTATGCTCAATCTTCAGCCCGCTGGAGGGAGGGCCAAGCGGTACCAGGTCCGCCAACTCGAGGCGGCAGTTCGCGAGCACGGATTGAGATTGAAACGATGAGCTGGTCTGCGCCCCCATCCCGATATCACATCAATGTGTTCTGGACCGATGACGACCAGTGCTGGATCGCCGATGTGCCGGATCTCCAGTACTGTTCGGCGCATGGTGAAACGCCGGCGCAGGCTGTCGCCGAGCTGGAGATCGCCATGGCGGCGTGGCTCGAGACGGCGCGCGAACGTCAGATCCCGATCCCGCCACCCCGTTATCGCCCTGCTCTGGCGAGTTGAGGCGGGCCATGGCGCGGGCGTTCGGCGGTTACGGCGAGCGCGTCACCGAGCCCGACGAGATCGTGCCTGCGATCCGGCGCGGCATCGCGGCGACCGAGCGCGGCGAGCCGGCGCGGCTCGAGTTCATCACGAGCAAGGAGGTCGCGGTCTCGAAATTCAAGTAGGGCACGGACGAAGCCCTGCAGAACAGCGCGGTCTCGAGTTCAAGTGAGTGCCGCGGGTGATGGCGCCCGGGTCAGTTGAGACACCATTTGGCGGCGGGTGTGGGCAGCATGACCGAGTGGGACGCCAAGGCGTACAGCGAGCGCAACGCCTTGCAGAATTGGCTGGCCGAAAGCCATCTCGCCCAGCTCGAACTCCATGGGACGGAGCGGGTGCTCGACGTCGGCTGCGGCGACGGCAAAGTAACCGCGCAGATCGCGCGGCGCCTCACGCGCGGCTCGGTGCTCGGGATCGATCCGTCGACCCGGATGATCGCCTTCGCGCAGGCGCATTGCGCACGGCTCGAGCATCCGAACCTCGCGTTCGCGGTCGGCGATGCCACGACTCTTACCTATCGCGGCGAGTTCGACCTGGTCGTCTCGTTCAATGCGCTGCACTGGGTGCGCGATCAGGATGCGGCCCTGCACGCCATCCGCGCAGCGCTCAAGCCGAGCGGCCGGGCCTTTCTCGAGTTCGTCCCAGAGGGACCCCGCCAGTCGATCGAGGATGTGATCGAGGAGGTCTGCCGGGCCGAGCGCTGGGCGCGCTGCTTCGCCGGGCACACCGCCCCCTACGTCCACCTCACGCCACAGCAGTTCTCCGAACTGGCATTCGCGAGCGGCCTGCGCGTCGAGCGCCTCGAGCGCGAGCTGAAAACGTGGGACTTCGGCAGTCGGCAGGCCTTCGCGGAGTGGGCCGCGGTCGGGTGCGTGGCTTGGACGGACCATATCCCCGAGCCGGAGCGGACAGCGTTCATCGAGGACGTCCTGGACCGCTACGGCCGGCTCGACAATGTCGCGGACGACGAGGTCCGCGTGTTCAAATTCTACCAGTTGGCCGTTCTCCTGCGCGTCGCCTGAGCGCAGCGCGCGGAGCCAAAATCGAGCCTGCTCGGCTGGGGACGGGCGGGCACTTGCATGGCAACCTTGATACGTTTCGTCCTGAGCAATTTCACCCTGACCTTCCTGATCCTCGGGCTGATCGCCTCGGCCGTCGCGCTGCTGCGCGCGCCGAAGCCGCTGACTGCGCCGGTCGTGGTCGAGGCGCTGTTCGCGTATTTCCTGCTGTTCTCGATCGGCCTCGCCTTTCTTTACAGCTTCGTATGCCACAGCTTCTTCGGCGCGAGGACGGCGCGCTTCATCGGGTGGGCGAACAGTCCGTTTCAGGTTGAGGTGGGTTTCGCCAGCCTCGGCTTTGCGGTGGTCGGCTTCCTCGCGTTCCGCGGCAGCTTCGATCTCAAGCTCGCGGCGGTAGTCGGCCCGGCGCTGTTCCTGCTCGGCGCGGCAGGCGGTCATTTGTACCAGATGATCGCGGCCGGGAATTTCGCGCCCGGCAACGCCGGCGTGATCTTCTATACCGACATCCTGATCCCGCTGATCGGCTTCGCGCTGCTCTGGCTGCAGCAGCGGTACGGGCGGGGGCGCGTCGTCGCGTCGCCCCCCAGGACCGTGACCGCGAGCGCAGTTGCGTCTAAGAAGGCGCGCCAAGCCGAGTGATCCGATCGGGCAGCGCACCTGCGTGGGCGTCGCTGCCGATGCCTCAGGCGGCGAGCGGCGGGGCGCGCTCCATCACCTCGAACGCGTCGTGGCGCACGTGGTTCTGGCGCATTTCCTCGCGCAGCATCTCGGGCGTGACGCTGCCCTGCTCGACGCATTCGCGCAACAGGCCGAAGAACAGATTCTCCTGGTTGCGGTCGGGATGGGCGACGTAGCTGCCGAGCAGGCCGTAGTCGCCGAACAGCTTGCGCCGCGCACGCATCAGCCAGCCGATCGGCGGGAACAGCCGGTTGGTCTCGGCCGGGATGAAGTCGACCGGCAGGCCGCTCTTCCACGGCTGGGTCTTGCGCCGCGTATTGTGCACCATCCTGGTCTGCTCGGTCAGCCGGTCGAAGTCGTTCCACTCCGGCTCGAGTGGGCCGATGCTGCCCGGCTCCTCGTATTGCAGATTGATCCACCTGCGATAGTCGCGCGCGAACGTGAACAGCTCCTTGAACTGCGTCTCGACTTGCCAGTGGGTCAGTCTCGAGCACTCGAGCAGCATCACGCTCGAGGCATAATTGCCATCGCTGATGCGCTTTGCCCCCGCGCGGGTGCGGCACATGATCGCCTTGCCCGCCATGTCGCGGGTCAGCAGCTCGTAGACGTCGCCGACCGCGAACACGTCCGGATCGACCACGACCGCGCGTCCCTGATAGTCCATCAACTCGGGCGGCATGAAGCGCAGCGGCGTGAACGACTGCAGATCGTCGTTGCGCCAGTTGCGCTCGACGCCGTCGCGCAGATACGGCTTGCCCTCGTACGCCCGAAAGAACGCATAGTCCTTGTGATCGATCAGACGCACGTCGAATGCGTCGCTGTTGTTGGAATTGCGCTTCATGGAATGGGCGGAGACCAGGGCGCCGATGTACTGACGCTGATTGGTGTGAATGAACACGCACGGTTTCATCGGAGCGGTTCCCCTCGATCTGACCCGCGGCGCTGATACCACAGCGAATCCACCGCCGCAAGGCGAGGCCAGATGCGGCGGAACTGGTATGGCTGGACGCTATCTCAACGCGTCGAGCAGCGCCTTGGTGTCCTCGAGATCGTCGCCGGTCTGGTAAGCTCAAGATGCTGCCGGTCACCGGTGATTTTCTCGATGCGCAAGGCTTCACCCTCGTGCCGGCGACGCTCGAGCGCGTCGCCCTGAACTCCCGCCTGACCGCTGCATCATAGCGACCCGTTCGATCGCATGCTGGTGGCGCACGCGTATCACGAGAAGCTGACGCTCGTGACCCACGACGCCAGGCTTCTTGCTATCCGATGCCTAGCGCGAGGGCTTGATCGCCCGCCAGATGCCGTATTGCGCGATGCCTTCAGGCTGAACGTGTTGTTCTTTTTGGGTGCTGTCAATCGTCCTGGCGGGCCGGTTCAGCTACTTTAAGCACCGCAGCTATCAGGCCGATCGGCGCGGCGTCACGCCGCGAGCGGCGGGGTGCGCTCGACCAGCTCCAGCGCGTCGTGGCGGACGTGGTTGTGGCGCATCTCGTCGCGCAGCAGCTCCTCGGTGACCACGCCCTTGGCCAGGCATTCGCGGAGCAGGCCGAAGAAGAAGCGCTCCTGGTTGCTGTCGGGATGCGCCTTGTAGGTCTTCTCGCCCGCGGTCTTCCAGCGCTTGATCAGGCGCGGCCAGGTCGCCGGCTTCAAGGGCTCGATCTTCTTGTCCGCCCAGGTGAAGTCGATCGGCAGGCCGCTCTTCCACGGCTGGGTCTGGCGCTTGGTGTTGTGCAGGAGCTTGGTGTGCTCGGTCAGCCGGTCGAAATCGTTCCACTCGTCCTCGAACAGGCCGATCGAGTCCTTGGGCTCGTTCTGCAGCAGGATCCAGTCCATGTAGTCGCGCTTGCCCGCGAACAGCTCGTTGAACTGCTCCTCGCACCGCCAGTGGGTGAGCCTGGCGCAGTCCAGCAGCATCACGCTGGTGGCGAGCCCGCCGCTCTCCCCCTTGCTGCCGGTGCGCGTGCGGCACATGATCGCCTTGCCGGCCATGTCGCGGGTGAGCAGGTCGTACACGTCACCGACCGCGAACACGTCCGGGTCGACCACCACCGCGCGCCCCTCGTAGCCCATCAGCTCGGGCGCCAGGAAGCGCAGCGGCGTGAACGACTGGAGGTCCTCCATATGCCACACCCGCATGCCGCCCGCGCGCAGGAACGACTGCCCGTCCTTGGCGCGCAGAAACGGATGGTCGTTGCTGTGAATGATGTTGACGTCGAACTTGTCGGCGTTCGGCGAATTCCGCTTGAACGAGTATTGTGATACCAGGGCGCCGATGTACTGCTTGTGGTTGGTATGAATGAACACGCACGGCTTCACGGCGGTCGTCCTTGCAGTCGGGGGTGAGGCGGGTCTCATAGCGGATGACCAGACGGGCCGCAAGATCTAGCGGGACGCGTGGCACACGGCCGCATCGGCTAGCGTGCCCGCCGCGCCGCCACGATCAGGGAGCGCGGCCCAGATCGCGCATCAGGCAGGCGCGCCTCGGCCGATGAGATCGCTCCTGGTCCTCGGATCCAAGCCGGATCCCGTGCTGCCGCCCCGCGCCAGTTACGCGGCGCTCGCCTGTGCCAACGCGTCGGGCCGCTCGGCGGCCGGTCACGGGCTGCCGACGCCGCTGTTCACGGTTATCTCGGCGATCGTGACCTCGGGCAAGCAGGCCCCCAATCGCCTCGCCCTCGAGGCATTGGCCGGGCTCGCCACGCGCATGCTGTACTTTTACCCGCGCCCGGGCCGGGGCTCTGGCATGCTCGCCCGCGCTCTGCATGCCCTGCGCTCGTTCCGGACCAGCGCGCCTTACTTTCAGCGCAGGCTGCGCGGGCTGCCCTACGGCTTCGAGCGCTTCGAAAATCCCGGCCTGGAGCGCTACCACGTCATGCTGGCCGAGCTGTGCGACCACGACCCGGAGCTGGTCGCGCAGATCCGCGCGAAGCAGCCCTCGAGCGGCATGCTGGCGCTGGCGATCGGCATCGCCTGGCACGATTTCGAAGGCTACGTGCTGAGCGGGTTCAGCTTCGAGATCACTCACGCCTACGCGGCCAATCCGCTGATCGCGGAGCGCGGCTCGGCGGGCAGCAAGCACGCCGACACCGACATCGCCTTGCTCCGCCATCTTTCCAAGAAGTTCCAGAACATCTATACGACCGAGCCGGCGGTCCATCGGCGCGCCGGCGTTCCCCTGCTGGAGGCGCGGTCGGTCGAGCGCGGCGGGCCGGCTGACGCCGCGGCTGACATCATGGATCACAGAGCACCCGCATGAAGGCGCTGAAGCGTCTTTCCAACATTTCGAAATACGGGCTCGGCGCCCAGGGCCGCGCGCGCAAGCAGGCGGACAAGGAGCAGCTGCGGCAGGCGCGCTTCAATGACCCCGAGCTGTGGGAGCACGGCGAAGCGGGCGCGCGGCGCAGATACGCCTCCTATGACGAGTATCTCGCCCATCAGGCCTCCAAGCTCGACAAGATCGCGTCCCGGCTGCATGAGAAGGAAGACGAGGACTTCGCCGAGTTCCGGCGGCGCTTTGCCACCTGCGCCGCGCTCGATGGCGCCCGCTCGGTGCTTTGTCTTGGCGCCCGGCTCGGCACCGAGGTGCGCGCGCTCCATGACCTCGGCTACTTCGCGGTCGGCATCGACCTCAATCCGGGCGAGCGCAACTGCTACGTCCTGCCCGGCGACTTCCACGGGATCGTTTTTCCGAGCGGCTCGGTCGACGCCGTGTACACCAACGCCCTCGACCACGTGTTCTCGCTCAAGCAGCTGGTCGGCGAGGTCCAGCGCCTGCTGCGCCCGGGCGGGATCTTCGTGGCCGACCTGGAGCTCGGGTCCGAGGAGGGCTTCGTTCCGGGCGAATACGAAGCCACGATGTGGCGCGATCACGGCCGGCTGATCGAGCGGATCGAGGAGCTGGGACGCTTCGCGGTCGAGCAGGTGCGCGATCTCGGCACGACCCGCCGGGACCAATGGACGCAGGTGGTCTTTCGCAAGCCCGCCTGAGCCCCAGATCGGCGGCTTGTTGCCCGCCCCAGTAAGAGGCCGACCTTGTTCTCCTACGACCATCTCCGCTTCCGCTACGAGCCGTTCCCGATCGGCATCGCCAAGCCGGCGCTCCCCGGCGACCTGTACCGCGAGCTCGTCGACAGCTATCCGTCCCAGGAGCTGTTCGCCTATCTGCCCAAGGTCGGGCACAAGTATTCGTTGTCCGAAAAATACAATGGCGAGGCGTACGTGAAGTTCATCCGCGGACAAAAGGTCTGGCGCGATCTGCACGCCTGGATCAAGAGCGACGCCTTCATTCCCGCGGTCATGCAGACGCTGAAAACGCATCACATCGATCTCGGCCAGAAGCCGCTCGGCGGGGCCAAGCGCGCGCTCAAGGCGGTGCGCAACCTGGCGCGCGGCCGTCGTCGGCCGCTGCCGCCGCGGCTCAGCACGCGCTTCGAGTTCTCGATGCTGCCGGCGGATGGGGGTTACATCATGCCGCACACCGATTCGCCGTCCAAGATCGTGACCCTGATCGTCTCGATGGCCGGCGACGACGGATGGAACCCCGCGTTCGGCGGCGGCACCGACGTCAACCGGCCGAAGGACGTGCGGCTCGCGTTCAACCGGATGAACGCCCAGGCCGGGTTCGACGAGATGGAGGTGCTCGACACCTTCGAGTTCACGCCGAACCAGGTGGTGCTGTTCGTCAAGACCTTCAATTCGTGGCACTCGGTCCGGCCGATGACCGGAGCGGGCTCGCCGCTGATGCGCAAGACGCTGACGATCAACATCGAGGCCGCGGCCTGAGGCGGCCCGGCGCGCCGCGCCAGGCGCACCGCTTCGCTTGAGCCGCGGGAGGACGGAATGACCAGGGGGCCGCGCTATGGCGCGGTCGCCGTCCTGGTCGCAGCCGTATGGCGAGCGGCGGAGCCAGCGCCGCGGACGAGCCCGCACCGCCGGCGCTCGCCGGCACGACGTGGCGGGCGGAGCCGATCATGGGCCGCCCGGTGCTCGCTTCTGCCACCTCGACCATCACGTTCGAGCGGATGGGCGGGTGTCCGGCCGCGGCGGCTGCAACCGCTCCTTCGGCACGAGCGCGATCGCGGGCGAGCAGCTGTCGTTCGGCGCGATCGGCGCGACCAGGATGGCGTGCGCGCCGGTTGCAACCGCTACTTCGGCACGAGCGCGATCGCGGGCGAGCAGCTGTCGTTCGGCGCGATCGGCGCGACCAGGATGGCGTGCGCGCCGGCTGCAACCGCTCCTTCGGCACGAGCGCGATCGCGGGCGAGCAGCTGTCGTTCGGCGCGATCGGCGCGACCAGGATGGCGTGCGCGCCGGCGCCGATCGGTCAGGAGACGGGCTTCTGTGAGGCGCTCGGGAGCGCCACACGTCGGACGATCGACGAGAATGGTCTGCTGCTGATCGATTCCGCCGGCGGCGAAGAGCCGAGCCGGTTCGCGGTGGTCGAAGGGTAGCCCCGGGCAGGGAGACGCTCAGGGGCTCGCGGGGCAGCAAGCTGCCGTGGCTTCCCGCCCGCCGCGGGCGGACCGAGCCCGCGCCATCGCAGCCACGGATTCCCAGGGTCCCATGGACCACCCGAACAGGACGTTAATCGGGAATGGTTAACGCCCCGTTATCCCCTGGCGGCATGCCGACCCAAGCGCTTTGCCCAAACCGTTGCCGGGTGGACCCGCCTGCTACGGATCACCGGCCGGAGTCCGAGCGCACCACCACTGCGTCCTGCGTCTTTGGCCGAACACGCCGGCCGCGGGACCGGTGGGGGTTGACCGCACCGGCCGCGGCGCGGAAAGGTGCGCGCTGCGGAGGTATCGTCATGCTCGACCGCATCCGCCGCCTGCTCGGCGGCCAGCCGACCTCGGCGCACCCGGTGAGGCACAGCTTTGAGGAGCGCCAGCTCGCCGCCGCGGCGCTGATGGTCGAGGCCGCCGCGATGGATGACACGTTCGATGCCGCCGAGCGGGCCCGGATC
Source organism: Pseudomonadota bacterium (assembly GCA_046732855.1). Lineage (GTDB taxonomy): Bacteria > Pseudomonadota > Alphaproteobacteria > Geminicoccales > Geminicoccaceae > JBKPNX01. Next base: position 17,067 of record JBKPNX010000156.1, read on the forward strand.
GAGCGCCTGATCCAGGACCGGTTCAGGCTTAGCGCCGCCGAGGCGGCGGACCTGATCGCGCGGGCCGAGCAGGCAGCCTCGACCAGCGTCGAGTGGCACGGCTTCACCCGGGCGATCAAGGACGGCTTCGACCAGTCGGAGCGGGTGCAGCTGATCGAGATGCTGTGGGAGGTCGCCTATGCCGACCGCCGCCTGCACGACTACGAGGCGAGCCTGCTGCGCCGCGTCGCCGGGCTGCTCTACGTCAGCGATCGCGACAGCGGCGAGGCGCGCAAGCGCGTGCTCGCGCGTCTCGGTCTGAGCTGAGCGGACTCGCCTGCCCCGGCGCGGCTCGCCGGTCGGCACCAGCGGCAGCGGCACGCGGCCACGAATCGGCGCTGCCGAGCATTTTAGCGGAGGGCGCCGCCCCGACATGCGGCGGTCAGCGCGCTCACGCCACCGCCCCATCCGCGAGCGCCTCCTCCAGGCAGTCGAGGCAGCTCGACCAGCCCTCGGCGTGCAGGTCGCGCGCGCGCTCGCTCTCGAAGCCCTCCTGCGTGAGCTCCAGGCGCGTACCGCCGGGTGTTTCGGCCAGCTCGATGGTGACGACGCTCTCGTGCCCTCGCCTGCCGTCCTCCTCCCAGGCCCAGGTGAAGACCAGACGTTCGGGCGGCGTGATTTCCCGGTAGACGCCGCTCACGATGTGATCCTTGCCCTCGGGCGAGCGCATGACCGTGCGCCACGCGCCGCCGGCGCGCGCGTCCAGCGTGCAGGCCGGAACCGTGAACCCTTTGGGCCCCCACCACCTGGCCAGCTGCGCGGGCGCGGTGAAGGCGCGAAACACTCGATCCCGCGGTGCGGCAAAGCTACGCGACAGGCGCAGCACCGGAGCATCATCCGGCGTCGGTTGGGTCATCGTCATCGGTGTCGTCCTCCTGCGTGAGATCGGCCAGATGGTCGGCCAACCGGTCGGAACTCTCGGTCCAGAAGCGCTGATCCTCGTCTATCGACTGAGTGCCGCCGCGCGACTCGTCCCGGAAGTCGGCACGGCGCGGCCCCTGGGCCTCCGCACGCCGCCGCCACGAAGCCGCTCGCGTCCGCCAGGCTGCCCGGCGAGCGCGGCGGGGATGTCCCGAAGCGGCCGGCGGGCTCGGCGATCATGGCTGCCCTCGAGCGAACCTGCCGGCACCGCCCGTCGGGTCCGCGACCGCCGTGAATCGGCGAGATCCGGGCAGGCAAAGTGCATTTAACCATATCGTTAACTAAGCCCGCCCGTGGATAGAGCGGCCGGCGACAGCTGTCAAGCTGCTCCGTGCACTCGGGACTGCTCGCCGAACTTGCCGACGGTAATTGGCTTGCAGACGCGCCCGGGCCATCCACTCGATCCCGTCCCGGTCGCGGCGGTACGGCGCGGTCGATGGGTGTGACATGCGTGGCTTTCGGGATCATCGCGCTGGCGGTCTTCCCCGGGGCGCATGACAATGCCCGCGGTCGCGCTCTGCCGAAGAGCGCCGGGTGCAGGCGATCGCCGGGACAACCTCGACCAGCCCATGGTAGGGTGATTCCAGTCGGGCGGACAATCACGGGGCGGTGATGGGCTGCCCGCCAACTGTAGCGGCAGGCGCATGGCCAAGATCTCGACCTCGACGCTGACCCAGCTGGGACGACCGACCGAGTTGCCGGCCTCGCCCGACCAGGCGCGGCTCGAGACCGTGCCCAATCCCCATCCCGACGCGAGCTATCTAGTGCGCTTCACCTGCCCGGAGTTCACGTCGCTCTGCCCGGTCACCGGCCAGCCCGACTTCGCCCATCTGGTGATCGACTACGTCCCTAAGGATCGTCTGGTCGAGAGCAAGTCGCTGAAACTGTTCCTCGGCGCGTTTCGCAACCACGGCGCGTTTCACGAGGACTGCACGCTGACCATCGCCCGGCGTCTGGAGGCCGCGCTCGAGCCGGTGTGGCTGCGCATCGGCGGCTATTGGTATCCGCGCGGCGGCATGCCGATCGACGTGTTCTACCAGACCGGCGCGCCGCCCGCGGGCCTGTGGCTGCCAGATCAGGGCGTGCCGCCCTACCGGGCCCGGGGCTGACCCTCCCAGGCGCGGGGCTCAGGAAAGATCCCGAGCTCTCGCCGGAAGCGCGGCATATCCCGCCACCGCCGGACCGCGCGGTTGGGGAGCCCACGCAGCCACGCGTCTACACTGGTGGCCCGCCCTCGTCCAATGGTGGGCCACGAGCGTACAATAATCGGGTCACGCTCGTGCAATAGCGGCCCGCTCGTACCAATAGTGGGCCCACGCGCGTACAATGATTGGGCCACGCTCGTGCAATGGCAGCCCGCGCGCGTACCATGGCGGGCCCACGCGCGTACAATAGTGGGGCCACGCGTACGATGGCGGGCCACACGCGACCGGGTCTATGACGACGGATCCTGGCCGAAGGCCATCCACCGCGCCGTCGCCGAGGAAAGGGCGCCGGTGGACGAACGATGGTTTCCGTCATTGCGAGGAGCGGAGCGACGAAGCAATCCAGCGTCCGGAACGTAGGCCGCGCCATGGCGGATGTGGGCCGCGCAGTGACGGAGGGTGTCGCTCCCAGTAGGGCAGAGGGGGCGCTCGCAGTATGGGGGTGGGGTCGCGACTGAATGTCAGTGCGGCCGCTCGCAGCCTGCTGCAATGTGAGCACGGCCCACCGACGCAGACGAACGAGTACGCACGTTGCCTTCGCGGGGACGACTGCCGCGGCTGAACGGCCGCGCCGGCGCGGCTCTGGCGCGCCAACCCACGGAGCAGCGTGCGCAGGCGCGCCGGCGCCTGCGACCCGACGACCGTCGCTTGGCGTTGAGTGCAGCGATGACTTCCAGACGCAGGCGCGCCGGCCTGCGATCCGGCGCCCGCGCGGATCAGCGTGCAGGCGATGCGCCGGAGCTTGGCCACGCGCGCGCGCAGGCCTAAATTACTCCCGAGTCACGCCCGGAGGTCGCGATGCATCGCTTCGCCAACCCCTTGCGCTATCAGAGGATCGCCGACGGGATCCTGGCGTGGGCGGGCGGGCTCGCCGTCGTGCTCGGCGTGCTCGGCCTCTATCTCGCGCTGATCGTCGCGCCGCCCGACTACCAGCAGGGTCAGGCCTACCGGATCATGTTCGTGCACGTGCCGGCGGCGTGGATGGCGCTCATGGTCTACGGGATGATGGCGGTCGCCAGCCTGATCGCCGTGGTGTGGCGCCATCCGCTCGCCGAGGTGGCGGCGCGCGCCGCGGCGCCGATCGGCGCGGCCTTCACGGCCATTGCGCTCCTCAGCGGCAGCCTCTGGGGCAAGCCCATGTGGGGCACGTTTTGGGTGTGGGACGCGCGCCTCACCTCGGTCCTGATCCTCTTGTTCCTCTATCTCGGCTACATCGCGCTGCACGACGCCTTCGACGATCCCGCGCGCGGCGCGCGCGCCGCCGCGATCCTGTGCCTGGTCGGCTCGGTCAACCTGCCGATCATCAAGTTTTCGGTCGACTGGTGGAACACGCTGCACCAGCCGTCCTCGCTGCTGCGGGCGCAAGGCCCCGCGATCGATCCGAGCATGCTGTGGCCGCTCCTGGTGATGTGGCTGGCCTTCTTGTCCTACTTCGTCGTGGTGCATATCTTGCGCACCCGCGCGGAGCTGACCGCGCGCAAGATCCGCAACCTGCGCCTGTCCGCCGATCCGGCCGCGTGAGCGCCGCACGGCGCTTTGCCAGGAGAGAGTGATGGCGCACTCCGGTCACGACAGCCTTGGCGCCCGCCGCGAGCTCCAGGTCGGCGATCTCCGCTACGACTACTTCTCGCTGGAGAGCGCCGCCGGCCAGCTTGGCGATGCGTCGCGCCTGCCCTACTCGCTCAAGGTCCTGTTCGAGAACCTTCTGCGCCACGAGAACGGACGCAGCGTCACCGTCGATCATCTGCGCGCGCTGGTCGACTGGCTGCGCGATCGGCGCTCCGATCAGGAGATCGCGTATCGACCGGCGCGGGTGCTGATGCAGGACTTTACCGGCGTGCCCGCGGTGGTCGATCTCGCGGCAATGCGCCAGGCGATGCTCGACCTCGGCGGCGACCCGCAGCGGATCAACCCGCTCTCCCCGGTCGACCTGGTGATCGATCATTCGGTCCAGGTCGACGCCTTCGGCGACCCGCGCGCGTTCCAGGTCAATGTCGAGCGCGAGTACGAGCGCAACGGCGAGCGCTACGCGTTCCTGCGCTGGGGCGCGGCGGCGTTCGATGACTTCCGCGTGGTGCCGCCCGGCACCGGGATCTGCCATCAGGTCAACCTCGAGTACCTGGCCCAGGTGGTCTGGACCGCGCCGGAGGGCAACCGCCAGCTCGCGTTCCCCGACACCCTGGTCGGGACCGACAGCCACACCACCATGATCAATGGCCTCGCCGTGCTCGGCTGGGGCGTCGGCGGCATCGAGGCCGAGGCGGCGATGCTCGGCCAGCCGGTGTCGATGGTGATCCCCGAGGTGGTCGGCTTCGAGCTGACCGGCCAGCTGCCCGAGGGGGCGACCGCGACCGACCTGGTGCTGACGGTCACCGAGATGCTCCGGAAAAAGGGCGTGGTCGGCAAGTTCGTGGAGTTCTACGGCGACGGCCTCGACCACCTGCCGCTCGCCGATCGCGCCACCATCGGCAACATGGCGCCCGAGTACGGCGCCACCTGCGGCATCTTCCCGATCGACCGGCTGACGCTCGACTATCTGCGCCTGACCGGGCGCGCGCCCGAGCGCATCGCGCTGGTCGAGGCCTACGCCAAGGCACAAGGGCTGTGGCGCGACAGCGGCGCGCCGGACCCGGCGTTCAGCGATACGCTCTCGCTCGAGCTCGGCACGGTCGAGCCGAGCCTGGCCGGCCCCAGACGGCCGCAGGACCGGGTGCCGCTCGGCCGCGCCAAGGCGGCGTTCGAGGAGGCGCTGCCGACCATGCTGGCCAAGGGCGCCAGCCCCGATGCCAGGGTGGCGGTCCAGGGCATGGGCCGCGAGCTGACCCACGGTGACGTGGTGATCGCGGCGATCACGAGCTGCACCAACACCTCCAATCCGAGCGTGATGCTCGGCGCCGGCCTGCTCGCGCGCAATGCCCGCGCCCGCGGCCTGAAGCCCGCGCCGCACGTCAAGACCTCGCTGGCGCCCGGGTCCAAGGTGGTGAGCGATTATCTGCGCGAGGCCGATCTGATGGACGACCTCGAGGCGCTCGGCTTCGATCTGGTCGGCTATGGCTGCACCACCTGCATCGGCAATTCCGGCCCGTTGCCCGACCCGATCGCGGCCGCCGTGGACCAGGGCAGCCTGGTGGTCGCGGCGGTGCTCTCCGGCAACCGCAACTTCGAGGGCCGGATCCACCCGCAGGTCAAGGCGAGCTATCTCGCCTCGCCGCCGCTGGTCGTCGCCTACGCGCTCGCCGGATCGCTCAGGAAGGACCTGCTGCAGGAACCGCTCGGCCAGGACCCGGACGGCGAAGACGTCTACCTGCGCGACATCTGGCCGAGCCCCGAGGAGGTCGCAGAAGTGGTGCGCAGCCGCGTCTCCGATCGCATGTTCCGCGCCGCCTACGCGGACGTGTTCAAGGGCGACGAACGCTGGGCGCGGATCGGCGGCGCGGGCGGCAAGACCTACGCTTGGGATGACGCCAGCACCTACGTCCGCCAGCCGCCGTACTTCGTCGGGATGGCCAGGAAACCGGCGCCGCTCGCTGACGTCGCGGGCGCGCGCGTCCTCGCGGTGCTCGGCGATTCGATCACCACCGATCACATCTCGCCCGCGGGCTCGATCGCAAAGGACAGCCCGGCCGGGCGCTACCTGATTGACCACGGCGTGATGCCGGTGGACTTCAACTCCTACGGCGCGCGGCGCGGCAACCACGAGGTCATGGTGCGCGGCACGTTCGCCAACATCCGGCTGAAGAACGAGATGGCTGACGGCCGGGACGGCGGCTGGACCAAGCTGATGCCGGATGGCGAGCTGATGACCATCTACGACGCCGCGATGAAATACCAGGAGCGCGGCACGTCGCTCGTCGTGGTCGGCGGCAAGGAGTACGGCTCGGGCTCGTCGCGCGACTGGGCGGCCAAAGGCGTCAACCTGCTCGGAGTCAAGGCAGTCATCGTCGAGAGCTTCGAGCGCATCCACCGCTCGAACCTGGTCGGCATGGGCGTGCTGCCGCTGACCTTCAAGGACGGCCAGAACCGCAAGTCGCTGCGCCTCGATGGCAGCGAGACGATCGATCTGCGCGGCGTCGCCGCCGGGATCACGCCGGGCATGGACGTCGCCTGCACCATCCATCGCGCCGACGGCCGCGCCGACGAGATCGCGCTATTGTGCCGGATCGACACGCTCGACGAGGTCGACTACTTCCGCCACGGCGGCATTCTGCATTTCGTGCTGCGCCAGCTGCTCGAGCGGGCCGAGCCCGCCGGTCACGGCGATTGAGCGGCAGGCGCACGGCTCAACGCAGGGCGTCGGTCGCCTCGTCAAACCCACAAGAGCCAGCTTGCTCTGCGTTCGTTGCCCACAACATTGCCAAAATTGGCGATCATGGCCGCGCTCAACATCCGTCGGCTTCCGGATGACGTCCACGCCAAATTGCGGGTACACGCTGCGAGGGCTGCCGCAGCATGGAGGCCCAGGTCTGGATGATGCCGCGTTGCCGGGGGTAGCCCGAAGGCCCTAGGATCCGGCCATGAGTATGCCACAGCCTGACCAACTCTACAAAACCGACTTTTACGCCTGGACGCAAACGCAGGCGAAGGAGCTGCGCCGTTTCGCCAGGACGCAGCCGAACGTGCCGCTCGACCTCGCGCATCTCGCCGAGGAGATCCAGGATTTGGGCAAGAGCGAATACGAGGCCGCTTTCAATCGGATGCAGCAGATCCTCCAACATTTTCTGCTGATCGAGCACTCACCCGCGGCCGATCAGCGGCTTCACTGGGCCGACGAGGTCGATGGATTTCGGGATCAGATCGAGCGCCGGCTCTCGCCCACGATCCGCCGCAAGCTGCGGCGCGAGTTCGACGAAGCCTTCATGCGAGCCCGCCGGCGCGTGGAACGCAAGATGGTGCGCTACGGCGAGACGCGCGCTGCCGCCGACCTGCCCGCGCGATGCCCGTACACGCTGGAGCAGGTTCTCGGCGAGTGGCTGCCGCCGGACGTCCCCTCGTGTCCGCCTGATGCGCGGCGCGAGCTCTGATGATCGATCGAGAGGGCCGACGCGATTTGTCGGCCGCACCGTCATTCGGCATCGTCTCGAGGTCGATACATATGAACTCACGCTGGCTGTGATGAGGAAATCGCCGACTCGCTGCGGTCTGGGTTGACCCCTGGCCGACCGGCCGGCAGCAAGTCTGGTTACCCGCCGTGTCGGCTTGTACGGCCCACCGGAGTTCCGTTAGATTTCGCGGCCCGATCGACGGGCGCAGGGAGAGCTGGTCATGAAGCTGTACATGCATCCGGTGTCGATGACGAGCCGGCCCGTGCGGCTGTTCATTGCCGAAAACGGCATCGACGTCGACGAGCAGATGGTCGATCTGATGGCCGGCGAGCACTATCAGGAGCCGTTTGCCTCGATCAACCCGAACCGGCTCGTCCCGGTGCTCGAGGACGGCGACTTCCGCCTGACCGAGAGCTCGGCGATCCTCAAGTATCTTGCCGACAAGGTCAATTCTCCCGCCTACCCCAAAGACCTGAAGCAGCGGGCCAAAGTCAACGAGGTCATGGACTGGTTCAACACCAACTTCTATCGCGAGTACGCCTATAACTGGATTTACCCACAGCTGTTCCCGCATCATCGCCGGCCGACCGATGAAGCGCACCAGGCGACGATCGCCTGGGGCAAGGAGCGGGCCAAGGGCTGGCTCCAGGTCCTGAACGACTATTGGCTGGGCCCGGACAAGCCTTATCTCTGCGGCGACCAGATCACGATCGCCGACTATTTCGGCGTGAGCCTGCTGACGCTCGGCGAGATCATCCGCTGCGACTTCTCGGCCTATCCCAACGTGCAGCGCTGGCTCGCCAACATGAAGCGGCTGCGCAGCTGGCCGAAGGTCAACGAAGCGCTGTACGGCTTCGCCGACTCGGTCAAGGGCCAGAAGTTCGAGGCGATCTGACCCGCAGCGGACGCGCCGCTTCAACGGGCTGCGCCAGCTCGGTCCGTTGAGCTCGGTCGATCGGCGGTCACGTCCGCGGACGCCCCTCGCCACTCGGTTAGCGCGCCTGGCATAGCGCCCGGCTGCCCGTACCATGGACGGGCCGGGAACCAGCCGTGACCGCCCGGCGTCGCGACGCCCGATTTCCTGATCCCACGCCGCCGAGCCAATTGCATGGGTCGGCGGGTCTCGCTCGAGCGAGCGCGACATCTCGATCGCCAGCGGCGTCGCCTTGGCCAGTATCTCGTGACCTGGGTCACAGGCTGTGCCCCAGGTCACTGCGCGCAACTCCTCGGCGCGGCAGTCTTCGCCCGCGGAAACGCCCGCAGCGCATGGGGAGAAGGCCTATGACGGGATCGGCCAAGAGCATTCGCGATGGCGGGCGGTTCGTCGCGCTGGCCGGGTTGTGCGCCGTGCTAATCATGGCCATGCCCAGCGCGGCATCTGCGCATCGGGCGGGCGGGCCGGGCGTCGACATCAAGATCCGGGCGGTCAACCTCTCCACCAGCGACACGCCATTTTGCGGGGTCGGCGGCGGCATGATCGGCGACGAGCTCGCCGTCGACGCGTTCATGGACCAGGATGGTATCGTCACGGGGACGGCGATCTTCACGGCCGCCGACGGCGCGGTTACCGAGATCGAACTTGACCGTCTGTTCGGCTTCTTCAGCGGCGTGCTGGTTCAGAACGATGCCTCGCAGGACACGGTACCGATCTGGCTGTGGGATGAGATCGCATCCGGCGGCTTGACGGCGGCGCTCGTCAACGTCGAGCTGCCGCGGGGTTGCGAAAATACCGTGTCCACGTTCACGCCCGGAATCGACAAAGTCGTCACGCGAATCAGTTTGTTCGGTGCGGACCATCCGCGGAAACGGTAATCGCGGCGTAGACGAGCGCATCGCCTTCGATGGCCAGGCTGGTGGGTCGGCACACCGGCGGCGGCTTTTGGCCTGCAGGGTGCGGTCTGGAAAGCCCGGCCTTGGAGCCCGGCTCCTGTTTCTGGCCGGGTGCTGATCGGGTGCGGGTTCAATAGCGCAAAACCGTCGGCACCTCACCATTCACTGAGTTGGACCGGCAGGTTCTCTGGTCGGGCCAACCCGATTCGAACGGCGAACCCTCTGCTCCCAAAGCAGATTCCATAAGTTGAAAAAACGCCTACAGTCCATCGATTCTCGCCATACGGTCGATATGTAGGTATATCACTTCAACCTATGGCAATCATCGTTGAAGGATGGTTAACCTCGCCACCGGAGCGCGCGCTTCGGTAGTGAGCCGCTTCATAGCCAGCATGACTACCGTACGATACGGTGCGCGGCATCTCGAGTGAGGATTGCAAAGGCGACATGGCGAAGCCGACTGCGATCCGTGCCCTCTGGCGGATAAGTGCGTGGTGACGGCGATCGAAGAGGACTTCGCCGTGCTGGCTTCGCCTGAGGCGAGCGACAGGCAGAAGGTGAAGGCCCTCAAGTTCCTGGGCCATTGGGCGGGCGACATCCACGAGCCTCTGCACGTCTCATTCGAGGACGACAGGGGCAGGAATGACATCATCACCAACGGCTCTTCGTGCGACAGCCTTCACGCGGTGTGGGATAGGGGCCTTGTCGAGGAGCGGTCGGCATGCACCCGCGCGCTATAGTGCGCGAGATCCGTTGCCGGCATCACGGAGGAACAACGCGCCGAGTGGCTGGCGAGGGATCCGCTGGACTGGGCCAATGAATCGTTCGCGATCGCCATCAACCCGAGGTCGAGTACTGCGCGAGCGTCCGTGGCGTCTGCCAGTACGAGCCGACAACCGTGAGCATGACGCTGACGAGCCCAAGAAGGCTGTCTGGTCGCGTACGCGTATCTGGACAAGCACGCAGCGGGTGGTGCGGCAGAGGATATCGATGGCGGCGGCCGTCCGGTTGGCGGGATTGCTCAATCGGGCGCTGGGCGCTCAGTCGCCCGAGACTAGCCCGAGGACCGAGCTGCTCGGTCCGGGTTGAGAACCATCCACGGTGACTAGGCCCTCCCGATGAAGAGCATCGCAGAACGCTCGAGCGCCTCCCCAAACCAGCTCGAGGCGATGGCGGCCGAGTGATCGGATGCCACGTGCGCAGAAACCGGGGCGGTCGCGAGGCCGCCCCTCGTTTGGAACTCCGACATTGTGCTAACGTTGCGTACACCCAGATGTGACATTTTGCCGATTGCGTAAGATTTGTCCATGGCGTACATGCTATGCACGCTGTCAGGGTATGCGCCCTGTCAGCGAAACGAGAAAAAGAACAGCAGCAGCAGGAGTCCAGCCCCCATGCCAGCACTGCGCAAGCGCGCTGCCGGCGAAGTGCGTGAACGCTTTGCCGACATCATCAACGAAGCCGTCTATAGCTCAACCCGCACCGTAGTGATGCGTCACGACAAGCCGGTTGCGGCAGTGGTCCCGATCGCGGATCTCGAGCTCTTGAACGAGATCGAACGCATGATCGATGTCGCGGAGGCAGAGCGCGTGATCGCCGAGGCCGAAGCGGAAGGCTTTGACAAGCTGATGACTCTTGAGCAGTTGCTTCAAAAGCTCGGATCGTGAGCCAATGCCGGAAGCCGAACCGCCGCCCTATGAAGTCCGCTTCAGCCGCAAGGCTGAGAAGTACATCGGCGGTATGCAAAACAAGGATGCCAAGATAGTAGCGGGAGTCTTACAAAGGCTAGCTCGGGGACCTCGAGAGGGGGCTGAAAAGCTCAAACAGAACCCGAGTTTCTGGCGCGTTCACGCGGGCAACCACCGAATCGTGTACTTGATCCTCGATGACCGCAAGATGATCATCGTTGCACTGGTCCGCGATCGGAAGGATGCGTACCGGGATCTCGATAAACTCGACCCGGCTGTCCTGATCCGCACGTTTGCCACCACGTTGGCGAGCCCCCGACCGCGCTAAGGGGGGCCGACCCGCACCCAGCGCGGTTCCCGAAGAGAGGGCGGTTTTTGCGGCCCGCCCTCTCGTTGGTTAGTCCGGCAAGAGTGGCAACTGGTGCCGTTGTTACTCTGCCCGTCACCCGGTGCCGTATGGTGTTCTCTGTTGGGCTATCTAAGTCTTTGATTTGCTGGTCGGGGCGGCCCGATTCGAACGGGCGACCCTCTGCTCCCAAAGCAGATGCGCTACCAGACTGCGCCACGCCCCGCGTGCCGGAACCTAAGGGCTCGGCTCGGGGCGCGCAAGGTCGGCGGTGAAGCGAAGCCGTGGGTGGCGCGGGGTGCCATGCCACGCACAGACCGCTCGGGCAGCGTCTGGTGCTTGCGCCCGCCGACGGGCGGGCACGACAGCGCGACACTGCTCATCCCGATCCCGCAAGTCCGCTGCTCGTCCGGACGTAAGGTCGGCGCCTCAGAACATCACGGCGCCGCCGTTCGGGCTGAGGCATTGGCCGGTGATGAACGTCGCGCCGGGCCCGGCCAGGAACACGGCGGCGCTCGCGATCTCCTCGGGCCGTCCGAGCCGACCGAGCGGGATCTCCGTCTCTTGGGCGAGCGTCTCGGGCGAGGTCGCCCCGCCGGTCAGCATGGCGGTGTCGGTCGGACCTGGGGCGATCGCGTTGACCAGAATGTGCGGCGCGAACTCGCGCGCCCACGAGCGCGTCATGGCGAGGACGCCGCCCTTCGACGCGCAATAGAGCGAGCAGTTCGCGCGGCCGAGGTAGGCGAGCTCGGACGCGATGTTGATGACGCGCCCCTCACCGCGCCGGGCCATCGCGCGCAGCGCCTCGCGCCCGACCAGGAACGCGCCGCGCAGGTTGATCCCGATCAGCCGGTCGAACTCCGCGGCCGTGGTCTCGAGCAACGGCTTTTCGATCAGGATCCCGGCGTTGTTGACCAGGACATCGAGCTCGGCGAGCACGCGCTCGAACATCGCCAGCACCGCGGCCTCGTCGGCGATGTCCGCGCGGATCGCGAAGGCGCGGCCGCCGCGGGCGCGGACCTCGCCGACGACCGCCTCGATCTGCGCCAGAGGCGCACGGTCGTTCACCGCGACCTCGGCACCCTCGGCCGCGAACGCGAGCGCGATCGCCCGGCCGATCCCGCTGGCCGCGCCCGTGACCAGGGCGCGCCTGCCTTCGAGCGCGCCGCTCACGCCATCACCTCGCCGCGGTCGACGTGATACGCCTGTCCGGTCACGCTCGCCGCGTGCGCCGAGGCGAGGAACAGGTACACGCTCGTCACGTCGTCGGACGTCATCAGGCCGGGCAGCGCCTGCGCCGCGAGAATGCCCTCGAGCATGACGTCCTCGGTGACCCCGGCGCGGGCCGAGAGGGTCTCGAGGGAACGCAGCGCCGCGCGCGTTCTGACCCAGCCGGGACACACGGCGTTGACCCGGATGCCCTGCGGCCCGAGCTCCTTGGCGAGCGCCCGCATGAAGCCGATGTTGGCGTGCTTGGAGGCGACGTAGCCGGAGAACTCGGCCGCGCCGGTCCGCCCCCAGATCGACGCGGTCAGCACGATGCTGCCGCCGCGCGCCATCCGCGGCACCGCCTCGCGGGTGACGTAATAAGTGCCGATCACGTTGATCTCGATGATGCGCACGAACGTCCGCTCGACCGCATCGCCCGGCTCGAGGATCGGCGTGAGCAGCTCCAGGCCGGCGTTGTTGACCAGCACGTCGAGCGCGCCGAGCCCGCCGACCGCCCGGCTCACCGCGGCGCGATCGGTGATGTCGCAGATCAGGGCGCGCCCCGGCCGGCCGCTCTCGGCCTCGATCCGTGCACCGGCGTCGTGGATGTCCGCCGTGCTCGACAGGATCGCGAGGTCGGCTCCCGCCAGCGCGAAGGCGCGCGCCACGGCGAAGCCGATGCCATGGCTGGCCCCGGTCACGAGCACGCGCTTGCCGGTGAAATCGAATGCCCCCATGGCTCCGGCCCTCGCGCTCAGGACGCCCCTTCCAGCTCGGCCGCCTCGGTCCGCCGCTCCTCGTCGCGGATCAGCGCGAGCACCTCGTGGCGCATCCTGCGGAACGCGGCGCTCTCCTGGATGTCGAGCGTCCGTTCCGGACTCAGCTCCAGGCTCACCCGCAGGTCGCGCAACACCCGGGCAGGCCGGGCGGAGAACACGACCACCCGGTCGGCGAGGAACACTGCCTCGTCGACATCATGGGTGACGAAGATCACCGTCTTGCGCTCCGTCTTCTGCAACTCCAGCAGCTGCAGCTGCAGACGCTCGCGCGCGAGCGCATCGAGCGCGCCGAATGGCTCGTCCATCAACAGCACCAGCGGGTCGGCCGCGAGCGTGCGCGCGATCGCCACGCGCTGGCGCATGCCGCCGGAGATCCGGTTGACGTAGAAGTCGGCGAACGGCGTGAGCTTGACCAGCTCGAGGTAGTGCCGGGCGATCCGGTCCTTGTCGGCGGCGGAGAGGTCGCGGCGGTACTTCAGACCGAAGCGGATGTTGCCGAGCACGGTGAGCCAGGGAAAAGAGGAGTAGGACTGGAACACCATGCCCTTCTCACGGCTCGGACCGGTGACCTGCCGCCCCTCCAGGTAGATCGCGCCGGCGCTCGGCGTCTCGAGTCCGCCGACCATGCGCATCACCGTGGTCTTGCCGCAGCCGGACGGGCCGACAAACACCACGAACTCGCCCCTCGCGATGCCGAGCGAGAGCGGCTCGACCACTTCGATCGCGCCGCCACGCTGGTCCGGGAACCACTTCGCCACGTCGCGGAACTCGAGAAAGTCGGGGCGCGCCGCCATGGGTCGCCTCCGCCGCTCAGGCGAGGTAGCGGAACGCGCGCCGGTGCCCCGCCCGGATCAGCTGGTCCGAGATCAGCCCGATGATGCCGATGGTCAGGATCCCGGCGAACACCTCCGGCGTCTTGCCGTAGCGGCGCGCCGTCCACAGCTCGTAGCCGATGCCCGAATTCGAGGCGACGATCTCGGCGATCAGCAGATAGGTCCAGCACCAGCCGAGCGTGATGCGCAGGCTGTCGACCATGTTGGGCAGCATCGCCCGGAACAACACGTCCTTCATCAGCGCCCAATCGCTGGCGCCGAGCGTGCGGCCGGTCTCGATGAACTCCTTGGGCACGCGCCGCGCGTCGTCGGCGACGAGCAGCACCAGCTGGAAGAACGTGCCGATCCACAGCAGCGCCACCTTGGACGCCTCGCCGATGCCGAGCCAGATCAGCGTAAGCGGCACCAGCGCCGGCACCGGCAGGTAGCGGATGAAGTCGATCAGCGGCTCGGAGAAGGCGCCGACCGCACGGTAGCTGCTCATCAGCACGCCGAGCGGGATCGCGAGCGCCGCCGACGCCAGAAACGCGACCCAGACCCGGGCGATGCTGATGCCGACGTCGTACAGATAGTCGTTGTGGAACAGGCCCTGCCAAGCGCGCAGCACCGCGAGCGGCGAGGGCAGGAACTGCGGATTGATCAGGCCGCGCTCGGTCACCAGCAGCCACGCCGCGAGCACGATGATGAAGGCGGCGATCCCGACCCAGACCTCGATGTCGGGTCTGACCTGCGCCCGGAAGCGCAACAGGTCGCGCCAGGGGCCCGCCTGGCGCGGCGGAGCGGCGGGTCTCGCCGGCGCGCCCCCGGCATCGGCGGCGGCGCGCATGGGGTCCGCCGCGCGGCCGAGAAAGCGCGTGGTCGTCACTGCATTCGTCCGCGCCAGGCGCCCGCTCACGCCGCCGCGCGACCCTTACTGCCAGTTCTTCTGCACGCGCGCGATGATCTCGGTGTTGATGTGGTCCTGCGGGAACAGCTCCACGTCCGAGGAGCCGAATTCCAGATTGAGCGCCATGGTCTCGCGGAACACCTCGAACACGCGGCCCGGCTGGTCCGCGGTGCCGATGAACGCGCGCGCCTCCTCGTACGGCGTGTAGCGGAAGTTGGGCAACGTCGCCTTGAAATCCTCGGGCGTGATCGAGAAGTGGCTCGCGATGATCGGGATCGCTTCTTCCTGGTGCGCGTAGAAGTAGTCGATTGCCCGATAGATGCCGCGCAGGAACTTGACGTATTTGTCGGGATGGGCCGCCAGCTCGTCGGTGTGCGCCATGATGATGTCGAGGATCAGGTCGGCGTAGTCCTTCGACGACACGACGATGTGGGCGCCACGGTCCTGGTGGGTGGCGACCACCTGGCTGAGCACCGGCTCGTAGGTGCCGACCGCGGCCACATCGGGGCTGGCGAACACGCCGACCGCATCGGCCGCGGCGATGTCCGAGAGATTGGTATCGGCGATCGACAGGTTGCACTGCCGCCGCAGCGCCTCCTGCAGCAGCAGGCGCGCCGGCAGGTTCGGCTCGACCGCGATGGTCTTGCCCTTGAGGTCGCAGACCGACCGGATGGCGCGATCGGCCGCCCAGCCGTCGCCGCCGGTCGAGACGTCGATCGTGCCGATGATGATGCCCTGTGTGTCCTTGCGCCGGCCGAGACCCTGGTATTCGCCCACCGTGCGCAGATAACAGTCGATGTCGCCGCGCTCCATGGCGGCGACCGCGTTCGGCATGTCGTCGTCCAGGATCTCGACGACCGTGATGCCCTCGTCGGCGAAATAGCCGAGCTCGTTGGCCAGATGCACCGGGCCGAAGCCGACCCAGACCGGGTAGGCGCAGGTGACGGTGTTCGGCTCGCCCACGGCGGCATCGGCGTCCGGCGCCCGGAAGCCGGACCAGAGCAAGATCGATGCGAATCCCAGTGCGAACGCCAGCTCCTTGCGCGCGCTCGGCATTGTGATTTCTCCTCGTGCCAGACGTATGGCCTACGCACGTCTCACGACGCGCCTCTCTTGTCCAGGTTACCGGTCCGTCCTTCGCCTGTCTTGCTCGTCTCGCGAAAGATGGAGCTGGCCAAGTTCAGCCGGACCGCGAGGACCGCGATGATCCAGGGAGCCCCGGCAGCTGCCGCGATCGCCAGCCCGGGTCGCGCTTCGATCCAGGTCGGTCGTGCCCGAGTCGCTGGAGACCAGCCAGCAGCCGCCCTGGCGAGCCGATGGCAGCGCGAGCGGGCCCCGACCCCGATCGGTGGGCGAGGAATGGCACGATCGGGGTGCTCGGCGGCCGGTCCGACCGCGCGCCGCGCGCGAGGTGCTCGCAGCGACGCCGGGTGATGCCGCCGCGGAGCGTCGCGCTGTCTAAACCCCGGTCAGATCGACCTTGCCGATCGGAAGCGTGCGGATGCGCTTGCCGGTCGCGGCGAAGATCGCGTTGCCGAGCGCGGGGGCGACCGGGGGCGTCGCCGGCTCGCCGATGCCGCCGGCAGCCTCGCCCGATGGCGCGATGTGCACCTCGATCGCCGGCATGTCGGTCATCGTGGCGAGCGGATAGTTGTCGAAGTTGGCCTCCACCACCCGACCCTGCTCGATGGTGATCTTCTGCATCAGCGCGGCCGACAGGCCGAACACGATGCCGCCGCGCATCTGCGCGTCGATCGTGTCGGGATTGACCACGATGCCGGGATCGACCGCGCAGACGATCCGGTCGACCTTGAGCGCGCCGTCGTCGCGCACGGTGACCTCCGCGACCTGCGCCACGAGCGAGCCGAACGACTCGTGCAGCACGATGCCGCGGCCGCGCCGGCCTCCCGCAACCGGCGTGAGCGGGCTGCCCCAACCGGCCTTCTCCGCGACCAGGTCGAGCAGCGCCAGCTCGCGCGGGTGCTCGGCGAGCAGCTCGCGCCTGAGCTCGTAGGCGTCCCGCCCGGTAGCGTGGGCCACCTCATCCAGCATGCTCTCGAACACGAAGGCGTTGATGCTGTGCCCGACCGAGCGCCAGAAGCCGACCGGCACGTGCGTGTTCTGGAGCACGTAGTCGACCCGGAAGTGCGGGATGCCGTAGACCTTGTCCGACGCGCCTTCGAGCGAGATCGGATCGAGGGCGTCCTTGACGAACTGGGGAAACACCCGGCTCATGATCGAGGGCGACACGCAGCGGTGCTTCCAGGCGACGATCCGACCGCCCTGGTCGATCCCGACCTGAATCCGGTTCAGGCTGGCCGGACGGTAGAAGTCGTGCTGCATGTCCTCTTCGCGCGTCCAGATCAGCTGCACCGGGCGGCCGACCGCCTTGGACACCGCGGCCGCCTGGAGCGCGAAGTCGAGCTCGAACCGCCGGCCGAAGCCGCCGCCGAGGAACGTGGTGTGAATGACGACCGCGTCGGGCGGCAGCTGGTAGATCTGCGCCAGCGCGCCGGCGAGCGGTCCCTGGCCCTGGGTCGGCGCCCAGATCTCCACCCGATCGGCGGTGACGTGGGCGGTCGCGTTCATCGGCTCCATCGTGGCGTGCGCGAGGAACGGCAGCGCGTATTCGGCCTCGACCACCTTGGCCGCGCCGGCGAGCGCCTGATCGACGTCGCCGCGCTCCGTCCCGACCGCGGCGTCGCCGTCGATTTTGGAGCGGAACAGCGCCATGATCGCCGCATCGTCGACCGCGGCGCCCTCACCCTCGGCCCAGGCGACGTCGAGGGTATCGGCCGCCATCTTCGCCTGCCAGAAGTGCTCGGCCACGACCGCGACCGCGTTCTCGAGCGGCACCACGGCGAGCACGCCGCGCCGGCTCTCGACCTCGGCCCGGTTGGCGATGTTGTGGACCTTGCCGCCGAACACCGGCGACTGCCGGATCGTGGCGTAGACCATGCCGGGCAGGCGCACGTCGACGCCGAACTTCGCGGCGCCGCGCACCTTGTCCGGCAGATCGAGACGCGCGACCGGCTGGCCGATCAGGCGGAACTGGTCGGCGGTCTTGAGCGGCGGCTCGGCCGGCGGCTTCAGCGCCGCAGCGGCCGTTGCCAGCTGGCCATAAGTCGCGATTTGACCCTTCGGGCCATGCACGATCCGGCCGCCCGCGGCGTGGCACTCCGCGACCGGCACGCCCCAGCGCTTGGCGGCCGCGAGCTTCAGCATCTCGCGCGCCGCCGCCCCGGCCTGGCGCAGCGGCTGCATGAACGCGCGCACGCTCGTGCTGCCGCCGGTGCCCTGCAGATGGAACGCCGGGTTCTGGTACGCCTCGCCGACCGGCGCCATCTCGATGCGCACCTTCTGCCAGTCGCACTCCAGCTCCTCGGCGAGGATCATCGGCAGCGCGGTGTACACGCCCTGACCCATCTCCGACTGGGACAGCACAAGCGTGACCGTGTCGTCGGGGGTGATTCTGACCCACGCGTTGAGCACGGCGGGCGCGACGCCCCCCGCCGCAGCGCCGCGGACCAGCGCAGGCACGTGGAAGCCGAGCGTCAGCCCGGCCGCGGCGCCGCCCGTGACCTCGAGGAAGCGGCGCCGGCTGAACTCGATGTGCTTGGTCATGGCTCGCCTCCCTACACCTGGGCGGCGCGGTGAATTGCCCTGCGCACCCGGTCGTAGGTGCCGCAGCGGCAGAGATTGGTCATCGCCGCGTCGATGTCGCCGTCGCTCGGCTGCGGGGTGTCGGCGAGCAGCGCCGCCGCGGCCATGATCATGCCCGGCTGGCAGTAGCCGCACTGCGGCACCTGCTCCGCCAGCCACGCCCGCTGCACGGGGTGGCTGCCGTCCCTCGACAGGCCCTCGATCGTGGTGATCTCGGCGCCGTCGGCGTCGGCGAGCGACGTGATGCACGAGCGGATCGCGGCGCCGTCCAGATGCACCGTGCACGCGCCGCACAGGCCCGCCCCGCAGCCGAACTTGGTCCCCGTCAGGTTGACATGATCCCGGATTACCCAGAGCAACGGCGTGTCCGGATCGGCGTCGACCGCCACGTCGCGCCCGTTGATGCGCAAATTCGCCATCGGGTGGCTCCTTCCTGGTCTCCTTCGACCATAGCAGGTTGATGTGCGTTACGCTCCCAGGAATGCCGGCCGGTGACATCTTGAAGCACGCCCCGCGATGGTCGTCTCGGCAGACGTCAGGCGACGATCGGGCGCGGGCAAAGCATCGTCTGCGTGTGTTCGCTGGCCCGTATCGTCGGCGCGCGGGGTGCAGGCGACGGGCCGAAAGGTCGAGCTGACGCTACTCCCGCCGAGTCGTGTCGGCGTGACGACGGCGCGAGCAGCGAGCCTCAGGGTTCCCTCGCAGCTCACGGCAAGGAGATCACTGGTTGATTTGTTCGATCGGAGCGCCACCTACGTTTTTTGTGGAGGCGAAGGAATAATCGTTCGGCGGCCCCTGTTTGTAGCGTTGACTGTCCGGGGCGGAGCCAGGCTTGAGCCACGCACCACCCGTGAGAGAGTCTAGGATGCTCAGCAAGCTGACCGGTGCCAGCACCGTGCGGTGGGAATGGATGCCGGTTCGCTGTCTGGACAGTCCGTCGTCAACGAGGTCAAGGCAATCGATCAGGCGCTCGTCGTATTGCCGCTCTCGAGGCGTCGTAACGCTGGTTCAGGTGCTTGGCACTCACGATTGAGTGTCGCACCGGGTGACCCGATGGCGAAGAGGACGCGCTGTTGGGGTGCTCGGCGCAGTAAGTCTGGGCATCACCTGAACCGATCCGGCCGGCGCATCGCCGTAGTAGCTGATGCGCCGGCCTTTTTTTCCTGGAGGGGGGCGGCCCCGCGATCTCGGCCCGACCACGGGCCGGGCGATGCGCGACGCGCGTCGCGTGGTTCGCCGGGCGATGCGCGACGCGCATCGCGTGGTTCAATGACGAGCGAGGAAAGCCATGAGTTCTGAACCCCTGCTATCGAGTGCGAAGCTGGTGCTGCTCAGCGCGGCCCTGCTTCTGTTGGTCGCCGCCTGTGGCGAAGAGAAATCGGAGCCGGCCAAGCAGGGCACCGCGCCCACCACCCAGGGCACGTCGCCTTCGACGGAGCAGCCGGCCACACCGCAACCCGGGCAACCGACGGAGCAACGGCAGCAGTAAGCACGATCAGCGCTTGGCGGGTCAGCGGCGGGGCGGCGCGAGCGCCGCCCCGTTTTGCTGGTTCGGCCCGCGCCGGGCTGCGCTCGCGGCCGTCGACCGTCTGGGGCGCGATCCCTGAAGAGACGGTCTACGCGGTGAGGGCTGCGGCGGGAGCGCGGGTCACCGGCACCTCGAGCCGGTCGAGCATCTCGCGCGGCACCACCTGCCAGAAGGACGCGAGCTCGCGCTCGAAATCGGCGAGCACCCGCTCGGCAAACCGGCTCTGCGTGTTCTTGTAGTGAGCGGTCAGCAGCGTCTTCAGCTGCTGCTCGTAGTAGTCGACCTCGAGCCGCTGGTAGACCACCATGTCTTCGTTGACCCGCTGGGCGAAACGGGCGTCGGGATCGTAGACATAGGCGAGACCGCCGCTCATGCCGGCGGCGAAATTGTCGCCCACCTCGCCGAGGATCAGCACCAGCCCGGCGGTCATGTACTCGCAGCCGTTGTCGCCGCAGCCCTCGACCACGGCGAGCGCGCCCGAATTGCGCACCGCGAACCGCTCGCCGGCCCGCCCGGCCGCGTACAGCTCGCCCGCGGTCGCGCCATAAAGGCAGGTGTTACCGATGATCACGTTCTCGCTCGCGACCATCGGGCTCGAGACCAGCGGGCGGACCACGATGGTCCCCCCCGACAGGCCCTTGCCGACATAGTCGTTGGCGTCGCCGAACACCTCGAGCTTCAGGCCCTGCACCGCGAACGCGCCGAGCGACTGGCCGGCTGAGCCGCGCAGGCGCGCCGTGATCTGGCCCGGCGGCAGCTGGTCCATGCCGTAGCGCCGGGTGATGTGCGCCGACAGCCGGGTGCCGACCGCGCGGTGCACGTTGCGGATGTTGTAGGCGAGCTGCATCTTCTCGCCTTCGACCAACGCGGCCTTGGCGTCCTGGATCATCTTCGCGTCCAGGGAATCCGGCACCTCGTTGCGGCCTTCGATCGCGAAGTGGCGCGGGAAGCCGCCCGCATCCACCCGCGCCAGGATCGGGTTGAGATCGAGGTCGTCGAGGTCCGCGCTGCCGCGCGATACCTGGTGCAGCAGGTCGCTCCGGCCGATCGCCTCCTCGAGCGAACGCAGGCCGAGCACCGCCAGAATCTCGCGCACCTCCTCGGCGATGAAGCTGAACAGGTTGACCACCTTGTCGGGCGTGCCCTCGAACTTCTCGCGCAGCTCGGGCCGCTGGGTGCACACCCCGACCGGGCAGGTGTTGCTGTGGCACTGGCGGACCATGATGCAGCCCATGGCGACCAGCGCCGCCGTGCCGATGCCGTATTCCTCGGCGCCGAGCATGGCCGCGATCACCACGTCGCGCCCGGTCTTGATGCCGCCGTCGGTGCGCAGGATCACGCGGTGGCGCAGCCGGTTCAGGGTCAGCACCTGATTGACCTCGGACAGACCCATCTCCCACGGCGTGCCGGCGTACTTGATCGAGGTCTGCGGGCTGGCGCCGGTGCCGCCGACGTGGCCGGATACCAGAATGACGTCGGCCCTGGCCTTGGCGACGCCCGCGGCAATGGTGCCGATCCCCGACTCGGACACGAGCTTGACGCACACCTTGGCGTCCGGGTTGATCTGCTTCAGGTCGTAGATCAGCTGCGCGAGATCTTCGATCGAATAGATGTCGTGATGCGGCGGCGGCGAGATCAGCGTCACGCCCGGGGTGGCGTGGCGCAGGCGCGCGATCTCGACCGTCACCTTGAAGCCGGGCAGCTGGCCGCCCTCGCCGGGCTTCGCTCCCTGGGCGATCTTGATCTCCAGCTCGCGGCAGGCGTTCAGATACTCCGCCGTGACCCCGAAGCGGCCCGAGGCGACCTGCTTGATCGGCGAGTTGGCGTTGTCACCGTTCGGCCGCGGCGTGTAGCGCTCCTTGCCCTCGCCGCCTTCGCCGCTGTCGGACTTGGCGCCGATCCGGTTCATGGCGATCGTCAGGGTCTCGTGCGCCTCCGGGCTGAGCGCGCCGAGCGACATGCCAGGCGTGACGAAGCGCTTCCTGATCTCGGTGATCGACTCCACCTCGTCGATCGGCACCGGGGTGGTGCCTGAGCGGTCGAAGCCGAGCAGATCGCGGATCGCGAGCGGCTCGGCCTGGTAGATCATCTCGCTGTATTTCTTGAACGCCGCGTAGGAGTCGGTCGCGACCGCATACTGCAGCTGGTGGATCGCCGGGCCGTCCAGCGCATGGCGCTCGCCGCCGCGCCGGTAGCGGTACAGGCCGCCGATCTGCAGCGGCGGATTGTCGTCGGCGTAGGCGCGCCGGTGCAGCGCCAGCACCTTCTTCTGGATCCCGGTGTGGCCGATACCGGAAAGCCGCGTGTTCAGCCCCGGGAAATACTCCGCGCAGAGCGAGCGCGACAGCCCGATCGCCTCGAAGTTGTAGCCGCCGCGATAGCTGCTGATGATCGAGATGCCCATCTTGGACATGATCTTGAGCAGGCCCTGATCGACCGCCTCCTTGTAGCGCCTGAGGCACTCGTCCAGGGTGAAGCCCGGGAACAGGCCGCGGGCGTGCCGCTCGGCGATCGCCGCTTCGGTGAGGTACGGGTTCACCGCCGTGGCGCCGGCGCCGATCAGCACCGCGACGTAATGCACGTCCAGGCATTCGCCCGAGCGCACGGTGATCGAGCTGAAGCTGCGCAGGCCCTGGCGCACCAGGTGGCTGTGCACGGCGCCGACCGCGAGGATCATCGGGATCGGCGCGCGCGCCTCTGAGACCGCCTGGTCGCTCAGCACGATCTGCTCGTAGCCCTCGCGCACCGCGTCCTCGGCCTGAACGCGGATGCGGGCGAGCGCCTCGCGCAACGCGCCGGGGTCGGTATCGACCTCGAACGTGCAGTCGATCGTGGTCGCCTTCGGCCCGAAGTAGTCGAGAAACGCCTGAACCTCGGTCGACAGCAGCAGCGGGCTCTCCAGCAACAGGATCTCGGTCTGGCTGGGCGCCTCGTCGTACACGTTGCCGAGATTGCCGTAGCGGGTCTTCAGGCTCATCACCCGGTATTCCCGCAACGGATCGATCGGCGGATTGGTCACCTGGCTGAACTGCTGGCGGAAGAAGTGGTGCAGCCCGCGATAGCGTGACGACAGCACCGCCATGGGCGTGTCGTCGCCCATCGAGCCCACCGCTTCCTTGGCGTCGAGCACCATCGGCGCGAGCAGCAGCTCGAGCTCCTCGTGCGAGATGCCGAACAGGTTCTGGCGCCGGCGCAGCTCGGCGCGGGCCATCTGCACGGGCGCGATCGGCTGCCGGGCGACCAGATCGTCGAGGTGCGTGATGTTCTGCACCCACTGGCCGTAGGGCTTCTCGCCGGCGAGCAGGTCCTTGAGCTCCTGGTCGCGGTAGAACACGCCGTCCCGCAGGTCGACCGCGATCATCTCGCCCGGTCCGACCCGGCCCTGCTCGACGATGCTGCCCGGCGGCAGCGGCACCATGCCGGTCTCGGAGCCGACCACCAGCAGGTCGTCGTCGGTGCGCGTGTAGCGCATCGGCCGCAGGCCGTTGCGATCCATGCCCCCGACCACCCAGTGGCCGTCGCAGGCGACCAAGGCGGCCGGCCCGTCCCACGGCTCCATCACGCAGTTGCAGTAGCTGAACAGGTCCTTGTGCGCCTGCGGGATCGCCATCTTGCGCGACCATGCCGGCGGGATCAGCAAGGTCTTGGCGAGCGGCAATGGGCGCCCGGCGCGCACCAGGGCCTCGACCACGCCATCCAAGGCCGCGCTGTCGGAGCTGCCCGTCTGGACGATCGGCTTGACCTGCTCGTTGTACTCGCCGAACGCCGGCGCGACCATGCGCGTCTCGTGGCTCTTCATCCAGTTCAGGTTGCCGCGCAGCGTATTGATCTCGCCATTGTGCGCGAGCATGCGGAACGGCTGCGCCAGCTGCCACGACGGCCAGGTGTTGGTCGAGTAGCGCTGATGGAACACCGCGAAGCTGGAGATGAAGCGCGCATCCTGCAGGTCGGGATAGAACACCGACAGCTGCTCGGCCAGGAACAGCCCCTTGTAGATGATCGACCGGCACGACAGGGAGCAGATGTAGAAGCCGCTGATGTGCTCGGCGAGCACCTGCTTCTCGATCCGCCGGCGGATCAGGAACAGCTCGCGCTCGAACTCGTCGTCGCTGACGTCTTTGGCATTGCCGACGATGATTTGTTCGATCTCGGGCCGCGTGGCGATCGCCTTCTCGCCGATGACCGAGGTGTCGACCGGCACCTGGCGCCAGCCCAGGATGGCGTAGCCGAAGCCGAGGATCTCGGTCTCCACGATCGTGCGGCAGCGCTCCTGCCCGGCGAAGTCGGTGCGCGGCAGGAACACCATGCCGACCGCAAGGCGCCCCGACACGTCCTTGTCGCTGTGCAGCTGCTCTCGGAAGAAGTTCTGCGGAATCTCGAGATAGATCCCGGCGCCGTCGCCGGTCTTGCCGTCGGCGTCGACCGCGCCCCGATGCCACACCGCGCGCAAGGCATCGATCGCCGCCTCCACCACCTGGCGGCGCGGCTGGCCGTCGATCGCCGCGACGAAGCCGACGCCGCAGGCGGCGTGCTCATCGGCCGGATCGTACAGGCCGCGACGCGCCAGATACGCCGCGTTTCGCCGGTACTCCGCAATGAACCGCTCCGCTGCCGCTGTCTCTGGAGACGCCATCGAACCGCTCCTCAAGACGCCATGGCCAGCGCCGGCGCCCTGGCCTGAAGGTGCGCGTGAATCGCCTCGGCGGCATCGCGCCCGTCGCGCACGCCCCAGACCACGAGAGACGCGCCGCGCACGATGTCACCCCCCGCGAACACGCCGTCCATGCGGGTCATCATGGTCTGCCAGTCGATCCGCACGGTGCCCCAGCGGGTCACCTGCAGTTCGGGCTGATCGAACAGCACGGGCAGATCCTCGGGATCGAAGCCCAGGGCCTTGATCACCAGCTCCGCCTCAAGCACGAAGCTCGAATCGGCGACCGGCTCCGGCTTGCGCCGCCCGGTCGCATCGGGCGCGCCCAGACGCATGCGCACCGCCCGCACGGCGCGTACCTGGCCATCACCCAGGAAGGCTTCCGGCGCCGCCTGCCAGACGAACTCCACGCCTTCCTCCTCGGCGTGGCGCACCTCGCGCATCGAGCCCGGCATGTTGGCGCGATCGCGCCGGTACAGGCACTGCACCGACGTGGCGCCCTGACGCACGGCGGTCCGGACGCAGTCCATCGCGGTGTCGCCGCCGCCGATCACGACCACCCGTCTGCCCGCGGCGTCGAGCGCGCCGGAATCGAACGCCGGCACGGCCTCGCCGAGACCCTTGCGATTGCTCGCGATCAGATAGTCCAGCGCCGGCACGATGTTGCCGAGGCCCGAGCCGGGCGCGCTGATGTCGCGGGCCTTGTAGACCCCGGTGCCGATGAACAGCGCGTCGTGGCGCGCGCGCAGCTCGTCGAAGCCGATGTCGCGGCCGACCTCGCAGTCGAGCCGGAAGGCGATGCCGCCGTCGACGAGGACCTGGGCGCGGCGCTGCACCACGCTCTTTTCCAGCTTGAAATTGGGGATGCCGTAGATCAGCAGACCGCCGATCCGGTCGTGACGGTCGTACACAGAGACCTGATAACCCTTCTTGCGCAGCTGCTCGGCGGCGGCGAGACCGGCCGGTCCGGCGCCGATCACGCCGACCGATTCCGGACGCTCGGAGCGGGGCTTGGGCGGCCTCACCCAGCCCATCTCGAAGGCGGTGTCGGTGACGTGCTTCTCGACGGCGCCGATGGTCACCGCCTCGAAGCCCTTCTCGATCACGCAGTTGCCCTCGCACAGCCGGTCCTGGGGGCAGATGCGGCCGCACACCTCGGGCATGTTGTTGGTCGCCGCCGCGAGCTCATAGGCTTCCTCGAGCCGGCCTTCGGCAGTCATCCGCAACCAGTCAGGGATGTTGTTGTGCAGCGGGCAATGCACCTGACAGAAAGGGATGCCGCACTGCTCGCAGCGTGCCGCCTGCTCCGCCGCCCGGTCCGGGTCAAAGGCGTCGTAAATTTCCCGGAAGTCGCGGCGCCGCTCGACCACTGCGCGCTTATCGGGCATGGTCTGCGCTACCGTGACGAACTGCATCATTTTGGCGGGCACGCGAGTTCAGTTCCCAGACGAGCGAAATGCGGAGACCTGCTCAGCCCGGAGCAAAAAAGGGCTTGGCGGTCCGGCGAGGTTGTCGACTGTAAAGGCGGATGCTCCAGGTGTCCAGCCGTTTCCCGACCGATAGGTCACCAAAGTGACCTATAATTCGGAATTAGCCAGGCTGAGTCGCACAAACTCAGCCTTTGTTAGGCCGCGGCCTTTCCGATTTGGTAACAAATCGGGACTATCGCGTCTAGTGGCGCGGCCAGGGTGATTGTGCTAGCTCGCAGGCCGCCCCGAGCTGTCCAGTGGAGCGCCAGTGACCCACTCCCCCTCTGCCGTTGTCGCCCTGCTGCGGGGCATCGCCGGATCCTTGCTGCGTGAGCGCTGCCTGGCGCCATGAACCTGGAACTGCTGGCAGGCGCGCTGCTGCTCGGTGTGGTTGAGGGGCTGACCGAGTTCCTGCCGGTCTCCTCGACCGGACATCTCATCCTCGTCGGCGATGTCATCGGTTTTCACGCGCCGGGGAAGGTATTCGAGGTGGTGATCCAACTCGGCGCGATCGGCGCGGTGTGCTGGGAGTATTTCGGCCGCTTCGCGCGTGCCGCCGCCGGGTTCCTGCACGACCCCGAACAGTTCCGCTTCGTCCGCAACCTCTTCCTCGCTTTCCTCCCCTCCGTGGTGGTCGGCTACTTTGCCTACGGCTTCATCAAGGCTCTGTTCGATGATCCCTGGGTGGTCGTGACCACGCTGATTCTGGGCGGCGTCGCGATCCTGTTCATCGAGCGCAAGCTGCCCGCGCCCCGCGATCACGCGGTCGAGCAGATCCCAGCCCGGATCGCCTTCTATGTCGGCCTGTGTCAGGTGCTGTCGATGATCCCGGGCGTCTCGCGCGCTGGCGCCACGATCATGGGTGCGCTCCTGCTCGGGGTGGACCGGCGCACCGCGACCCAGTTCTCGTTCTTCCTGGCCGTGCCGACGATGCTCGCGGCCTCAGTCTACGATCTGTATAAGAACTGGGCACGGATGGACGCCGCCGACCTGCTCGTGATCGCGGTCGGCTTCGCCGCCGCCTTCCTGTCCGCCCTGATCGTGGTGCGCTGGCTGATCGGCTTCGTCTCGCGCCGCGGCTTCGCCCCGTTCGCCTGGTACCGCATCGCGGTCGGCCTCCTGATGGCGACCTTTCTGCTCCTGCGCTGAGCCCGGTCTGCTCCTGCGCTGAGCCCGGCCCGCGGGTGGCGCGCCTGACCCGGCTACTGTCCCGGGCGGGCCGGGGTGGCCCGATAGCGGGCAAGATATTGCGGCACGATCAGCTCGATCGGGGTGGGCGTGATGCCCAGCGCCTCAAGGCCGGGCGTGCCCGGTGCCACCACGTTGTCATGCTTCAGGAGCTCGACCTGATCCCGGGTCAGGAGCGGATCGGGCAGCAGCTCGAGGAAGCGCGCCTGCAGCGTCGCGAGGCCGAATGGCACGTTCAGCAGCAGCCGGCGGCGGGCCAGCACCTGCAACATGTAGCGCATCAGCTCGGCGAACGTGTAGACCTGCGGCCCGCCGAGCTCGTAAGTCTGGCCCACGCTGTCGTCGCGCTCCAGCGCCGCCACCACCGCCTGCGCGACGTCGCCGACGTAGACCGGCTGAAAACGGGTCTGGCCGCCGCCGATCAGCGGCAGCGCCGGCAGCACGCGGGCGAGCGCCGCGAAACGATTGAAGAAGCTGTCCTCCGGACCAATCACGATGCTCGGCCGGAGGATGCTGGCGTCGGGAAAGGCTTCGCGCACGCGGCGCTCACCCTCGGCCTTGCTGCGGGCGTAGGCGCTGGCGGAGTTCCGATCGGCGCCGATCGCTGAGATCTGCACCAGCCGCGGCACGCCTTCGGCGCGCGCCGCGGCGGCGATGCGCCCGGGCAGCGCGCCCTGCACCTCGGCGAACTGCTGGCGCCCGGTCTCGTACAGGATGCCGATCAGGTTGATCACGCCGGCGGCGCCGGCAACGGCGCGCGCCAGCGCCGCTTCGCTGCTCAGATCGGCGCTCTGGACCACGATCTGATCGACCGCGCCGAGCGGCTGCAGATAATGCCCATGGCTGCTTGGGCTGCGGCTGATGACCAGGATGCGCGCGCCGCGATCCGCGAGACGCTCGACCACGTAGCGGCCGATGAAGCCGGTGCCACCGAACACGGTGAACAGGCGGTTGCGCATGGTGCCTCCGGCGGATGCTCGGCCGCCTATATCCCTGGATTCGGCGGCAAAAACCAGCCCCATCAGGGCGGGGGAGGGCGGTTGACGGCGCTGGTCGGACGAC
This sequence comes from Pseudomonadota bacterium, assembly GCA_046732855.1. Taxonomy (GTDB): domain Bacteria; phylum Pseudomonadota; class Alphaproteobacteria; order Geminicoccales; family Geminicoccaceae; genus JBKPNX01. The sequence goes on from JBKPNX010000156.1 coordinate 45,406, forward strand.
TTACATCACAGCCTCGTTCGCAGCCCAGGTGGCGGAATTGGTAGACGCACTAGCTTCAGGTGCTAGCGGTCGCAAGGCCGTGGAGGTTCGAGTCCTCTCCTGGGCACCACCTCATCGACCGGGGCTTTAAGCGCGGCTTTACTGCGGCGGACTACAGCTCGGCCGCAGCCCGCGCGCTTGGGCCGGCGGCCGCTGCGGCCCGATCAAATACCCAAGAGCAAATACCCAAGAGCAAATACCAGGTGACATGCCGATCCATCTGCATCAGCAGGACCTGCCCGACGGTCTCGATCTCGGCGCCGTGGTGGCGGTGGATACCGAAGCGATGGGGCTCAGTCCCCAGCGCGATCGGCTGTGTCTGGTGCAGCTGTCGGCGGGCGATGGCGAATGTCACCTCGTGCAGTTTTCCCGCTCCGACTATCGCGCGCCGCGACTCTGCCGGCTGCTGGGCGACCCGACCGTCGAGAAGCTGTTTCATTTCGCGCGCTACGATCTGGGGATGATCCGGCAACATCTGGGCGTGCTCTGTCACCCGGTTTACTGCACCAAGATCGCATCCAAGCTGGCGCGCACCTATACCGACCGGCACAGCCTCAAGGAGCTGTGCCAGGAGTTGCTCGGGATCGAGCTGTCGAAACAGATGCAGAGCTCCGACTGGGGCGCGTCCGAGCTCAGCCAGGAGCAGCTCGGCTATGCGGCGAGCGACGTCCTGCATCTGCACGAGATCCGGCGCCGCCTCGATCGCATGCTGGCGCGGGAGGGGCGTCAGGCGCTCGCCGCGGCATGCTTCGCGTTCCTGCCGCAGCGCGTCGAGCTCGACCTTGCCGGCTGGGTCGGCCAGGACATATTCGCCTACTGACGCGGGTCGCGAGCAGCGATGAGCCGAGCCGAATTCGCGCGCCACGTTGACGCCGCATCTACCATGGTATACTGGCGACCACGTCAGCGAACGACAGCTGCGGGATGGAGCACCTGACTGGGCAGGGCGAGGCGGGCAGGGGCGCGCCTCGTCGAGAGCGGTGGGCCGCAGCGAGCGCCGCAGTCCCCCCGCACTGGCCGAACAGAGTGACCCAGGAGCCCGATATGGCCGTCATGGCGTTGCCGAACAAAGTGGAGAGCGCGCGCCGGTCCAGCGCGCCCCTGGACGCCGGACGGCGCGTCCTGCGGCTCGAGGCCGAAGCGCTTCTGGCGTTGGCCGAGGCATTGGACGGCTCGTTCGAAC
>JBKPNX010000157.1:0-5027 GCA_046732855.1 Pseudomonadota bacterium
CGTCGGGAGATTGCCTATGACGCTTCGCTATCCGGCGCTTGCAGCCGGGCTCGTCGCGCTCCTCCTGCCATCGCTTGCCTTGGGGCAGCCGGGTGAGCGCTATTACGGGCCAGGCATGATGTGGGATGGCGGTATGTTCCACATGTTCTTCGGCTTTTTGATGATGATTCTGTTCCTGGCCATCGTGGTCGGGGTGGTCGTGCTCCTGGTGCGCTGGCTCAGCGGCTCGCAGGTGTCTTTGTTCAGGCCGATCGGCCAAACCTCACACGCGGCGCTCGACATTCTCAAGGAGCGCCTCGCCAGGGGCGAGATTGACGTAGCGGAGTTCGAGGAGCGAAAGCGTGCTCTGGGCGATTAGCACAGCACTCATGAAAGGAGTGCCGCCCACGCGAGTGGGCGCTCCGCCAGGGCTGAGGCGGCGGCCCGTGCGCCATGAGCGGGCGCAGGGAATCCTAATCGCGGCGCTCGAGGTGTTGGCGGTGCACTTCGGGTACTGTCGCCAAGAGAAGGGCTGGGTAGCCACCAGCCGGGCGCGATGGCGCAGCAAACGGGCTCTCGGCATTCCTCTGAACATTAGGAGATTGGCGTAGCGAGACCGTTGAGAAAAACGGCTGACGAAGGCACTCAGACCGGACAGCCTGGGTGTCCACGGAACGCTACAGGCCAGCCTTGCGCAGGGCCCCATGGAGCCGCTCCCGATCGCCGGGATCACGGAAGACCTGGCCAAAGGAGTCCACCTCGAAGAACGGGTGCCGCCGGCGCAACTCATCGGCGGCGCGCGCCGCCGCGTCCAACTGCCCGCTTTCGGCATAAGCGGCAGCGAGTGCGATATAGAGGGAAACGTGGTGAGGATATCGACCGACGCCGCTCTGCGCCGTCATTGCTGCATCCTCGTAGCGGCCTTGAAGGTAATATGCGAGCGCTAGATTCGTGAAGGTATTGGGCGTTGGGTTCGGGTCGAAACGCAATGCTTCTTCGAGGGCCGTAACGGCCTCGCCGGATCGGCCGCCGACGAGCAGGACCCAGCCTCGTTCGGCATGATTGCCGGCATGGTTGGGGTTGGCTTCGCTCGCCCGGGCGAGCTCATCGAACGCCATTTCGTAGTTCTGTTGATAGCTGTAAACCAGCGCAAGCAAGATGTGCGCGAGCTGATTGGAAGGATCGATCCGCAGCGCGGCTTGGGCGAGGTCGTGGGCGTGCGCCAGCTCCCGGTCGGGCCATTCGGTCCAGCCCATCTCGGCCGCTTTGGTGTGCGTCCAGGCCAGCGCCGCATAAGCATCGGCGTATTCGTGATCGAGGTCGATCGCCTTCCCAAGGAGTTCCTGGGCGAGGAGGTTGCCGCGACGAGTGAACTGACGGAAATGCTGTCTGGCCCGCAGGTAGTAATCGTAGGCGGTTAAATTCTCGGTTGGCTTCTTGGCCGCACGCTCCTGTTCCAGATTGGTAACCCGGAGAGCGAGCGTGCTCACGATTTGCCTGCTGATGTCGTCCTGGACCGAGAACACGTCGTGCACCGCGCGGTCGTAGCGTTCCGACCATAAGAGGGTGCCACGCTCGGCGTCAGTGAGGCGGGTCGTCACCCGCAAGCGATCATCGGCGCGGCGCACGCTGCCGTCGATGACGTACCGCACACCCAGGTCCTGCGCCAGCTGCTCCGGCCCCACAACCTGGTTCCGGTAGGGCGCGACTGCATTCCATGAGATGACGCTGAGACCCGAGAAGCGGCCGAGTGCGGAAATCAAGTCCTCAGTGAGTCCGTCGCTGAAGTATTCGTCCTCGCTCCTGCTCTGGTTGGCGAACGGCAGCACCGCGATCGATGCCCGGTCGGTGACCGGCACAGCGGGGCCAGCGCCGGTCAGACGTTCCAACGCTGGCATGAAAAGCGGAATGGCGTGCCAGATCCCGAACGCCCCGGCGAGGATCAGCCCCGTCGCGGCAGCATTCAGCGCCCAACGCCGTCTACGCCGCGCGCTCCGGCTTGCAAGTGCGGCGGCGGGGTCGCGGTGCACCCGATACACCCGCACGAGCTCGGCGATGTTCTTGACGTTTTGCGAGCCGAGGAATTCGTAGTCGAATGCCACGCTGGCCTTGATCTGATCGTAAATGCCGCCGGAGATGAAAATGCCACCTGGGTCGGCAAGCGCCTGTAGGCGGGCCGCGATGTTGACGCCGTTGCCGAAGAGATCGGCGCCCTCGACGATCACGTCCCCAAGATTGATGCCGATGCGGAACTCGAGCCGGCGGTCAGGCGGCAGGGCAGCATTGTGCCGGGCGAGCTCGTCCTGGATCTCTGCCGCGCACCGCGCGGCTTCGACCGGGCTGATGAACTCGGCGAGCACGCTATCGCCGGCGGTACCGACCACCCGGCCGTCGTGGCGGGAGATCAGCGCATCGATTGTTGCCCGATAGGTTTTGAGGGTCCGTAGGGTGGCCTCTTCGTCCGCCGACATCAGGCGGCTGAAGGCTTTCACGTCGGCGGACAGGATCGTGGCGAGCTTGCGCTTGGCGGCCGCCGGTTCGGCGAGAGGCTCTATTTCGGGCGCCATGCCGTCGTCAGTTGCCGTCGTTGCCCTATCCGGCTCGCGGTCGGGCCGCAACGGAGGAGTAGCTGGAGCCCCGGCGTTGTGCATATACTTCGCCAAGTGATGCCACGGGGCTCACGCCGGCTTCGGCGTGGCTTCGTGCTATGGCACCGGCCGCGAGTATCCTATTCCGGCAGTTTAGTGAGCGATAGGAGGATTCCATGATTTGCTTTGACCAGAGGTCGAGGCTGGCTCCGCTCATCGCGGGTCTCGCCATGTGGCTGGCGTCCTCGCTGGCCGCTGCGGACCACCTGAAGATGCGTGACGACGGCGTGGCGATTCAGGGCTACGACACGGTCGCCTACTTCACTGACGGCCGTGCAATGCGGGGCAAGCCCGAGTTCGAGTATGTCTGGGGCGGGTCGCGCTGGTGGTTCGCGACCGCGGAGCACCGCGACCTGTTCGCCCGCGATCCCGAGCACTACGCGCCCCGATTCGGCGGTTACTGCACCGGCGGGCTGTCACTCGGCTACAAGATGGTCGCCGATCCCGAGAACTGGTACATCGTCGACGGCCAGCTCCATCTACACCACAGTAAAGAAGGTCGGGACAAGGCCGCCGCCGACCCGAAGCCGGTGATCGCCAAGGCGGAAGAGACCTGGAAGCGCCTCAACGAGTCGGCAAATAGCCACGAGGACGCGGTGAACGCGAATCAGTAGGCCTTCACACGCTGAGCTGGCACAGCCAGCGGGCGGTCTCCGGTCCCGTGGGATGTAGACCGGGACCTCGATTGGCTTGAGCAGGTCGGCGGCCCTTCTTTCGGCCGCATCTTACTCGACGCGTTGAGATTGACGTCACCCCTTTCCGGGGGCCACCACTTGTAGTCCTTGACACTGTCCATCACAACATGTAGCGACCGGCCAAGCTCGCAGAGCATGTGTCCGACAGCCCGCCCAGTCCTCAGGAGGGCTGTTTCGGTTCGAAGTGCGTCCACTAGTGCAAGTGAGTGCCCTGTTGCGCAGCGGTGACCCTTTGTAGAGACCAGTAACACGCAGATGAAGTCGCCGAATACTGAAGTGAGGTTTGAAGCATAGATTGACCTTGTGTTCAACAGACCTGGGTCCTTCCTTGGGCGAATACTGGTACGGCGGGGCCCCGCGCGCTATCTCGTTAGTGACAGGCGCCCGCGAAGCGCGTTCGCGGTTCGCACACCGCGACCGTCGCAGGATGGCGAGATGCCTCGCGGTTCCTGAGTTTCCAAGGTTTCGAGCGTATCTCGTTCCTGCATCGCCCGCGACCTATGAGACACCGAAGTTCGCACTCGAGCTCCCGCTGCCCTTCGGGGAGACCTGCTTTGCCAGAAGAGCCAATCGGATTTGCTACCTCAGCCCACGACGAGGGGCCTCTGCAGGAATGCGCACGAGCAGTAATCGCGAGCTCGCGCGGCACATCGGGGTGAGCGAGACAGCGGTCCGCCGAGCAGAGAAAGCTGGGCGGATCCATCGCGAGGCCAACGGCTCCTGGGACCTGGCGAGGGTCAGGGCCGAATGGTCTCGCAACACCGACCGCGCCCAGCAGCGCCGGGAACTCGGCCTCGGGCAGTCAAGCGGTAGGCTCACCAAAGCCGCGATGAAGCTGGTGCCCGAAGCGGCATTGGAAGCGGTGCGGGAGACCCTGCGCGAGCACGGCGAGCCGATCGCCGCCGGGGGCGTGACCTTCATGCAGGCTCGGACCGCGAATGAGGTGCTGAAGGCTCAGGAGCGGCGCGTCCGGCTGCAGCGCATGAAGAGAGAGCTGGTCGACCGGGCCAAGGCTGTGGCGCAGGTGTTCCGGCTCGCCCGCGACGAGCGCGATGCCTGGGTCAACTGGCCGGCACGGGTAGCAGCGATGATCGCAGCCGAGCTCGAGGTCGATCCACATCAGCTGCACACGGTGCTCGAACGTCATGTCCGGGATCACCTCGCCGAGCTCGCCGAGGTCCGGCCGAGCCTTCGCTGATCGTCACCAACAGGAGCTCGGATTCATGCTTAGATCGCTGCGCCACCCGCTGCTGGTCGGCACGGTGGAAGTGCTGGCCGACGCAGTGCGCTACGTCGCCATCATGCTGTTCGTGCTCCTGCTGCTGCGGCAGCTCGCGAGGATCGCGCTCTGAAACGGCAAGGGCAAACAGCGAGCGCGTGGGCGAGAGGGCTGAAGGCGGGATGCGCGGTGAGCTACTGACGGGAAACAGGGGAGCTTGCCGCTTTTGCAAGCGGCAGAATCATCCGGCAGATCAGGCCTTCCTTCCGCCAGTCCAGCTCGACGCTTCCCTCGTGCTGGTACTCGATGGCCTGGCTGAGCATGCTGGTGCCGAAGCCAGTAACTGCCGGGGCGTCGACTGCTGGTCCGCCATGCTCCTGCCACACGAGGCGGAACTCGTCGCCGTTCTCCCCGGGCTCGACGCACGCCGTGAGGGTGATATGGCCGCTCGGACTGGCGAGCGCGCCGTATTTGGCGGCGTTGGTG
>JBKPNX010000158.1:0-8515 GCA_046732855.1 Pseudomonadota bacterium
TTATGGCAGTCTTCATCGCGGACGGCTCTGTCGGCCGCGCGGTCCTATTTTCGCCGGTGGCACCATGACGCGGCGCCGGGGCGCTCGACGCCATCAGAACTCGAACAAGATCCGGGCGCGGCCAGTAACCGGCATGACGACAGGGACCACGAAACTTGACGAGGACTCGGACCGTGGTGTCGGTGCTGGCGGCCTCATCATACACCGGATAGCCTGGTGCCCACCGCAGCGCGCTGGTGTCGACCGTCGGGTCAGCCTGAATCAGGTCGACCAGAACTACTTGCTGGATCGCGGGTTTTGCGCCGCTCGCGGGGGGATTTGGATCGGTTGCTCCGCCGTGCTGTTGAGATCGACACTGCCCGGGGCGCTGAGGCGGAGCGCCAGCCTGCTTCCATTCTGGAACGGCAACGCGGGGTAGCAGCCGGATATACCCAGCCAGCCGCGAAGCTCGGTGAAGAGGTTCCGTCTGGAGAGCCCTGATGTCACTGGCCTGCCTCCGTCGCAAACGTCGCTCTTGATAGGTGGCGATCAAGCGCCCACAGCGGCGCCCACTCGTCATGACGCGCCGTGGCGGAATACGGACCCGCATCGGAGGACTTCGGCAACATTCGCTTCCGACCATCTGCGTGCAGCAAAGCCAGTAGTGTCGCCGTTGACAGCTGGCTACTGCCCAGCGGGGGAAGGTCGTCAAGCGCTCTCGCGGCCGGTCCAAAGGAATGCCGCCGGTGAGATCGCGCAGAGACGGAGGCTGTGCCCGGCTTGGGCTCGCGCGCAGCGGGCGAAACCAGCCCCTCGTACTGGAAGTCTCGGCAAAGAAACTCTCGAAGCGTCCTGCGACGCTCGGCAGGCGCAGAAATCATGGCAGGGTCGCCCCCAGCTAAGCTGCCGCCTCTGTTCGACTCATCGGCCCTCCCTTCCGCCGCAGGCTTCCAAGCATCGGCCAGAACGACGCGTCGGCAGGAAGACGCCCTACCGCCGCGCGCGCCACCCGAGCGTTGTCGCGACCCGTCCCTTCGGAACTTAGCAGCGCAGCCAACATGAAGGGCTTGCCCCGACAAGCCACATAGAAGCCGTATCGTTTACGGGGTCGGTTGAGTCAGGGCATCAACAGCAAGTAGTAGCCTCGCACCTATCGCAGCGAGGCCCACGCCAGCTACAGGCACGTCCAACCTGCTCGAGCGACGGCGAGGCGCGTTTATCGTCCGTGATGTGTCGGCTGTTGCCGACCCCCGTGGAGCGGCACACCCAATCTGATATTGTCGGACACCTTGGTGGCGAGTTCGGGTCGACCGCGGTGTGGATCTACTGCGGGGCGCGCCCATACGATATGGCGATAGAGTACCTCCAGAGATCGCTTGAGCTAGAACCGATTACATAGACGGGCACCGCGGGCTTGGCGAGTCTATGTCGAGAAGGAAATGTATGATGAAGCGATTGCGCATATGCAGAAGTACCTGGAGCTCACCGCAGGCCGCACCGACTATGCCCTCGGTTATCTTGGTTACGCGTACGGCAGGGCGGGGCAACGTGAGAAAGCACGAGAAATACTTGAACACTGCAAGATCGAGCCGATCGACCATATGTGATACCATTCGCCTTCGCGCCACTCTAGGTCGGCCTTGGTGAGAACGACAGGGCAATCGATGCTCTGTGGGAGACTATGAGGAGCGCGCTAGGGCTTTCTTCTTTTGGCTCAAAGTATTTCCGGAGTTCGACAGCCTACATTCCGAGCCCAGGTTCATCGAGCTTCTGCGCCGGATCGGCGTCGAGCCCCAATGATCGACACCGACGCTGGATGGCCGAGGCGTGCTAGAGCTCGATCCCGAGCAGCGCGGCGAGCTTGGCCTGGACCTCGGCGACGACCGTCTGCGGCGCTACCCCGGCGGGGCGCAGGGCGCGGGCCGCGCGATCGATTGCGCGCACTTGATCGACCAGGACCGCGCCGGATATGGTCAGCCCATCCGGCAGCACCACTTTCCACGGCCATGGGCGCTTACTTAGACGTGATCGGGCAGACCACCGCGAGCTTCGAGCGCTCGTGATAGATGCGCGGCGACATCACCAGCGCGGGCCGATGCCCCGACTGCTCGCGTCCCGACTGCGGCGTGAAATCGACCCAGACCAGCGCGCCGCGTTCGGGCAGCTCGCTCACAGCAGTTCGTCACCCACCGGCGGAGCGTTCACGTCGTCGAAGACTTCGGGCGCGTCCTCCGGCCGCATCGCCGCGACCAGCTCTTCCAGCGTGTAGCGCGGCCGCCCTGCCCGGATCATCAGAGTCTCGCCCTCAATCACGAGGTCGACCGGCTCGCCCTCGCGTACATGCAGGCTCGCCACGGCGGCCTTCGGCAGCCGGATCGCCAGACTGTTGCCCCACCTGGACACCCGGGCTCTCATGGGTCTCTGCTCCTCGCATTGATCTACAATGTAGACTGTCCGTGCTGCGCGCGCAACCGCGCCAATCTCGCTCTCCTGTTGGGTTCACACCGGACGCCCTACAATGACCACGATTGCTCGCGCCCGGCCAGGAGGCGATGGCAGTGGCGCGCAGGCTGGCGGCCATACTGGCTGCGGATGTGGTCGGCTACTCGCGGCTGATGGCGGCCGACGAAGCGCGGACGCTTGCCCGCCTGAAGACGCTTCAGACCGACGTCATCGGGCCGCTCGTGGCCGGGCTGTTGGCCGCATCGTCAAGCTGATGGGCGGGGCGCGCTCGTGGAATTCCCGAGCGTGGTCGAGGCGGTACAGTGCGCGGTCGAGGTGCGGCGAGGTGGCCGAGCGCCAGGGGGCTGCCGGAGGACCAGCGCATCGCGTTGCGCATCGGGGTCAATCTCGGCGACGTGATCATCGAGGGCGACGACATCCACGGTGATGGCGTCAACGTCGCCGCCCGGCTCGAGGCGCTTGCCGATCCCGGCGGTGTCCTGATCTCGCGCACCGTCCGCGATCACGTGCAGGACAAGCTGCCGTACCGGTTGGAAGACCTCGGCGAGCGCCGGGTCAAGAACATCCCGCGCCCGGTGCACGTGTTCCGGGCCGTGCCGAACGGCGCGGCGGCAGCTGCTGGCGCAGGACGCGCCCCGTCGACTCCCGGTGGAGTTGGGCCGCCGCTATCGTAGTGCTTCTGGTCGCGGCGGGCGGCGCCGGGCTCTGGCTGCGCCTGAACGATCGCGCACCGACATCGCCCGAGCAGGCGGTGACGCCGGTGACCACAGCCACGGCGCCCTCGCTGGAGCTGCGGCTCTTGGATCCGCCCATTCGCGCAGCGCGGTCTGGATGATGCGCTCGGCCTTGCCGCCAAGGCCCTCCTTCAGCGACAGCAGAACCTGAAAAACCTGAATCCCGCTACCTGCTTGACCCTCACGGAAGCTCTGGCCCACGCAGTCTCATCCGGAGACCCTGCTGCGTCACGATCGGTCGGAAGCGGTAGGGGCGGACCCGAGCACGCTTGCTGGATCAGCGCGCGAGCCTGCGAGCTCGACCAGGGTCGCGGCGAGCACGCGTGCGCCGGCCGCCAGATCTTCGGCCTTGGCGTTTTCCGCGGGGCTGTGGCTGATGCCCTTCTCGCAGGGCACAAAGATCATCCCGGTCGGCGCCACCTCCGCGATGAAGTTGGCGTCGTGGAAGGCGCCCGACGGCAGGCGCATGTGCGCGAGGCCAAGCGCCTGGGCTGCACGCTCGATGGTATCGACGATCTGCGTCGGGAACGCGCAGGGCGGCCGGTTGAAGGTCTCGCGGACTTGCACCGCGCAAGGCCCGGCAGAGCGGCGGCAAATCTCTTCGATCCGGCCGCCCCGATTGGCCAGCACGGCCGCCTCGGGATGACGGAGGTCGATGCTGAACACGACCCGAGCGGGCACCGTGTTGGGCGAGTTCGGGAACACCTCAATGCGGCCGATCGTGAAGCGCAGCTGGTCGGCCTTGTCACGCATCAGCTCCTGCAACGCGCCGATGATCGCGACCGCGGCGCGCACCGCGTCCTTGCGGCTCCCGAGCGGCGCGGTGCCGGCATGAGCAGCCTCGCCGTCCACCTCGACCACGTACCAGCGGGCGCCCTGGATGCCGGTGACCACGCCGATCTGATGGCCGCTCACCTCCAGCTGCGGCCCCTGCTCGATGTGCGGCTCGAGGTAAGCGGCGATCGGGAAGCCGAAGGTACGGCGCGGCAGATCAGGCGTGGCGGCCAGCGTCTCGCCCAGCGCGTCGCGGAAGGTGACCCCTGCGGGGTCGGCGATGGCCAGGCAGTCCTCGAGCCGCAGGTGCCCGGCGAACACCGCCGAACCCATGGCGCCGGGCGCGAACCGTCCGCCCTCCTCGTTGGTCCAGGCGACCACGTCGAGCGGCCGCTCCGTCGCGATCCCGGCGTCGTCTAGGGCTTCCAGCGCCTCGAGTCCGGCGAGCACGCCGAAGATGCCATCGAACCGCCCGCCCGCCGGCTGGCTGTCCATGTGCGAGCCGGCGACGACCGGCGCCGCGTCCGGATCGCGCCCGGGCCGGCGCACGAACAAATTGGCGATGGCGTCGACCGCCGGGCGATAGCCGCGCGCAGCGGCCCATTTGAGGAGCAGGGCGCGGGCGCGCACGTCATCACCGGATAACGCCTGCCGGCTGACCCCATTGCCGGGAATCTTGCCGATCTCGGCCATCGCCATGTGGCGGCGCCACAGCCGCTCCTGATCGACCGCCGCGGCCGCGCGCTTCGCCGCCTCTTTGATGCCCACCGTCCGGCCCTCCCTGGCTCGTCGCCGGCAGCATTGTCGGGCGGCCCGGGAGGCGCAAGAGCGTTCGTCGGAGACGGCACGGAGATCCTAGCCGGGCTCGACCCTCGGCCATGAGCACCTTGCCCTGGGCGCGTCGATGACGACCGAAGGGGCGACATCCGCGCAGTCGAAAGTACAGCTCCGCCGGCCCCGAGCCGCTGGCGAACGTCATGCCGGGCGACGCTCGGGCGAGGACCCCCGACGGACGCGTCGGTGGGCGCGTACGCCCAGGGGTTATTTCCAGATCGGCTTGCCGCTCCCGGGCAGGCCGTAGTCGGGCCAGCGCGCGCTGACCCGCGCGATGATCTCGTCGCTCATGCGTATCTTGGTGCCCCAGGCGCGCTTGGTCTCGGGCGGCCACTTATCGGTGGCGTCGATGCCGAGCTTCGAGCCGAGCCCGGATTCGGGCGAGGCGAAGTCGAGATAGTCGATCGGGGTCTGCTCGAGGATGGTCAGGTCGCGCTTCGGGTCGACCCGGGTCGCGAGCGCCCAGACCACATCGCTCCAGTCGCGCGCGTCGATGTCGTCGTCGGTCACGATCACGAACTTCGTGTACATGAACTGGCGCAGGTACGACCACACGCCGAGCATCACCCGCTTGGCGTGGCCGGGATAAGCCTTCCTGATGGTCACCACCGCGACCCGGTACGAGCAGCCCTCGGGCGGCAGCCAGAAGTCGACCACCTCGGGGAACTGCTGGCGCAGCAGCGGCAGGAACACCTCGTTCAGCGCCTCGCCCAAAACCGAGGGCTCGTCCGGCGGGCGGCCAGTGAAAGTGGACAGGTAGATCGGATCGCGCCGCATGGTCATCGCGGTGATCGTGAACACCGGGAACTGCTCCACGGCGTTGTAGTAGCCGGTGTGATCGCCGTACGGACCCTCGTCGCCGAAGTCCTCGAGACTGACCGTTCCCTCGAGCACGATCTCGGCGCTCGCCGGCACCTTGAGCGGCACCGACACGCACTCGGCAAGCTCGACGCGCTGGCCGCGCAGCAGCCCGGCGAACTGGTACTCCGACATGGTGTCCGGCACCGGCGTGACCGCGGCAAGGATGGTGCCAGGATCGGCGCCGATCACTGCGGCGGCCGGCAGGGGATCGCGCCGGGCCTCCTGCCAGCGTCGGTGGTGCTGGGCCCCGCCGCGATGACGCAGCCAGCGCATCAGCGTGGTATCACGCCCGGTCACCTGCATGCGGTAGATGCCGAGATTGAACGCATCCGCGCGCTGCCCGCCCGGCCCCCTGGTCACCACGAGCGGCCAGGTGATCAGCGGCGCCGGCTCGCCTGGCCAGCAGGTCTGGATCGGCAGCATGCCAAGGTCGATCTCGGCGCCGCGCAGCACCACTTCCTGGCACGGCGCGCGCGCCACCGACCTCGGCTTCATGGCCAGCGCCGCCTTCAGGAGCGGCACCATCCCGATCGCTTCGCGCCAGCCGCCGGGCGGCTCCGGCTGCTTCAGGAAGGCGAGCAGCTCGCCGAGCTCGCGCAGCTGGCCGGGCTCGCGGTTCATGCCCCAGGCGACCCGCTCGACCGTGCCGAACAGGTTCGCCAGCAGCGGCAGCTCGCTGCCCACGACCTGCTCGAACAACACGGCAGGGCCCCGCTCGGCCAACAGCCGGGTGTGGATCTCGGTGATCTCGAGCTCGGGTGAGACAGGCGCCTGCACCCGAATCAGCCGGCCGGCGCTCTCGAGCCGCGCCATGAACTCGCGCAGCGATGAGTAGGCCATGACACACCATCAGGATCGGGCGTCGCAGGGTACGCGGGCTCGCTTGGCCGGTCGCAGAAGAGCGATCCGCCACGCCGGGTCAAGACGAACCAGGCGCAATCCACGGGCGGCGAGCCCGAAACAGCCCTCATGCAGTCCGACTGACCGTTCGTCAACCATTGACCGCCACCTCGTCACTCTTTGAGGTCAATGCGATCGTGGGAATCACCTCCTTAAGGTCTGGAACAGAGGCCCCCGGATCAACGTCAGCATGCGCACCATGATTCTGCGAAAAACGCTGATCGCCGGTCTCTGCCCCAGCCTGTCTCGTGCTGGTCAGCGCCCGTTCCGCGGGCTATCTGATCGCGGGCGTGCCGGCCGGCGCGCGCGGCGAACAGCTCGAGCAGAGCACATGCGCCCAGCAATTCGGGTCGAGGATCTGGCCAAGCGCTACGGCGAGGTGGTCGCGGTCGACCGCCTCAGCTTCGAAGTGCCGGCGGGCTCGACCACGGCGCTGCTCGGCGCGAATGGCGCCGGCAAGACCACCACGATCGCTATCATTCTCGGGCTGCTCGCGGCGAGTGCGGGGCGGGTCACGGTGCTGGGCGAGGAGGTGCCGCGCCACCGCGCCCGGGTGCTCGGACGCATGAACTTCTCCTCGCCGTACGTCGACCTGCCGTTGCGGCTCAGTGCGCGGCAGAACCTCCTGGTTTACGCCGATCTGTACCGGGTCGATCGCGCCGATGCGCGGATCGCCGAGCTGGCGGCGGACCTCGATCTGCAGGAGCTGCTCGATCGCCCGACCGGGCGGCTGTCATCCGGACAGAAGACCCGCCTGATGCTCGCCAAGGCGCTGATCAACCGGCCCGAACTCTTGCTCCTCGACGAGCCCACGGCCTCGCTCGATCCGGACACCGCGGACGTGATCCGCGGCTATCTCGAACGCTATCAGCGCGAGCACGGCGCTACGGTGCTGCTCGCCTCGCACAACATGGCCGAGGTCGAGCGGCTGTGCTCGAACGTGCTGATGCTGAAGCGCGGGCGCCTGGTCGATCAGGGCGCTCCTGCGGAGCTGCTGCGCCGTTACGGCCGCGCCAACCTCGAGCAGGTGTTCCTCGACATTGCCCGCCGGCCGGGCGACGAGACCGCGCCGCGCGCCGCCGAATGATGGGACCGCACGAGCCGGCGTTCTCGCCCCGCCGGATCCGCGGCATGATGCGCCGCCACTGGTATCTTCTGTCCGGGTCGTGGCCGCGCGTGCTCGAGCTCGCCTATTGGCCGACCGTGCAAATGATCCTGTGGGGGTTCATCACCAAGTTTCTCGTCGGCCATACCGACTTCCTGAGCCAGGCCGCCGGCGTGTTCCTCTCAGGCGTGCTGCTCTGGGACGTGCTGTTTCGCGGCCAGCTCAGCGTCTCGCTGCTGTTCATGGAGGAGATGTATTCGCGTCACCTCGGGCATCTGTTCGTCTCGCCGCTGCGCCCGTACGAGCTGGTCCTGTCGCTTTTTGCCATGAGCGTGCTGCGGGTGCTGATCGGCGTAGGCGGCGCCGCGCTGCTCGCGATCCCGATCCACCAGTTCTCGATCTTCGATGCGCTCGGCCCGGCGCTGCTCGCGTTCTTCGTCAATCTCTTGTGGTTCAGCTGGGCGATGGGCCTGATGATCGCCGCGCTGGTGCTGCGCCTCGGCCTCGGCGCGGAGAGCCTTGCCTGGGCGCTAATCTTCCTGATCCAGCCGCTCTCGGGCGTGTACTACCCGATCGCGACCCTGCCGGCCTGGCTGCACCCGTTGTCCTGGTGCCTGCCGTCGGCGCCGGTGTTCGAGGGCATGCGCGCGGTTCTCTTCGACGGCGTCCTGCGCGCCGACCTCCTGTTCCACGCCGTGCTGTTGAACCTCGTCTGGATGGCGATCGCGATCGTCGTGTTCGTGATCCTGTTCAGGTCCGCCCGCAACCGCGGCCTGCTGCTCCAGGTCGGCGAGTAGCTTCACGGCGCCGCCTGGCGAGATGTGACAGGGGTCCAGCGGCGGCGCCCAAGGAGGCCCGCTAAGAT
>JBKPNX010000159.1:0-10187 GCA_046732855.1 Pseudomonadota bacterium
ATTATATTCGTCGGCAGCGTCAGATGTGTATAAGAGACAGGCCTCGAGGCGCTCGAGCTTGGCCGGGTCGGCAGCGTCGGCGCTGGGCAGCTTCGCCATGCGCAACATGAGCCGGTGGCCGGTCATATCCTTTTGGACCGCCAGGCCGAGCACCCGCGCGGCGTCCTCAAGCTTACGCGGCAACGCCATGGCCGCGGCGCGCGCTGCGGTGCAATCCCACTGTTCGGGGCGGAACGCCGGCCAGCCGTAGCGCGGCGCGAGGATGCGCTGCCAGATAGCCCGCTCAAAGCCGGCGTTGTGCGCGGCGAGTATGCTGCCGGCGCGCACGTGCTCGACCAGCTCGGCCGGCGGCGGGTCATTTGGCCACCAGGTCCGGATCGCGCCGTCGTCGATTGCCCAGCACCCCAGCCATAGGTCGGTGCCGGGGTGCTCGGCGTACCGGCATGAGCCGGTGCTCACTACGCTGATCGGCGAGCGGGTTTCGAGGTCGAGATGGAGGACGGGGTGGGCACTATGCCCACCCCCAGCCGCTGCCGGCATCACGCCGCGAACGGGTCTTCAGTGGCGTCGAGGTCGCCTGGATCGTTCTCGAGGGCCTCAAACTCGTCCTCCGCGCGTAAGCGGCCGTCCAGGCGCGGGCAACGGCTTTCATCGTTGTCGAGCACCTGGATGTTGCCGAGGAGGAAGCTGACGCCCTTGTTGCCGTTCACGTCGTATGCAAACGGCAAGAGGCTGGCCCGGGCCTTACAGCCCGGATATGCCGTCGCGGGGTCGACGGCCATCGGCTTGCCGTCCAGGCCGGCGTACTTCGACACCACGCCCGGCTGGCGTACCGAGCTGGCATTCAGGAATACCGTGCCGGGGCCATAGCCAACGGCTGCGCGCTCGGCGCCGTCGCGCAGGGGCATGCGCAGTTTGCCCTGCGCGATCATTGCCTTCGCCGGAGGGCCCCACCGCTCGATCGCGGTGGCCAGCGCGGCGGCTTCGATGTCTCCGGTCGCGCCCTTGGGGAAGATCAGGCAAGCGCCGTACTTGAGCTTGCCGTCGGGCATCTCCTTCGGGCCAGTCAGGGCTGGGTAGCTCAGCGTTGCTTCGGGAGTAATCAGCTTGTCGGGCATTTTAGGCGACAGCCTCCGGGTAAGCGGTGAAGTCATTCTTTGCGCTCTCGAGCGAGTGCTCCGAGAGCGCCGGGCAGGTCATCTGGGCCGAGCAGAACTGGCACCAGGGACCAGGCGCTAGGGGCGCTTCGGGGGCGAGGGCGCGGTACGCGCCGGCCAACAGTTCACGGCCCCACGCAAGCAGCTCGAGGGCCGTCAAGATTTCACGCCGGACCGGGCCGGCGGGGTGGGGCAGGCGCGGCTGAACGACGGTCAGTTCGACCGTGTTGATCACTACGCCGGGGGGCAGGTTGAGTAGCGCGCCTAGGCCGTAGTACCTCGTCTGCGAATTGTTCGTGGCGGCGACCATGATGCCGGCCCCGTATTTCAGATCGAGCACATGCAGCTGGTGGCGCCGGGGCTTGATCACGATCGCGTCGGCAGTGCCGTACATCGCGACCGGCGGCTCGAGCGCCGCGAGGTCGACCCGCTGCTCGAGCAGCAGGGTGTCGCCGGGCTCGACCGTTGCCCGCACTGTTTGGACGTACAGCTGAATGGCCGGGTCGTCGGCGTCAGAGCCGTTCGCCAGACAGGTCGCGGCGGTGTGGTGGGCGCGGCTGCCTTCGTCGGCATAGACGCTGCGCCATCCGGATGCCGGCGCGGTCGCCGAGGCGGCGACAGAACCGGGGCAATTAAGCCAGCGTGCCGCGCCGGAGGCGCTGAGGAGGGCGTGGGCGCCGGTCACGCGGCAAGCTCCAGGGCGCGGCCGGCCGCAGCTTTACGCATGAGCACGCCGGCGACGGCTTCGTCGATCGAGCCGGTGAGCGCGACGAAGCGCGCGAGCACGCTGGCCCGGCGCTGGGTTGGCCGCACGATCCGGGCGATCGCCTGGGAGTTGTCTGCTGGCGACCAGCTGCTCTCGACCAGCACGACGTGGCCGGCGCGGGACAAATCGATTCCTGTGCCGCCGGCAATCAGCTGGGCGCAGAAGACGCGCGCCTGCCCTGCTTGGAACTGATCGATCGCATGCTGCCGGTCAGTCGGTCGCGTCGCTCCTTCGAGGATCACCGATCCGAAAGGCGCCAAGCCCCGGCCAAGCTCGTGCACGACCGCGCGATGCCAGGCGAACAGCACGACGCGATGCTCCGGGTCGGCTTCGAGCTCTCCCCGCAGCAGCTCGAGCGTCGGGGCGAGCTTGGCCTCGCCGGTGATCCGGCGCAGGCGGGCGAGCGCGTCGCCCGAGGCACGCTCGATCGCGGCGAGGAGGCTATCGTCGTCGCCGGCGGCGAGGGCGGCGCGCAGCTCTTCGGGCACGTCCTCCCGGTCGATCTGGTCGGCCTTGACCGTCACGGTGCCGTACCGCACGGCCGGTAAGCCGATCACGTCGCGCGCGCGGCGGCGCAGGGCATGCGGTGCGATGGTTGCCCTGAACTCCTCGATGTTCCGATTGCTGACGTGCTGCCAGCCGAACGTGGTCTTGCGCAGGACGCCGAAGTGGTGGCGGTATGCCCAAAAGTTTCGGGTCTCACCGAGTAGCCCGGCGGCGTACGGAAAGAACTCTTCCTGGCGATGGTGCGGCAGCAGCGAGCCGGACAGCACCCAGACGTGATCAGCGCGTGCCCGCAGCGAATTGCCCGGCGCGAGCACTGCGCGGGTTTGTTTGGCTGTGGGCGAGCGCAGCGCCTGGCCCTCGTCGATCAGCAGGAGGTCCCAGCGCCGCGCCATCAGCCGACGCCAGACCGGAAGCGTGCGCACGAGCGCGTAGCTCGTGATCACCACATCGCCGGCGATCGGGTCAGCGCTGCGCTCCAGCACCTGGACCTTGCGGCCGGGGCTGTGCCGGGTGAATTCGCGAGCGAGGTGCGTTCGCACCGCGGCCGGGCAGAGCGTCAGGATCGAGCCCGCCCCGGCCTGATCAGCCGCGGCGATCGCCGGCCAGCTTTTGCCCAACCCCATGTCGTCGAGCAGGAACGCGATCCGGCGCTCGGCCAGGAAGTCGCGCGCTTCGACCTGGTGCGCGTAAGGCTGAAACGGCACTAGGTCTCACCCGCACATGCGCGGTCAAACTGCTCGCAAAACACAATCCACTTGCCGCCGATCTTCTTGGCGCCGGGGATCTCGCCGGCCGCAGCAGCTCGGTAGGTGAAGTTGCGGGAGAGCCCGAGCGCCTTTCCGGCGGTGGGCCAAAGCGCCATCACACGGCGCTCAGCGGGCTGATCTGGCGTCGGGTACTCGCAGCCGGTGTTAGTCGCCATCGACGCCTCCTTTCTTGAGGCGCAGGTGGCAGCTGGCGTGTAGCAGCCGGAGTCTCGCGTTAGCGGTGTGGAACGCGCGCCAGGCAGCCGTGGTCTCTTGGTTCGCGAAGCGATAGGCACCTGACAGACCGGTGTCCTCGGTCTCTAGGTCGGCTCCTGGATTTTCCTGCGTGAATGCCTGCCACAGCTTCATAAAGGTCAGCGGGGCCCGGTGGTCGACGTGGCAGACGGCCCGGTTCAAGGGCGCCAGGCAGATCGCACACGCCGGCATCTTGCGGTCGTACAGAACGCGATCGAACGCCTGATCGCGGAAGGCAGCGATGTCAGGCTCGACCGCCCACCGCGCCGCCCGGTATGTCCGCTCGTGTTCGTTTGAGCGCCGCCCGTTGAGACAGTTGTGGATCGAAAAGTTCCACCGCGCGCCCGCGTGCGTGACCACCCAGGCGCAGCGCGATCCGCGCCCGTCGCTGGCTACCTCGAACCGCGCGGCGCCCAATTCGCGCAGACGGTCACGGTATACCCGCGATGCGAGGTCGTAGATCTCCCGGGCGTCGTCGCCGGCCACCGGACCGCGGCCGTACCACCGGTCTAGCAGAGCGCGGTAGTGTGCCGTTGCGGCTGTTTTGGTGGGAAATTGCCGGGCGCCGATCGTGAGCGCCGGCATCAGCCGGCTGCTCCCGTTCGCCGCCGGGCGAGCTGCCGCCCGCGGGCGACTACGGACGGGCTCGCGCCCTCCTGATCGCGCCGCTCGATCAGGCGGTCGACGTAGTTCAGGACCTCCGCCCAGACGAAGTACCGAGCACTCGCCCCCGGCCTCAGGGCGACCGGCTTCGGGAACTCCTCGTCCTCGTCCCGCAGTCGGTGCATGGTCGCGCGGCTGATGTTGCCGATGGCGCGCCGGACCGGTTTTTCGGGGACAAGAAGCGTGTTGACAGGCGACTGATCGCCGTCTACAGACTGCTTCACCACGTTTCACAACTCCACAAGCGTGGGCAGGGCGCGGGGCCAACCAATCTCGGCCAAGAGCGGGATGGCCACCGCGCCCTTTTCTCTTCAAAATCGCCCATATCTGAAGTCTAAACGCCGTGCAAGAACTTTCGGGGGTGAAAATCCATTTGAAGCGTCATGAAACAAAATGACCGCCCGGAGGCGGCCACTTTGACGGCTAATAGAAATCCGCTTTTTCGATTACCCTGTCGTGGTCCTGGTCGCCGTGAGCACCGGTGCGAGTGGCGTTTGCACAATGCGATCGAGTTCGTCAGCCCATAGCTGAAGCGCCGCCGCCTTCTCGTGCTGGTAATCATGACGGTCGTATGTCGCCGTCACTGCATTGATTGCGTGGTTGAGCAGTCTGCTGCCGACTTCCTTTTGCACGCCGAGCATCGCTAGCCTGGTCTCGATGGTTCTCCTGATGTCGTGCACATTCCAATCGACCATGGGCCCTTGCTCGGCCAGTTGATCGTCGAGCCTTTGCTTCGCGTCGGCCCAATCGACGAAGCCGCGATCGGCGTTCTGGCCGAACAGAAGGTCGCGATGCAGGGTTTGAACGCGCGTCGTCTCGGCTACGACTGCTCGCCAACGGTCTAGTTCAGCCAGAGCCTGGTGCGGCAACGGGAGGACCAGAGGCGCGTGATTCTTCGTTCTAGTCCCAGGCAGTCGGAGCTCGCCATCTACCAATTCAGATTGCCGTAGGCCGCCGATCTCGGCCCTGCGACAACCTGTCAGGAGCAATAATCTGATGATCACGTGGTAATCGATCGGGTACTCGGTCGCCGCCCAAATCCGGCGAAGCTCGTTATCGTTGAGTACCCGGGTCCGCTTCGGCACCTCGTAGCCTGGCGTACCGGCCACGACGCTATGACTGACTTCGCCGACTTCGACGCCGTACGCCCACAGCCGGGCGAGCATAGCGCGCACTAACGCCGCCGTGGCCGGCCCGCTGGTG
This sequence comes from Pseudomonadota bacterium, assembly GCA_046732855.1. GTDB lineage: Bacteria > Pseudomonadota > Alphaproteobacteria > Geminicoccales > Geminicoccaceae > JBKPNX01. The sequence continues at coordinate 5,298 of JBKPNX010000159.1, forward strand.
ACCGCGATCTCGCTCAGGCGTTGGGCGACATCGCGGCGGGCGATGTCGCGGAACGCTCGATGATCGAACTTCGAGGCGTAAGTCCGGAAATTCCTCCTGTATTGATCGAGCGTGACTTGCCGCAGCTCGCGCCCCTTCCGGGTCCGCCCGTGCGCCAGGAAGGCCTCGACCACCTCGGCGAACGTCCTCGGCTCGGCCGGGCCGTCGTCGGCCAGCAGCTCGCGTGCCAACGCCCGCGCTTGCTTCGTATTGAGGCCGGCCTGGCCCTCGGGGTCGAACACGCCGATCTTCCTGCGAGATCCGCGGCGGATGATTTGCCAGGTCCGTCGCCCACCCGGGGCGATGCGTACGCCAAACCCGGGCAGGAATATGTCCCAAATATCGAGCCGCCCATCCGCCGCTTTGGTTCGGCGGACCAAGTCATCGCTAAGCTTCTGCTTCATCGCCTGTTCCTCAGGGCAGTGTCGGGCAATTTGGGCAATTTTGGGCAGTAGACAGGCAAGGCCGCCACCCTCCGCCATGAAACGTCGTGCTCCATGAATAAGCGGTTTCCCGAGGCGTCGCAAGCGGTTGGCTATTTCTGACGAGACGTAGCGCAACGTGCTGAAACCACGTGGATTATGACATACCGTAAAGAAAACAGCCCGCGAGCGCGCAATCCGCACGGCACGCGTGTTTCCAGGCGATGGGACTCCCGAGAACCGCGTCGGCTGGACCGAGACGTGGTCAGTTGGCACCGCGAGGGCGATCATGGTCCTGCGCTGGTTGAAAGCAGCGGGCGGTGCGGCGCGTCAACTCTCGATGAGAGGGGCCAGCCTGCGTTCGACGCCATGCCCGTCGGCCATGGGCGTCTTACCTGACGATAACGTGGGGTGCCTTGCGAGCCCGCCCTCAGATCCCTTGAAATCACAAGACACCCCCCGATCAGAACCGGCTGTGGGCGCCGCGTCTTGGTCTCGAAATCGAGGCTTACCGCGGCTTCCGCGCAATCCTATAAGAACCCCGTCGACGGCTTCGATCGACTGCGGTGGAGGGATCAGCGCGCATGGCGCGGGAGCGGGCGGGGCCGCTGGAGTACAGCCGGAAGTTCTGGGTGCGCGCCTGGCTGGTCGCGACCTTCGTCTTCCTGTACGCCCCGATCGTCACCCTGATCGCGTTCAGCTTCAATGATTCCCGGCGCAACATCGTCTGGCAGGGTTTCACGCTCGAGTATTACGCCAAAGCCTGGCACAACGGCTCGCTGATCGAGGCGTTCACCAACAGCATCGCGATCGCGCTGATCGCGACCGTGATCAGCACGGCGATCGGCGCGCTCCTGGCGCTGGCGCTGTGGCGCTTCCGCTTTCCCGGCAAGCCCGGCGTCGAGGGCGCCATGGCGCTGCCGATCGTGATCCCCGAGATCTGCATGGGCGTCGCGCTGCTCGCTTTCTTCGCGCGCACCGGCTGGCCGGCCACGCTGCCCTGGCCGCTCAATCTCGGCCCGATCGTGATCGGTCACGTGGCCTTCTGCTTCCCGTTCGTCGCGATCGTGGTGCGCGCGCGGATGGCCGGCTTCGACCGCTCGCTCGAGGAAGCCTCCAAGGATCTCGGCGCCGGGGAGTGGCAGACCTTCCGGCGCATCACGCTGCCCTACATGAAGCCCGGGCTGATCGCCGGCGCGCTGCTGTCCATGACCCTGTCGCTCGAGGACTTCGTCATCACCTTCTTCACCTCGGGGCCCGAGACGCTCACCTTTCCGGTCAAGGTCTATTCGATGGTGCGTTTCGGCGCGACGCCGGAGGTCAATGCCGCCTCGACTCTGCTGATCGCCGTGACCATCCTGCTGACCGTGATCGCGATGCGCCTGCAGCGGCCGACCGGGACCGCGGAGGCCGGCGCATGAGCGCGCCGGCGATCGTGCGCATCGAGGGCGTGACCAAGCGCTTCGGCAGCGTGGTCGCGGTCGACGACGTGTCGCTCGAGATCCGGCCGAACGAGTTCTTCGCGCTGCTCGGGCCGTCCGGCTGCGGCAAGACCACGCTGCTCCGCATGCTCGCCGGGTTCGAGCGGCCGAGCGCCGGACGCATCGTGATCGATCGCGAGAACATGGCGCAGATGCCGCCGAACCGCCGCCCGGTCAACATGGTGTTCCAGTCGTACGCGGTGTTCCCGCACATGAGCGTGGCGGACAACGTCGCGTATGGGCTGCGCGTGACCGGCACCCCCGGCGCCGAGATCGGGCCGCGGGTCAGGGACGCGCTCGCGATGGTGCGCCTGTCCGGCCTGGACGAGCGGTCGCCCGATCAGCTCTCGGGCGGGCAGCGCCAGCGGGTCGCGCTCGCGCGCGCCTTGATCAAGCGGCCCAAGGTGCTGCTGCTGGACGAGCCGCTCTCGGCGCTCGACAAGAAGCTGCGCGAGGAGATGCAGCTCGAGCTGGTGCGCCTGCAGCAGGACGTCGGCATCACTTTCGTGATCGTCACCCACGACCAGGACGAGGCGCTGTCCATGGCCGATCGCATCGCGGTCATGGACCACGGCCGGATCCTGCAGACCGCGCCGCCCGACGAGCTGTACGAGGCGCCGAACTGCCGCATGGTCGCCGACTTCATCGGCACGATGAACCTATTTCCGGCGCGGGTGCTCGGCCCGGGCAATCCCGGGACCCGCCTCGAGGCCGCGGGTCTGGGCGCGTTCGAGCTGCCGGATCGGGCGCCGGCCGGCACCGAGGTCGGGCTTGCGGTCCGTCCGGAGAAGGTGCGGATCAGCCGTGAGGCGCCGGCGGCGGGACTGATCGCCGCGCGCGGCAGGGTCGCCCAGGTCGCCTACTTCGGCGACTACAGCCACGTCGCGGTCGAGACCGCGCCGGACGTCCGCATCACCTGCTACCGGACTCACCGCAGCCGGCGCGATCCGGACGCGCTCGTCGAGGGCGAGGCATGCTGGGTGTCGTGGCACCCGGCGGACTGCATCCTCCTGACCGAGTGACCTGAACTACGGCAGACCCAAGGGTCTGCTCAGCGGCTATCGCTTGAGTCCCACGCCAAGCTTCTTGGCTTCCTGGAGATTAATTCTAGCCTTGTGACCATGTTTGGCCAGCAGGTGCAGCAAGTTGCTGCCATCTAAAAGAGTCAGAGGCTTATCTTTGGCAAATCGATAGGCGTCAGGGCCAAATGACGATGTCGTCACAAGAATTCCTTTGATAGCTCCTTCGTTCATTACTGTCCCATAAAGATCTCTAACTGCAGCCACGTCGACTGTGTTTGAATAGCGCTTAGCCTGTATCACGATCTTGCCCCCTCGAATGGGATCGGGGTCAAACGCGATCGCATCCACTCCCCAATCTCTGCTGGACTGAGTTACCTTCACCCCCCCGCCACCGGCTGAGAACTCGGCGGCGAAGATCTCACGCACCAGATGTTCGAATTCTTCCCAACCAATGGCGGCGATGTTGGTCCCTCTTCGAGGGTGCTGGCGACCTCATGACTCGGGACAAAGCGTCGATCCTGTTTGTTGAGTTGAAGGATTGGCGCGACCGGTACCATAGACGCAAGGTCAGCGGCGGCCACGCCCTTCAGAGCTCTGAAGCACTCCTTAGGCTCGACAGCCGCGAGATTGATAAGACTGAACTCTTTCTTCAGTGCCTGGACGGATGCGATGCAGGCCCTGATCTGATTGCCGCTGCGTCGATCTATGGAGTGAACCCAGCCGTTGAACACGACCGCGTCGATTGCATCGATTTGGTCAGCCTCAAAAAGCTCGTGAATCGTACGTAATGCGATCTGATAAACAGCGTTACCATAAATGGCCTGGAATTCTCTGTCCTTCAAATATACCTCTTTGAACTCGTTGCGGGCTGCGACATAACGGACTTCTCGCAAAGTGGACAAAACTTCTGGAGCCGGCAATTGATAATCAACTACCAGCGTCCTAGTTGACATTTCATAATCGATTTGAAACTCCTGGGGAAATGTACTCGGATAGGAAGAGCGCGACAGCACCAAATCACAATACTCCTCGATAGCACCTGGATTTGCACTCATGTATCTCGACTTCTGAGCATCAATGGTGATATTGTGTTCACGTGTCTCGGCTTTCAGTTTGCTACAGACAGTGCGCCATTCTTCAACATCGCGCCGCCAGTCCTCAACATCGCGCTGCCACTCTATCAAGGCTTGTCGAAAACGCGCCTCGCTTTTGTCGAGCTTGCGCCTCTTCCGAAAAGCGAATAGATGATCCAACAGGCCGAGCGTTGCTGCGAAATCTTTCTTTTCGTGGCCCTGCAGGCTCCGCACGCGGTGCTGGGGGTGCATTGTAGCTTCGCTTCAGCGCTTCCCAGTCGAGTGTGTCATCTACGCGAAGCGTGTGCAAAAGAAGAGAACGCAGCTGTTGGATCGCCTGCTGGGCCTCCTGAGTTCGCGCGACTGCTTCTGCCGCCTTGTTTTGCTTCTCGGCTCGAGCTGTTCGGCGAGCCCACTCCTCATTCCAGGCGGCCATTTGGAGTTCCGCCTTCCGCTCGACAACGGCTGCTTCGCGGCCGCGGATGACCCTATGCTTCAGCAGTCCGGGGTGTTCTATCTCGATGACGTACATGCGGGTGTTGGAGCTACTCCCGAACGCAAATGTCCAGGACCATCTATGAAGCACAAATTCTGGCAGACGTAAACGATCTACGATTGCTCAAACATGTATGCTTGCATACAACCCCGCAGACGATCCCGCTCGTCAACTCAGGCCGGGTTCAGCCGTCCGGATCGCGTTACATTTCAAGGACTCTCGCCGACGTGGTCGGCGACGTAGGCGCCGCGCCGGCCCAGGGGCTTCTCCCGGCCCGTGGTCGAATCGCGCTCGGTCTGGTGCTCCATTTCCGAATTGAGCTCGGCGCCGAGCAGGACGATGAAGGCGGACAACCAG
>JBKPNX010000160.1:0-4962 GCA_046732855.1 Pseudomonadota bacterium
TTGTTCTCACAGGAGCGACTATTAGCCGAAGCGGCATTCACTGGGAGCAAATGCGCCCGCAATTCCCATGGTATCCAGGTGTAGCAAGTGCCTGTATCAGTCGTACCGAGAGTTCGAATCCTTCTCACTCCGCCAAGACACCCTGTCGGGACATTCTTTTTCCGCTCCTGATCTGCAGCCAGAATCCCGCAGACTGCGGCCATTCCTGGCAAATTGTCCGAACCATGAGGACCGGCTGGAGGGCCCACTTCGGGCCGTTTTTGGTCTCTCGCGGGTCACTTTCTCCGAAGCAACCGAACCACGGCCATTTTGGTACGGATGTTGAAAGCTCAATAATTCAACGGGTTGGATGGCGTCTGAAGGGGATCGGGTTTGCAAAAGCTCCGCTCAGGCGGAGTGAACCGGGATCGAACCATTTGGTTCAGTGTGTCTGCTTCAGGCCGCAGAGCCGACCTGTCATCAGGAGGCTTCGACCGGCTGGTCGTGACCCCGAAGCGGTCGTCGAGAAGGCCGCGTTGGATTGGTAGTCTCTCATCGGCCAGTCTGGTAGCGTCGACGTTGTGAGTTCCATTGCCTGCGAGGGGCAGGATGGACATCAGGGCTTGGCTGCGGGATCTGGCGCTGGGCCGCTACGCCGACTCGTTCGAGGCCAACGCAATCGATTCTGAGGTCCTGTTGGAGCTTACTGAGGCCGACCTGGAGAAGCTCGGCGTCGTACTCGGCCACCGCAAGAAGCTGCTGAAGGCGATCGCCGCTCTGCGGGAGCCGGACAAGGAAATCGGGGGACCAGGAGAGGCTGACGCCTCAAAAGCGCCGCGGCGTGAGGCCGAGCGGCGGCAGCTGACGGTGCTGTTCTGCGACTTAGTCGGTTCGACGGAACTTGCAGCGCGGCTCGATCCCGAGGACATGGCCGCGGTGATCCGCGCCTACCAGGAATGCTGCGCCCAGGTGATCGGACGCTGGGGCGGGCATGTCGCCAAGTACATGGGCGACGGCGTGCTCGCCTACTTCGGCTGGCCCGTCGCACACGAGGACGAGGCGGAGCGGGCGGTGCGCGCCGGGCTCGCGCTCTGCCAGGCGCTGGCCGGCGTGACGACGCCAGCGACCGAGCCGCTTGCGGCCCGGATTGGCATCGCGACCGGTCTGGTCATGGTCGGCGAACTGATCGGCGAAGGCGCGGCGCGCGAAGAAGCCGTGGTCGGGGAAACGCCGAATCTCGCTGCGCGATTGCAGACGCTCGCGGCACCGAGCAGCGTGGTCATCAGCCTGGCGACCCGTCGGCTGCTCGGCGGCCTGTTCGATCTCGAGGACCTCGGGCGTAATCGCCTCAAAGGCTTTACCGAGCCGCTTGCCGCTTGGCGTGTGAAAGGCGAGGGTCTGGCCGAAGGGCGCTTCGAGGCGCGGCAAACGGCCGGCCTGACGCCGCTGGTCGGCCGTGACGAGGAGATCGCGCTGCTGCTGCGCCGATGGCAGCAGGTCAAAGACGGCGAGGGGCATGTCGTTCTGCTGTCCGGCGAGCCCGGTATCGGCAAGTCGCGTCTGGTGCGGGAACTGCGCGGGCGGCTCGAGAGCGAGCCGCACGTCCGCCTGCTCTACCAATGCTCGCCCCATCATACGACCAGTCCATTGCATCCGCTGATCGAGCAGCTGGAGCGCGCCGCCGGCTTCGCGCGCGACGACCCGCCGGAGGCCAAGCTCGACAAGCTTGCGGCGCTGCTGGCCCGCGGCACCGACCGGCCTGAGCAGGCGGTGCCGCTGATCGCGGCCCTGCTCGGCGTGCCGACGGACGGCCGCTACCCGGCGCTCGATTTGACCCCGCAACGCCAGAAGCAGCTGACCCTGGCCGCCCTGGTCGAGCAGCTCGAAGGCCTCGCGGCGGCGCAGCCGGTGCTGCTCACCTATGAGGACATGCACTGGAGCGACCCGACCACGCAGGAGCTGCTCGGCCTGACCATCGAGCGCCTCCAGCACCTGCCGGTGCTCCTGCTGATAACCTTCCGGCCGGAGTTCAGCCTACCCTGGCCCTCTCAGCCGCACGTCAGCGCGCTCGCGCTGTCCCGGCTCGGCCGGCGCGAGGGCGCGGTCATGGTCGAGCGTGTGGTCAGGACCAAGGCGCTCCCGGCCGAGGTCGCGGCGCAGATCGTGGCCAAGACCGACGGCGTGCCGCTGTTCGTCGAGGAGCTGACCAAGACGGTGCTGGAATCGGGCCTGCTTCGGGACGCGGGCGACCATTACGAGCTGGCCGGGCCGCTGCCACCGCTCGCGCTGCCATCGACCCTGCACGACTCGCTGCTCGCTCGCCTCGACCGCCTCGCACCGGTGAAAGAGATCGCCCAGATCGGCGCGGCGCTCGGGCGCGAGTTTTCCCATGGGCTGCTCGCCGCGGTCGCCGGCCGGCCCGAGGCGGAGCTGCAAGCCGCCCTCGCCCAGTTGGTCGCGGCCGAGCTTGTCTACCGCCGGGGCACCGCGCCCGATGTCGTCTACAGTTTCAAGCACGCGCTGGTCCAGGACGCCGCCTACGGCACACTCCTCAAATCCCGCCGACAGCACCTGCATGCTCGCATCGCGCAGGTCATGGAGGAAAACTTTCCGGAGATCGTCGAAACCCAGCCCGAACTGCTCGCGCAGCACTACACCGGCGCCGGCCTTACGGAACAAGCAATTGTTTACTGGGAGCAGGCTGGCGAACGCGCCATCCAGGGCTCGGCCAACGCGGAGGCGATCGAGCGCCTCTCGAAGGCGCTGGAGCTGCTTGCAACGGTGCCGGAGACCCCCGAGCGCATGCGGCGAGAGCTGGCCTTGCAGACACGCCTTGGCCCTGCTGTGCAAGCCGTCAAGGGCTATGCGGCGCCCGATGTGGAGACCGTCTATAACCGGGCGCGCGAGCTGTGCGCGCGGGTCGCGGATTGCCCGGAGCTGTTGTTCTCGACGTTGTTTGGCCTCCGACTCTTCCACATGCTTAGAGCGCGGCACGATGAGGCGCAAGAGATCGCAGAGCGTATGCTCGCCCTGGCCCAGGACGAACAGAGCCGCGCGTTCCAATTGGAAGGCTGCAAGGCGCTCGGGCAAACCCGGTTCTATCTGGGCGAATTCGTCGGGGCCGCAACGCATCTCGAGGAGGCGCTTCGCCTTTACAATCCCGAGCAGCATCGGAGCCACGCTCTCCTCTATGGCATCGACCCCGCGGTCGGCGCAGGGGTCTATGCGGCCTGGACATTGTGGTGCCTTGGCCATCTGGATCAGTCCTTGGCCAGAAGTCATGAGGCTTTGGGTTTGGCCCGGGAGATGATGGAACATCACCAAACACAGGCCGTCACTCTCTGCCATTGTGCCCTGCTTCACCTGCTCCGCCGGGACGTCCAACTGACCGAAGAGCTGAGCGAGGAATTGACGGCGTTTTCTACTGAGCAAGGCTTTGCTTACTGGCCGGCGGTGGCGACGGCGATGAGGGGCTGGGTGCTGGCGGAGCGGGGCCAGGGAGAAGCCGGCGTAACAGAATTGCGCTCAGCGATGGTCACCATCCGCGCCATCGGGACGGCCGCGGAGCTGCCGTGGTATCTTGCCCTGCTGGCCGGAGCGCATGGGATCGTTGGACAGACGGCAGAAGGGCTCGACGCCATAGCGGAGGCAGTGGCGCTGGTGGCGAGCACGAACGAGCGCTTCTACGAAGCGGAGATTTACCGCGTCAAAGGTGAGCTACTGCTTCAGCACGGTGGACCGGATGGCGCTGCCGGAGCCGAGACGTGCTTCCGCCAGGCGCTCGATATTGCCGAGGCGCAAAGCGCGAAATCGTGGGAGTTGCGGGCAGCCATGAGCCTCGCTCGGCTATGGCGTGACCAGGGCCGGCGTGCCCAGGCCCTCGACCTGCTCGCGCCCGTCTACGGTTGGTTCACCGAAGGTTTCGATACACGAGACCTGAAGGACGCCAAGGCGGTGCTGGATGAGCTCCGTTGACTTCCCCTACTGGCTTAGGTCCTGCCTTTAGAGCCCATCCTCAGCACGACCGGAACTCGGCTCAAACCGGACATCTGGCCGCCAGAATCTGCCTGACCGGGTGATTGCCCCGTCCACCGCCTGCTCGGGGCTGATGCCGTGTGCGGCGACGCGGTGGATCGCCTTGCCCCAGACGTATTTCGGCCTTGATAGCCTACCACTCTCCAACTTAGAACTAGAGTGGAATCATCCAGATCAATACTCCATCTCCGCGTGAAGTTCTTCCATGGTGCCTTCCGCAGTATCCTTTCCTTGATAGGTTACTTTCCCATTTACATTTTTGTACTTTCCGGTGCCGCCGAGGAAGTCCGCTGAACCTTCAAAAGTCGTTTCCCAGGCGCCACTGTCTTTGGTTACGGTTTTGTGAGTTCCCTGATACCGATACCAGACTTGGTCGCCACTCTTTAGGAAAAACTGCCCGATGCCCCAGTGCCTTCCAGTGCCCGCGATCTGATCAACTTGCCCGTAGCCTATCTCATATCAAGATCAAGGATCGGGGGTCACGACGGTGCCTCCGCCGACGAGCCCTCAGCAGAACCTCGCTGATATGGACGCCGAGCTTCGGCAGGCGGGACGGAAGTTTTGGGACCGGCTACGCGGCAGGTGCCGCCCCAGCTTGTCTGTCAAAAAGGGCATTGTGATCAATAGTGTATAACAGTAAGGTTGCTTTGGTTCAAATCGGGTGACTTCCAACCCGAAGCGAACCGAGCGTGACCCGGGCCAAGGGGGGTGCACAAATGTTCGGAATGATCGCCGCGATTTTCGGGCGAACGGCCGCGGCCGCCGCAGGTCTCGTGTTCGCATCGACGGCATCGTCGGCGGACCCTGCTCAGCTGGCGCAGAGTGTCGCCGATTTCAAGGCCGCCGCCAGGGAGGTCGTCGCCCTGCTCGAGTCGGTCCAGGACCCCACGACCGCCGCTTCGGCGGCACCGAAGATCGTGGCGGCGACCGACCGCAAGGCCCAGGCCG
>JBKPNX010000161.1:0-6157 GCA_046732855.1 Pseudomonadota bacterium
GGGAAACAGCGTGCTCTGCGCGCGATCCACGCCCTCGACGAACCGCTTCATCCGATCCCCCGCAATTGGTGCCGGATTCATACCGCGCGAACCCTATGAAGCCAGCCGTTTTCACACAGCCAGGGTCACGACCAGCCTATCGACTCCTGCCCATGGCACGTCAGCTCTGCGGCCTACAGCGGTCGAACGCCGGTCGCGGCGCGTCCAAACTCTAGAGGGCAGATACTAGCCCAGAACCGGACCTAGTATCTGGTTGGGTCGCTCTAACCAGTAGGTGCGAACCGCTCCAAGTCTCACGGAGCTTGTTGATGCGACTCGCCTGCGCCATGTTAGGCGCACGATGAGTAGCTGGTCTCGGCATGGCGTCCGAACTCTGCTCCTGGCGGTCGTGCTGGGGCTCGGCATTAGCTTGTCTTCCGTCCAGGGCGGCGTCATGGCGGCAGGGATGGCTGTAGCGGCCGATGGGGCTCAGCACGCACCGGGGCACTGCGATGGCTGTGGTGGCGGAGATCACCAGGGCATGAATGGCAGCACCTGCTTGGCCTTGTGCGGGATTGTCGTTCAGGGGCTCATGTCTGACGAACTGCTGACGCCGCCATCAGCTTCTCGAATCGGCCTTCAGTTCGCTCGACCACACCTGGACAGTCAGTTCCACAGTCCCGAACACGGCCCTCCCAAGCTCCTTATCTTTGGCTGACGCCTGATCGCCCGCGCGCGCGGAGATCGGGGGCGACGTGTCCGCTTAATGCGGACGGACTTTGCTCGGCAGCGCCGCTGCCGGTAAGCCGTAGCCATCCGAGGTGAGGTCCTCACGTGCACGAGTCGCGAATCCTTCCGTTTTCCCGCCGGTCGTTCCTGGCGGCGGGCGGCGGTGCTGCCGTCGGAGCATTCTTGGCGGCTTGGCCAGGTCGAGCCGCCTCGAGCGCGAAGTATGATCTCGTCGCTGGTACCGGGCGTGCGCCCATGGTCGGCGGCTCGTACCCCGAGACGGCCGTGTGGTCCTACAACCGCGCCGTCCCGGGCCCGGAGATCCGGCTGCGGCAAGGTGAGCGCGTCCAGATCACCGTCGAGAACCAGCTCGCGGAGGAGACGACCGTCCACTGGCACGGCGTGCGCGTGCCAAATGGGATGGACGGCGTGCCGCGCCTGACGCAGCGGCCGATCGCACCGGGCGAGATCTTCGTCTACGAGTTCGACGTGCCCGACGCCGGCACTTACTGGTATCACCCGCACCAGCGTAGCTTCGAGCAGGTCGGCCGCGGTCTCGCCGGGCCGCTGATCGTCGAAGAGCGCGAGCCGATCCAGGTCGACCGGGATGTGACCTGGGTGCTGGCCGATTGGCGTTTGTTGCCGGACGCCCAGATCAGCGACGACTTCGGGAACTTCATGGATGCGAGCCACAACGGCCGGGTCGGCAACACCGTCACGGTCAATGGCCGTATCCTGGATACCTTCGCCGTGCGCGCCGGCGAGCGGTTGCGACTGCGTCTGATCAACGCCGCCAATGCACGGATCTTCGCGCTGGAGTTCCAGGAGCACCGGCCGACGGTGATCGCGCTAGATGGTCAGCCCGTGCCGCCGCACGAGCCCGCCGGCGGCCGTGTCATCCTCGGTCCCGCCATGCGTGCCGACCTAATCTTTGACATGACGGGCCGCCCGAGGGAGCGCTTTTCCGTCATCGATCCATTCTATCGCCGCCTCGAGTACAGGCTGCTCGATCTGGTCTACGACGATGCGCCGCCGCTGCGCGAGCACCCGCTCGGTGCGCCGATGCGCCTTGCCGCCAACACTGTGCCGGAGCCGGATCTGGTGACGGCAGAGCGCCATGAGATCGCGTTCAGCGGTGGGATGATGGGCGGCATGACGGGTGATGGGAGGATGGGAGAAATGATGTCGGGGATGATGCGCGGCATGATGCGCGGCATGCAACACTCAGGTATTTGGGCGATCAACGGCATGGCCGCGACCGGCGATGTCATGGAGCCATTTCTGACCCTTCACCGCCGCCGCTCGTACGTGCTGGCAATGCACAACCACACCGCCTGGCACCACCCGATGCACCTGCACGGACACATCTTCCGGGTGATATCGCGCGACCGCCAGCCGACCCGCTATCAGGAGTGGCAGGACACGGTCCTGATGGCGCCGCACGAGAGCGTTGAGATCGCATTCGTCGCGGACAACCGAGGCGATTGGATGTTCCACTGCCACATCCTGGAGCATCAGGCGGCCGGGATGATGGGCGTCATCCGGGTAACGTGACGTGGTCAGGGGCCGGAACAGCTTGCTGGCGATGATTGCCGGTTCAATTCTCGCCACGACGGGCGCCGCTAGAGCCGCTGGGGATCCGGAAACCGGAGCGCAAGCGTTTCGCGCATGCGCAGCCTGCCACGCACTCGAGCCAGGCGTGCACCGCACAGGCCCCAGCCTCGCGGGAGTGCTCGGCCGCAAGGCCGGCACCGCCGAAAGCTTTCATCGCTACTCGGACGCGCTGAAGTCGGCCGACCTGATCTGGAACGAGGACACGCTGAACGGCTTCCTCGCCGATCCGCAAGCATTCTTGCCGGGCAATCGGATGACCTTCTCTGGTATCCCGGACGCGCGGGCTCGGGCGGACCTGATTGCCTATTTGAAGGACACGACCGAGCGCGGTACCGGTGACGGCGCTGCACGCGGTGGGATGATGGGCGGCGTGATGGCCGCCCCCGAGCTTGTCGATCTAAAGGCGATCGGTCCGAAGGCCAGGTGGCCGCGATCCGATACTGTGGCGATACCTACGAAGTGACGACGGTCGCAGGGCAGACGATCCCGTTCTGGGAATTCAACCTTCGATTCAAAACGGATTCGAGCGCCAAGGGGCCGCCGAAGGGACGGCCTGCCCTGTTGCCGGCCAGCATGAGCGGCGATCGGGCCTTCGTCATCTTTGCTGCGCCTCAAGAGATCAGCGCCTTCATCCAGGCGAAATGCTGAACGACGGAAAGGAGAAAGCCTGTGCGCAACCTGCTTACTATGGTCCTTCTAGGAGTCGCGCTGAGCAGCGGACCGGCGGGCGCCGGACAGCGGTACGCAGCAACGCTGTACAAGAACCCGCAGTGCAGCTGCTGCGAGGGCTACGCCGACTACCTCCGCAAGAACGGTTTCGAGGTCACAGTCAAGCCGACGCACGATCTGCCGCTCATGCAGCGGCAGTACGGCGTGCCCGATGCTCTCGTGGGCTGCCATACTACCCTGGTTGACGGCTACGTGATCGAAGGCCACGTACCGATCGGCGCTGTGCTCCGCATGCTCACCGAGCGGCCGGCCATCAAAGGCATCTCGTTGCCGGGCATGCCTGCAGGCTCACCGGGCATGTTCGGCGAGAAAACCGGGCCGTTCACGATCTACGAGATCGGCACCGGGCCGGCCAAGGTCTATGGCGTCGAGTAACTGTTGTAACGAAGAAGCTGATGAAGCGGCGCGTCCTAGGAATGTGGATGCGCCGCGTTGAAGAATCACAGATTCAGGGAAAGGGGGTATGCGGGCTCCGACCAGAGTCAGCTTTGGGTCCACGACCTGCCTAAGCGAGCTTGCGAGGTCGCCCGCCGGGTGGCATGCGCGTACTATGATCTGCTCGCGATGCAGGATCAGCTCCGAGGGTCCGCGGCATCGGCTGCGAAAATTGCTCGATCGACTTCGCGCTCGAGCGTCGGCCGGATGGCAGCTATAAACTCCCCGAGGCTGAGCGCGCCCGCTGCAAGATCGGGTTCGCGCCCTTGTTCACCGCGCTTCTGGCAACCCGATTAGCCGCCCGGGAGCCCAATTCCTTCAAAGCTTGGTTGATCTGGTACAGGCCCTCGACCTTGAAGCTTACGTCGATCGGCATCTAATGCCAGGTCCCCGCCATGGCGGCCTCAGCTTGGGTCGCCGCCTCCTCCGCCTTCAGCCGGGCGATTTTCTCGACCTGAGGTCGAGCACGGCGCATGGCGGCGATCAACATCGGGTCAGTTGCCTCCGCCAACTGCCGATCGAAGTCGTCCATGACCAGGGCGACGTTGTATTCCACCTGGGCTTCGCGACTGCCTAGCGTCCAGGCAACGTCACTCATCTTTCACCTCGGGCTTCTTACGCTGATCCCGCCCGCGTCGGGCCAACATCGCCCAGGGGCTGGGCTCGGTCGGGTTGTGATTGGGCCGCTCGCCGCTGCAGGCAACCGTGGCAATAAACGAGCTACCGTCCGCGAGCACTACGTCGTTGGCCGCGTACTCGGCCTCGGCATCCCAGGAGCCGCGGTGGCGAATGCCGCCCGACTTCTGCTCGATTTTCGCCTCCAATTCCGTGCGCACAACCGCCAGACATCTGCCGATGAACTCTTTAACCGGGGGAGGACTACCGTCTGGCTTGCCGAATAGTTGCTCGCCGACGTTGTTAAGCGTCCGCGCGATCTGATTCGTGTATTTCTTCTGCTGTGCCAGTTCAGCCCGCAGCTGGGCGATCTCGTGCCGCAGCGTCGCGGCCTCGGAACCGGTTTGCTTCGGCGCCGCCTTGTCCTGGGCGGCCAGCCGGTCGTATGCGACCAGCGCCCGCGCCATCGCGGCGTCGTGCCCCTGTGCGATGTAGTCGCCGGCATCCTTCGTACTGACCGCCGACGCAGTCTCGGCCAGCCGCCGGCGATAGGACGGCGAGGTGTGCCGCCAGGCCGCGTCGATGCACTCGGCCAGGGTGGATTCGCTCACGCGGTGGCGGCCTTCTGGTCGATCGCGTCGAGCTCGTCCTGGAGCAGCGCAATCTCGTCGAGCAGGTCGGCGAGCGCCATGCGCTTCAGCGCCGGATACTGGTGGCGGCTGAACATTGCGCCGAGCGTAACCAACACCTCCTGCCCCAACTGGTTGCGCCGTGCGGCCAGTAGTTCGCGGCGGTGCGCCACCTCGGCAGAGGAAGGCTTCGGGCTACGGGGCATTACGTACTCCAGTAATCACGGCAGCGGCGTTTGCGGGAACCGAAACTAACGACAACTCGACCCAATCGTATTCGCTAAATCGATAGCCGCTTTTGATCGGCTCCATCCCGCCGACGCGTGGCCTGAATCCAATAGACACGGCAGACCGCAAGCCGTGCTTGACCAAATGCCAGGCTTTGTCGACCGCATCTTTGACGGCACCCGGCTCGGTAATTTTTGGGAAGCGCGCGGTGAACCTGATGCCATCCGGCGAGGTCTTGGCGTCGATGACGTGGCCGACTTGGTTCTTGTGATCGTGGTCGAGCAAGAGGGGCAGGGGCAGATGGTAGCGCGCCCCTTCGGGATCCATGGAATCACCGATCCGATCGACGGCAGGGGTGCTTGCCCAGCCCTCGACCAGGCGCTGCTCCTGGTCCAGGCTCTTGACGACCAGTGCGAGATCCGCATGGCGGGTCCCGGGCGCCTTGGCAGCGTGCGCACCTGGGTAGTATCGACGGAGATCGATCGGGCACCCCTTGGCCGGCTTCGGCGCCGCCGCGACGACCGCAGCCCTATGGCGAACGGCGGCGGCGTAGCGCTTCTCCAGCAGCGTAGCCCGCTGGCCGACCAGCTGTGCAATCGCCAGTGCGTCGCGCCCGAAGGCCGCCCGGTCGAGCAGGCGTTGGATCCCGTCTAGCTCGGCGTCGACACCGCGCAACTCCAAGAGACAGGCTTCAACAGCGCGGGCGGCTTCAGTAGGCATCGGCGCAATCCTCATGCACGCTATCAGCGGTCAAATCCATCGATACGCAACCATGGCTTGCGCTTCCTCCCATAAGAATACTCCCTGATTGTAGCAACCGCAATGCATATGTGGTAGATAGATCCGCGAAAGTTGCATTTATGGCCAGAGATACAACCCAGGCCGCTGTGCTGCGGCGTCGCGTTAAACCGGCTCGAGCGCCTAGCCGAGACGATCGGCGACCGCGACGTGTGCAGGGACGTGCGCGGCGAAGTGAACAACCTCAGACAGGAGGCAGCTCGTGCAGCCCAGAAAGCTGGTATCGCAGAACAACGGCTCAGGCGAATCCCGCGCTACTGACCAGGTTTTCTACCTATCTACACCATGCCTGCCGCTGCCGCCCTACACGGCCGTACAGGAGCACGCGACCGTCGAGGGTACTGCGATACCGCCCGAGGTCGTCGCGCCCGTCCTGAGCGCCCCCAACGGGCAGGAAAAGG
>JBKPNX010000162.1:0-8800 GCA_046732855.1 Pseudomonadota bacterium
ACTGCTGGACATTCGTCGGCAGCGTCAGATGTGTATAAGAGACAGGCACCGAGGGGCTCGCCCGAGCCAACCGTGACTACCTGCTGGCCGCAGCCGCGACGCTCGCCGGCGGCCTCCTGCTCGAGCGCGGGCCGGCTGAGCTGTTCGCGCTCGAGAGCGATCGCCTGTCCATCGTTCACGTCCTGCTGTTCGCGCTGATCGCCGGATTTTGGGTGATCATCGACCGGGCCGAGCGCGCCGGCAGCAATGGCTTGCTCGCGCGCGCCAGCGCCGCGGTTGCGCGGTATGCCGAATCCTATGCGCCGGCCACCGGGCCGTGTGCGCCGGCGGTGATCGTGCGCATGCTTGCGGCCCTGATCGGCGTCGTGGCGATCGCGGCGCTCATGCTGCTGTTCTTCCCGGAGCTCCGCGAAGGTCCGCTCGGTCGCGTCGACCCGCTCTACGCGCGCATCCGCCTGCACAACATCGTCGAAATCCAGCCGCTCCTCTCGCTCGAGTGGCTGAGCTCAGGGCACGTCGGCGAGGCGGTTCATCGCCTGATCAAGGTGATCGGCATCGCGCTCTTCGCGCTGCCCTTGCTCGCGCTGCTGCTGATGCGCTCCAGCGGAGCGGCCTGGCGCTTCTGGGTGACGGTGGCGCTCGCGCTGCTCGCGTTCCTGCCGCTGACCTTCTATCAGGTGCGCTGGGCGACCTACGCGGAGGCGATCCTGGTCTGGCCCTATGCCGCCGGCATCGCTTTCCTGCTGGCCCGGTTCGTGCGCGCCGAGCGGAGGGGCGGCGTGCTGCTGCGGCCGCTCTTGATCCTGGTCGCGCTGTTCTGGCCGCTGGCCCTGGGCATGGCCCTGCCGGAGCAGAAGATCGAGAGCGCCGGGCGCGCCTGTCCGCTCGACCGCCTCGCCGCGGTGCTCAATCGCGCTCGCGCGCCGCAGACGCTGCTCGCTTATGCCGACTACGGCGCCGAGCTCCTGTATCGGACGCCGCACAGCGTGCTGTCGATCCCCAACCATCGGCCGCAGCCCGGCTTCGCTGCGACCTGGCGCATTCTCACCGCGACCGACGAGGCAGCGGCCCGGGCGGAGCTGAGCCGCTTCGGCGTCGACCGGATCCTGTTGTGCCCGAGCGCAACCGAACGGGCGCTGTTCGCGATGCCCGAGGCGGGCGCGCCGACGCTTTACCAGCGTCTCGCGGACGGCCAGGCGCCCTCCTGGCTGCGCCCGCTGCCGCTCGATGGCGACCTCGCGGCCGAGGCGCGCCTGTTCGAGGTGGTCCGGCCGGGCGACCGGCCGGCGGCGACCGCCCGCGCCGGGCAGTGAGGGCATGACCGGCCCGACCCTGATCATCCAGATTCCCTGCTTCAACGAAGCGGCCAACCTCGGCATCACGCTCGCGAGCCTGCCGCGCGCCGTGCCCGGCTTCGCGCGGGTCGAATGGATGATCATCGACGACGGCAGCACCGACCAGACCATCGCCGTGGCTGCGGCGGCGGGCGTCGACCACATCGTCCGCCTCGGCCACAACCAGGGGCTCGCGCGCGCGTTCGCGGCGGGCATTGAGGCGGCGCTGCGCGCCGGCGCCGACGTCATCGTCAACACCGACGCCGACAACCAGTACCGCGCGGAGGACATCCCGAAGCTCACCGCGCCGATTCTCGCCGGCGAGGCGGACCTGGTGATCGGCGCCCGGCCGATCGTCGACACGCCGCACTTCTCGCGGACCAAGAAGGCGCTGCAGCTGGTCGGCAGCATGGTCGTGCGCATGGCGTCGCGCACCCAGGTGGTGGACGCGCCGAGCGGCTTCCGGGCGCTCTCACGCGCCGCAGCCGAGCGCCTGCACGTCCACGGCGAGTACACCTACACGCTCGAGACCATCATCGCCGCCGGCCAGAGCAAGATGGCGGTGACCTCCGTGCCGATCCGGACCAACCCGGACCTGCGGCCATCCCGCCTGGTCAAGAGCGTGCCCGGCTACGTGCTGCGCTCGGCGATCACCATCCTGCGCAGCTTCGCCACCTATCGGCCGCTGCGCTTCTTCTGCGGGATCGGGCTCCTGCTGTTCGCGGGCGGTTGCGTTCTCGCGGCCCGCTATCTGTCCTTCGTTGCGCTGGGCGAGGGCGACGGCCACGTCCAGTCGGTGATCGTGTGCGCGCTGTTGATCGGCATGGGCGTGTTCACCGGGCTGATCGGCGTCGTCGCCGACCTGATCGCGGTCAACCGCGAGCTGCTCGAGAAGCTGCTCGCGCGCGAGCGCAGCCAAGCGCAGGCGGCGCCGCCGGTCCGGTCGGACCGGGCGGCCGAGGCCGAGGTGGCCTGAGGCGCCCAGCTCGTGCGATCCGACGCAATGGCCACCACGCTGCCCGCCGACTCGGCGCTTCCCGGTGGCAATCATTACCCCAAATACACCGTGCGCAATCCGGTGGCACGCCGGCTGGTCGACGGCTTTCTTGCCGCGCTGGCGGCGCTCGCGCAGCGCAGCGGCGCGCGCCACGTGCACGAGATCGGCTGCGGCGAGGGCTTTCTCAGCACCATGCTCGCCCAGCGCGGCTTCACGGTGCGTGGCAGCGATCTCAGTCCGGCCGCGGTCGGGATCGCGCGCCGCCGCGCCGTTGATCTCGCCCTGCCGGTGAGCTTCCGCGTTGCCGATCTATACGCGCTCGCGCCCGAGCCCGACGGCGCCGAGTTGGTGGTGTGCTGCGAGGTCCTCGAGCATCTCGGTGATCCGGCCCGCGCGCTTGATGTGCTGGCCCGTCTGGCCCAGCCCCACCTGATCGTCAGCGTCCCCCGCGAGCCGCTGTGGCGCGTGCTCAACATGGCGCGCGGCCGTTACTGGCGGGCTCTAGGCAACACGCCGGGGCATCTGCAGCACTGGTCGACGCGCAGCTTTCTCGCGCTGCTCGCGCGCCAGGTAGAGGTCTGCGAGCTGCGTACGCCGCTGCCCTGGACCATGGCGCTCTGCCGCCGCCGCTGAAACATCGTGAAGCACCCCGCGGGCCCCCGCTACCGGTCCACGGCCTCTCTACCTGCGATCATTTGCTTCAGTTCACTCTTTCGGTCCGGCTCAACCCGATCCATTTGACTGCGTCGATTATTGGCCGTCTGACAATCGATAGAAAAACTCGTATAGTTAATTCTGTCTAACGCTGGCAAGAGCCGCATCCACTCCGTTCTATTTAGTCGATATACGCTTTGTTAAAACCTATCGGTCAATTTGTATGCGTGAGTCCAATATTCATGGGGGAACGTTCCATGAACATGTTCCGCAGGTTCGTCAAGGACGACAGCGGCGCCACGGCAATCGAGTACGGCCTGATCGCCGCCCTGGTGTCGGTCGCGATCATCGTGATGCTGGGCACCCTGGGTGAAAACCTGAACGCCACCTTCAAGACCGTTGCCGAGCAGCTGACCGCTGCCGGCGGCGGCGGTGGTGGCGGCTGAGCCACCAGGTTCACGGGGCATCGGCGGCCACGCTGTCGCCGATGCCCCTGACCGGACATCCTCTCTGCCGCCGACATGGAAGATCCTCGACGAGCGGAGGTTCCAGTGAACGCAAGAGGCCTTAACTCCACGCACCAGACGCGCCGCCAGCAAGCCGTGAGCCGGCTCGCCGACGAGGCGGGTGCGATCGGGGTCGAGTACGGTCTGCTGATCGCCCTGATCGCGCTCGCGATCCTGGGCACGGTCAGATCCCTCGGCGTGAGCCTGGCGACCCTGCCGCTGCAGTCGATCATCGACGCGATCCAGGCAGTCATCCCCTGAGCTCCGCGCCCAACCTGGTCCCAAGCACCGTGCTGTCGCTATTGCCGACTTATCTCTGCCTCGCGGGCTTCCTGATCATGCTCGGGCTCGCCGCCTTCAAAGACCTGTCCGAGCGGCGCATCCCGAACCGGCTGACCGGCGGCCTGGCCGCACTGTACCCCGTGTATGTCCTGGTCAGCCCGATCCCGGTGGTATGGCCCGCCGCGCTCGGTCTCGCCGTCGTCGTGTTCGTGATCGGTCTTGGCCTGTTCGCCCGCGAGCTGATCGGCGGCGGCGACGTCAAGCTGATCGCAGCGCTCAGCCTGTGGGCGGGTCCGGAGCAGTTCGTCTGGTTCATGCTGGTGACCACGCTCACCGGCGGCGCGCTCAGCCTGATCAGCCTGTGGTATCGGCGCTGGGGGGGCCTGATCGAAGGACACCTCGCCGCGCTCGGGCTTGCCACCGCCGGCAGCCGCATCCCGGCTCTGCCGGGTGCGCCATCTGAAAAGCCGGCCGCGCCCTTGACCACCTTGCCGTACGGCGTCGCCATCGCCGCCGGCGGGATCGCCATCATCGTCGAGTTAGCGAAGTTGTGAGGAGGGCCCAATGGGTCTGCGTCGCATCATCGTCCTGCTGATCGCGCTGGTCGCCGCTGGCGGCTCGGCCATGTATGCGCGCAGCTGGATCGAAGGCCAACAGGCCGTCCAGGCGGTCGCCGCGCCAGCGCCGAAGGAACAGATCCACGAGGTGCTCGTCGCCGAGGCCGACCTGCCCGCCGGCACCTTCGTCAAGCCGCAGCACCTGCGCTGGCAGCGCTGGCCGACCGATGACGTGCCCGAGAGCTATGTGCTCAAGGGCGTGCGTTCGGACGACGAGATGGTCGGCGCCGTGGTGCGCCGCCGCATCGCGATCGGCGAGCCGCTGACCGACGGCGCGGTGGTCAAGCCCGGCGAACGCGGCTTCCTCGCCGCCGTGCTCGAACCCGGCATGCGGGCGGTGTCGGTGCCGGTCACGCCGACCTCGAGCAATTCGGGCCTGATCTTTCCGGGCGACCGGGTCGACCTGATCCTGACCCAGAGCCTGGTCGAGAACGAGGAGGAGGGCAGCGTGCGCCGGGTGAGCGAGACCGTGCTGAGCGACATCCGGATCATCGCCATGGGCACAGAGACCAAGGACGACCCCGAAGCGGGCAAAGCCAACGAAAAGGCCAAGACGGCAACGTTCGAGGTCACCCCGGCGCAGGCCGAGAAGGTCGCCCTGCTGACCGAGCTCGGCAAGCTGTCGCTGAGCTTGCGCAGCCTCGCCGGGCCGACGCCCGAGTTCGCGGCGCTGCCAGAAAACGCGGCCAATTTGACATGGGATCGCGACGTGTCGCGCGTCCTGCGCAGCGGGCGCCTGTCGTCGCGCCTCCTGGTGCTGCGCGGCAGTAACGCCGAAGACGTCAGCGTCCAGGAAGGAACCGAGAAATGATCGCGGCATCGATTTGCGTGCGCCCTGCCATCGTGCGCCGCGGCCGCCTGGGCCACCTGGCGGCCGCCCTGGCCTGCCTGTTGCTGGGCGTCCTCGCCGGTCCCGCCGGCGCCCAGGATGCCGAGACAATCGCCACCGACGGCTCGCTCACCATCGAGGTGCACAAGGGCCGCGTCATCCGCCTGCCGCGCCCGGCCGCCACGGTGTTCGTCGCCGATCCCGAGATCGCCGACGTCCAGGCCCAGTCGGCAAGCATCGTCTACCTGTTCGGCCGGCGCGCCGGTTCGACCAGCCTGTACGCGATCGACGAAAACGATCAGCTGCTCGTCCGGACCTCGGTCGTGGTGCAGCACAATCTGTCCGGCCTGCGCCAGGCGATTAACCAACTCATGCCCGGCGCCCGGGTCACCGCTGGCACCGTCGACGGCAGCATCGTCCTGGACGGCCAGGTCGAGAACCCGGTGCAGGCCCAGGAGCTGCGCGAGCTCAGCGAACGCTTCCTCGGCGAGGACGAGACCCTCCTGTTCCGCGTGCGGGTCGCATCGCCGACCCAGGTCAACCTGCGCGTCCGGGTGGCCGAGGTGTCGCGCGATGTGCTCAAGGAGTTCGGCATCAACTGGGAAGCCCTGTTCGCGAACAATAACTTCACGTTCGGCTTTGTCAGCGGCCGCTCGGTGAGCGACGCCGCCGGCAACTTCCTGCGCTCGCCGACCGGGGCGGACAGCGCCTTCGGCAGCTGGCAGTCCGGTGACGATTTCGTCAATACCGCGCTCGACGCGCTCGCCCAGGAGGGCCTCGTCAACGTGCTCGCCGAGCCGAATCTGACCGCGCTGTCGGGCGAGACCGCGAGCTTCCTCGCGGGTGGCGAGTTCCCCATTCCGATCGACAGCGATGATGACGGCGTCGAGATCCAGTTCAAGGAATTCGGCATCAGCCTCGCGTTCACGCCAACGGTGCTCAGCTCCAATCGGATCAGCCTGCGCGTCCGGCCCGAGGTCAGCGATCTGTCCGACAAGGGTGCGATCACGATCAACGGCCTGACCATCCCCGCGCTCGCGACCCGTCGCGCCGAGACCACGGTCGAGCTGGGCAGCGGCCAGAGCTTCGCGATCGGCGGCCTGTTGTCGACCGACATCGAGAACGCGATCAGCAAGTATCCCGGGATAGGCGACGTGCCGGTGCTCGGCGCGCTGTTCCGCTCGACCCGCTTCCGCAGCAACGAGACCGAGCTGGTGATCCTGGTCACGCCTTATCTGGTGCGCCCGGTCGACGAGCCGGTGATGGCGCTGCCGACCGACGGCTACAAGGCGCCGAGCGACATCGAGCGCATCCTGATGGGCCGTCTGCACAGCGCCCAGCTGCAGCCCGGCCGCGGTGGTCCGCTCAGCCCCGAAGGCAATCCGCGCCTGGCTGGTCCGGTCGGCTTCGTTCTGGAATAGGAGAGGATGATGAGGGCTGTTCAGCAGCACCCAAGCAGCAGCCGGCGGCCGGTGCCGCGCCCCGCCGTCTGGCTGTCGGTGCTCGGCCTTAGCCTCGGCGCCTGCGCGCCGAGCATGGGCCCGCAGGAGAACCTCGGCTGGATCGAGGCCAGCTCGCCCAAGCAGCTTGAGGTCGACCGTGCCGAGTATCGCCACTCAATCTACTTCCCGACCGACAGCAGCGCGTTCCCGGCTGCGGAACGCGCCCGGCTGATGACGTTCCTTGAGACCGTCCAACCGGCCGGCCGGGACAGCATCCGCCTCGAGGGTCACGCCGACGAGCGCGCCAGCGAGCAGTACAATGTGGAGCTCGCTTCGCGCCGCGCCGAACAGGTTGCGGCGTTCCTCAAGGACGCCGGTCTCGGCGATCTGACGATCACGGCGGTGGCGTTCGGCGAAGCCGTGCCCGCGGTGCCCGCGCACGGACCAGCGGCGTGGCGGCAAAACCGCCGGGTTGAGCTGGTCATGGAACGCTACCTGGTCACGCTCCCGGCTTGTCCAGACTGGAGCCGCCAGAGCGGCACCGACTTCAGCAATCAGCCTCACACCAACTTCGGCTGCGCCACCCAGAGCAATCTCGGTCTGATGGTCGCCGAGCCCAAGGACCTGGTGAGCGGGCGTACGCTCGCGCCGGCCGACGGCGTTCATCAAGCCGAGGGCATCGTGCGTTACCGCACGGGCAAGGTGGTGGAGCTCCGGGAAGAGAAGGTCGACGCCCAATGACCGCCAACACCACCATAGCAGCCCCCGAGCAGGCGAGCACCGAACAGCGTGAGCAGTTCCTCGCCTTCGTCGCCGATCCCGAGACCTACGCGGTGGTCGACCAGGTGATCGGTGAGATGATGCTGCCCCACGCCTCGATCCGCCAGGGCACCGTCAAGGACGCGGTGAAGCACCTCGGCGAGCAGCGCTCGCCCAAGCTACTGGTGGTCGATCTGAGCGATTCGGAGCTGCCGCTGTCCGACATCAACAGCCTAGCCGACGTGTGCGAGCCCGGCGTGACCGTGGTCGCCTTCGGCCAGCGCAACGACTGCGGCCTGTTCCGCGATCTCTTGCAGCACGGCGTCGCCGACTATCTGGTCAAGCCGATCACGCCGGCGCTGTTGCAGAAGGCGATCCTGTCGGCCAGCGAGCAGAGCGGGGTGGTCAAGAGCAGCCACAAGCTCGGCAAGCTGGTCGCGGTTTCCGGCACGCGCGGTGGCGTCGGCAGCACCACGGTGGCCACCAGCGTGGCCTGGCTGATCGCCCACGAGCGCCGCCGCCGGGTCGCCCTGGTCGACCTCGACCTGCAGTTCGGCACCGTCGCCCTGTCGCTCGACCTCGAGCCCAGCCACGGCCTGCGCGAAGCGCTCGAGAACCCGAACCGGATCGACGGGCTGTTCATGGACCGGGTTCTGGTGCAGCACTCCGAGCGCCTGTTCGTGCTGAGCGCCGAGGAGAGCCCGGACGAGACCCTGGTGCTGGACTACGGCGCGGTCGAGCTGCTGATGACGGAGCTGCGCAACAAGTTCCATTACGTCATCGTCGATCTGCCGCGCAGCACCAACGCCTCCACTCAACAGATCATCCAGTCGGCGACCGACCTGCTGCTGGTGACCGATCTGTCGCTCGCCGGAATGCGCGACACCATGCGCGTCACTGGGACGCTGCCGACCACGAACGCGTCGTGCAACATGGTCCTGATCGTCAACCGCGCCGGCGAGCACAAGCAGGGCGAGATGCCGCGCGCCGAGTTCGAGAAGGGCGTCGGACGCAAGCTCGAGCTGGTGCTGCCCTTCGACGCCAAAACGGTGGCCGCGGCCACCAACTTCGGCCAGCCGGTCGCCGCCGTCAAGGGCGCGGTCGCCAACGGACTGCGCGAGATCACCGACCGCCTGTGCGGCGTGCCTGCGGCGAGCGAAGGGCGCGCCGGCCTCTGGCAGAAGCTGCTGAAGAAAGCATAAGGCTCGAGCATGTTCGGTCGTCGTCAAGAGGAGGGCAACCCCTCCCCGCCCCGGCCTGCGCCGCAAGGGCCGCCCCCGCCGGCGCGGACGCCCGTGCCTCCCGCGCCAGTCAACCCCGGCGCCAACGAGAAGCGCGCCGCGCAGGCCAAGGCGGTGTTCTCGCGCATCCAGATGGGGC
>JBKPNX010000163.1:0-13428 GCA_046732855.1 Pseudomonadota bacterium
ACTTAGGCCAGTCCGGCCGATACCCCAGGAAACAGCGAGGCAACGGCGAGGCAACGAATGGTTGCGATTGCCCCCCCGCCGCCGCTATGCCGGGCCATGGCTCTGCTGCGCCTGTTCGCCATCACCGACCCGTGGGGCGTCGAGTGCACCATCGGCTCGACCTGCGGCGCGCTGGGCGCATTGCGCGCGTACATCAACGAGGGGTACGGCCGCCGCGCCTGCGAGGTCCGGCGCGGCGTCCTGTGGTTTCGCGACGCCGCCCAGCAGGCGGAGTGCGCGGGCCGTTGGCTGGTAGGCGAGCAGCGCGTCAACGGCGAGCGGCCGCCAGCGGTCGCCATCGAGATTGCACCGCCGCTCGAGCCTGAGTGAAAGGGTGGGGCGAGCCGCCCGCGGTGACGAGAGTCGCTGCCAGAGCCATCTCCGGCGCGCACCGGAGGACCGCCCGCCCCGAAGCCGCCTTGTGGAACTCCGCCCAGTTACGCGCGTCGTCGGCGGGCCGCAAGGGAACGCCGGGCCGGCTTCAGGCCGGGTCGGTGAGCAAGCGCACGACGGCGGCACAGAGCTTCAACGCGACGTGCGGCGCGATGTCGTGGCCGACCCAGGTTCGGTAGCCGCAGCCGTTCTGGTCGGTCACCGTCAGCTCGAGCGCGGCAAGCTCGAAGTGGCTCACGATGCGCACCTCGGCGGCCTCTATCTCGACGATTGCCGTCTTGCGCCGCCGTGCGCGGCGCGTACCCTTCTGGTCAGCCATTGGACTGTCCACACCAGTTCGATGGTCAGGGGCGGCCGGCCCGTTCACCCGGTCCGGTCGTCCCGCCTCGCCTCGCGAGGCAGCCCGAGCATCGAGTGCCGACCTAGCCTTCTCGGCCGATGGCCGCCATCTGGCGGCGGTGCTGGGCGGTGGTGCGGGCCTTCGGATCTATGACCGCGAGGCCGGCTGGGCCGAGGTGGCGCGCGACAGCGACTATGGCGATCACAGCTACGGCGCCGCCTTCGCGCCCGACCGCGCGGCTCGCGACCGCCAGCTACGATGGCAAGGTCCGGCTCTATGATCCCGCCTTCCGCTTAAAGAAGCAGGTGGCGGCACCCGGTGGCAGCCGGCCCTACGGCATCGCCTTCAGCCCGGATGGGCAACGCCTCGCGGTCGGCTATGACGATAGCACCGCGGTCGACCTGCTGGATGCGACGAGCCTCGCGACCTTGCCCGGCCCTGACACCGGCGGCATCGACAAGGGCGATCTGGGCACCGTTGCCTGGGTCGGCGGATGGCACGACGCTCTATGCCGGAGGCGGGTACGTCGACGGCTCGGGCGTTGCTCCGGTGCTCGCCTGGCCATCCAGCGGCAGCGGGCCGCCGCGCAGCCTGCCGGCGGGTCTCAACACCGTGATGGGCCTGAAGGGCCTGCCGGACGGCGGGTTGCTGGTCGCCTCCACGGACCCCTACCTCGCCGTGCTGGCGGCGGACGGCGAGGAGCGCTGGGCGCACCGCAGGCCACAGGCCGACTTCCGTGGCCAGCGCTTCACGCTCGGTGTCTCGCAGGACGGGAGCGTCGTCGACTTCGGCTACCCGGGCCAAGCGTGGGGAGACTTTGATGCCGCGACCGGCCCCAATGCCCCGGCGCGGTTCGACCTCGCCGCACGGCGGCTGGAGATCGATCCCGCGCGAGGCCCTACAAAGGGCCCGGTGCAGGACGGCCTCGCGATCGAGCACTGGATCAACAGCGACGCCCCGACCCTCGACGGCCGGCCGCTGCGGCTGCGGCCGTATGAAATCTCCCGCAGCCTCGCGGTCCATCCCGACGGCCGGCGCTTCGTGCTCGGCGCGGACTGGTGGCTCCGCGCCTACGACGCCGCCGGCGAGCTGTTGTGGCGGCAGCCCGTGCCCGCGACCGTGTGGGCGGTGAACGTCAGCGGCGACGGCCGGCTGGTCGTGGCGGCCTATGGCGACGGCACGATCCGCTGGCACCGGATGGACGACGGCCAGGAGCTGCTGGCGTTCTTCCCGATGGCCGACCGCAAGCGCTGGGTCGCCTGGACGCCGGAAGGCTACTATGCCTCCTCCCCGGGGGCCGCCGCCGTTCTCGGCTGGCATGTCAATCGCGGCTGGGACCAGAGCGCCGACTTCTACCCGATCACGGCCTATGGCGGGTTCTACCAGGCCAAGGCGCTGCCGCTGGTGCTTCAGCAGCTCGATGTCGCCCGGGCCCTGGGCCTGGCCAAGATCGCCTACGACCGCGAGCAGGTGCAGCAGGCTGTCAACAGCCGGGCGCCGCCCGGCGCGCAGCTGCACGTCCTGGCAGTCGGGATCAGCCAGTACGAGCATAGCGATCTCAAGCTCGATTTCGCCGACGACGATGCCCGCGAGCTCGCCAGCGCGCTGATCGGCCAGGAGGGCGCGCTCTATGCCAGGGTCAACGTTCAGGCGCTGACCGACGACAAGGCGACCCGGCGCGAGGTGGCGCGGGTCCTGCGCGGCATTCGCGACCACATGCAGGCGCAGCAGGGCGACGTGGTGGTGATCGGGTTCTCCGGCCACGGCGCCATCGCCGACGGGCGGTATTTCCTGCTGCCCTAGGATGTCGAGGTCGATGACGAATATGCCATTGCCGACACCGGCATCCCGATGGACGACCTGAAGCAGTCGCTGGCCCGGCTGGGCGAGCTCGGCAAGGTGCTGGTGCTGCTCGACGCCTGCCATTCGGGTAGCAGCATCGCCGGCACCAAGGACGGCTTGCCGCCCGACATCGAGACCGTGCGCAGCGAGCTCGCCGCTGCCGGCAACGGGGTGATCGTCCTGACCTCGTCGCAAGGCCAAGAGCTCTCGAAGGAGAACCCGGACTGGCAGCACGGCGCCTTCACGAAGGCTGTGCTCGAGGCGCTGATGGACACGGCCGACAGCGACGGCGACCCCTGGCTCAACGTCACCGAGCTCGAAGCCTATGTCGAGCGCCGGGTGCACTCACCAACTTCGAACAACATCCGCAGATCGGCGTCATCGGCGAGCACCACTACTCGGCCAGACTGTTCGTCGCCGGACGGGAGCTGCGGCCGAGGCAGTGGCCATTGTGGAGCGCGGTTCTACGCCGATCACCGTCTCAGACCTTGCCGGCGTGATAGGCGGCTTTCGCGCATCCCGCCGCTTGGCGACCAGATGTCCGAGTTGGGGTCGCGAGCGGTCGAGAGGCGCCAAGGTCCTTGCGCAGCTGCGCGATTGCCGGCTCGGGCATCGGCGTGAGCTTTTGGGAGAAGCTCATGGATGCGGACACCTTGCGAGATAGCCGCCCATGTGCCGCATCACCCCAAGGCGCAGCGGATCGACTGCCGGTCGGCGAACGGTAATACCGGCCACCGACGGAGCTTGAGGTGGGTTGTGGCCTGCCGCGATGGCGGCTGCACGGCGCGGCGGCTTGGCGTCGACCGCCCGAATCACAGGGAAGCGCGCCCGCTCCGCGCATAGGTCATTGTGCAGCCCCCTGTCGAATTGCTCCGCCAGCGCTGCCAGGCGCGGCGGCAGGTAGGATTTGTCGCCCACGAGCCACACGCCGCCGGCCCAATAGGCGGGATCGCTGACTATCGAGACATCGAGCAGCATGGCGCGCTCGACAGTCACGAGGTCGCCGACCTTCGGGGTGGCGTGCGGCCGGAACTTGAAGGAACAGAAGTTCGCGCCGTAGCGGATCGCACCGATCGCCTGCCGCACGTCCCGTCGCCTCTCATCTCGCTGTGCACTGAAACGGGCGCCGTGGCGGTCTTGGACAACGCGGGCGAAGCCCAGGATCGCGCCGGGCCGCGGGTCGTGCCCGAATACAAGCCGAGCGCTGGGATTGATGAACGCATTGGGCTCAAACTGCTCGCGGGCGGCGTCGAGATTCGCCACGTCATGCCAACAGAGCAGATAGCCGCGGAGCGCGAGCACTTCAGGCGGCCTCGGCGGGGTAGACCATCGGTGCCACGATCACGTCGTTTTCGGCGCCTACTCGCCAGATCTCGCCGTGCTCGCCAACGTTATTGGCACGCAGGCGTAGGCGCCGCCCCAGCTGGGCGGCGACGAATTCGAGCGCCTGCTCGATCGTCCACGCCATGACCTCATACTGGCGTCCGCCTGGGACAGCCACGATCCACAGCGATGGTGCCTTCATCGAGGTCTCTCCATAGAGACGAGCGAGCCCGGCAGGATCCAGATTGCGTGCATCTGACTGGCTTTGAGGCGCGCGATAGTCTGGGCGAGCTGCGCGAGCAGCATACCAATGGAGTCGGCGGCGATCACTGACACCGCCCCGCCTCGCGCTCGTGCAGGCGGGCAATCTCGGGATTCAGCATCGCGTGCAACCTCATGCTCACGGCGCGAGCGCCGGTGCGCCCGCGGCATTGGTGTCGAGGGGGGGTACGTGAGCCGCGCTTCGAAGGCGCGCCGGCTGAGATTGCGACGATGGTTCGGCTTGGCGAGGTCCCGTCGCAGTCGCGGGTGGCGTTGCACCGGGCCGCGACGAACAGAAATCTAGCTACCGCCCATCAGGGACACAAGGGGACCCGCCTAGTTACGGCCCCTTTCGGTGCCACTGTCCCACCAGCGCGGGAGATCGTCCGGCAGGCTCGCATTGAGCCAATCCATCTCGCCGCCCAAAGAGATCACGCTGACTGGCCGGATTGCTTTCCTGCCCATGGTCACGACAGGCGACCCCGACATGCCGGGCTTTATCGCGCTGGGCTCATACGGCACCCACTCTCCCTCAAGGTTCAGCATTCAGAGCGGATCAAGGCGTCGTGTCGGGCCGATCATGAACACCTCGGCGCGCGCCGCGACCAACGCCTCATAAGCCTGAGCCTTAGTGTAAAGCTCTTGACCATCCGGCGCTCCCAGGATGGCAATATCGGCGATGAGTTCGGCAAAACGGCACTCAGCGAAGATAGTCGGCTCAGCATCGAGCGCGCCCACTAGGTCGATGTAGGTGCACTCCCCGAGACCACGCGCCGGGTGGCACGATGGTAATTCAGGCAAGCAGTGCGCGGCCGTCAGGATCAATCGCTCACCTTCGCGGTCAACGATGAATCCTCGGCCATCGCCCACCTTTACAGCTGCTTCGGCCCACCTCACGGCAAGACAATCTGCCGCTCCAGGCAGGGCGGCGACAGACTGCCGTCCGACCGCCTGCTCCAGGAGCCCGAGACAGGGGATCTCGGCCGATCGCTGCAGCGGGCTTCCGCGAATGCCGCTTAGGGTCCACGACCAGCCGGCCTCACATGACAGGTCCGCTGTGCGGCCTAAGCAGACACAATGAACCAAACGGTTCGATCCCGGTTCACTCCGCCCGAGCGGGATTCTTTCAAACCCGTTCCCCCTCAGTGTCCTCCAAATCATTGAATTGCCCGAGCTTTCAACATCCGTACCAAAATGGCCGTGTTTCGGTTGCTTCGGAGAAAGTGAGCCGAGAGAGACGAAAAACGACCCGAAGTGGGCCCTCCAGCCTGTCCTCATGGTTCGGACCATTTGCCAGGAATGGCCGCAGTCTGCGGGTTTCCGACCGCTAATCGGGGGCGGAAAAAGAAAGTCCCGACTGGGCGTCTTGGCGGAGCGAGAGAGACTGTGGTCAAACCTTCTCAATGCGATATTTAAATGAGTTAGAATAACATTTCATCTGATGGATTAGTGGAGAATACCTGATTCTCCGAGGTGCCCAGGCGGGGCCGGGCCTGCAAGACCGGTTTTCGATCCGGATCTCAAGCAGGGCGGCGACACCAACATCGTGGTGCGCCGCGACCCCGCCACCGGCGAGATGACCCGCGTTCTCGTCCACCGCTGGTCCCGCCCGGACGCCCCTGCGGTCGCGCTGGCCGATGCTTTGAGCATGCGGGGAAGCCTGCAGGTTACGGCTCTGAGGGGGTTGGGCGGGCTGTAAGGCCTGCCCGGCTACCCGCCACTGTGGTCGAGCCCCTCAGTGTGAGATTTCAAAGGGTTGAGTATTCATCTGCTGGACTAGTGGGAGATAACTGCTTTTTTAAGGTGCCCCAGTAGGGAGGCAAGATCACGGTCGTGGTGCGCCACGACTCCGCGACCGGAGATCCGACCCGCGAGAGCGCATTCGAGAGCGCGCCGTCCTACGCGAATTTCTGATGCTGCCCCGGGTACACCAGAACTCCGTGATCAACTTGCGCATACCGCGCAAGGCTCTGCCGTTGATCATCATCAGCACACCATCCAGCATCCCGTAAGTGATCCTTGCCGAATTCATCATAACCATGCCGCGCAACGGAAGTTCTTCGCCCACGCGCTTTACCATGATCGATAGCGGCTCGTCATCGTTTCCTTCTGTCATCTTGTCGATCTTGCGTCTGATCAATTTATACAGCAGGCGGCCGGCAATCGTATCGGTCATGTCGCCGATCGGTGTGTTCAGCGTATGCTCGTCGCCTTTGGCAAGGTTGCTGGGCAGCGTTCTGCCATACAAGGCTTCAAACGCTGGCCGGGTGATGGGAAAGCTCGTGGCAGGCGCATGATAGGGGTGAATTTTGCGTCGCTGCAACGGATCGACCACGACTTGCCACGTCGATGTCACCTCCACGGTACCGGACAGCCGGATATCTCTGGACGAGGCTCCAATCAGTATTTCGAATTCACCCGGTTCCACTCGCCATCCGCCGGAATTTGTGTCGTAGAATGCAAATGCCCGCTGGTCCAGCTTGAACTTGACCCTTCGTTCCTCGCCAGGTTCCAGACTGATCTTGAGGAATCCCTTCAGCTCCTGGTCGGGTCTGAAGACGCTCGCCTCAACATCCCGCACATAGAGTTGGACCGTCTCCTTGCCGGCGACGGGACCCACGTTCTTGACCGTGGCTTTGACCCTCAGACGATCGCCATCCCCCACGTGGGCCGCGCTCAGGGCAAGATCGTCATACTGGAAGATGGTGTAGCTGAGGCCGTGGCCGAATGGAAAGCGCACCGCCCGCTGCGCACTATCGTAGTACCGATAGCCGACATAGAGGCTTTCGCGATATTCGACGGTCTTCGGGCCTCCTGGAAAACTCGCGAATGACGGATTATCCTCCGCCTGTACCGGGAAAGTCTCGGCAAGCTTGCCGCTGGGGTTGACCCGGCCGGTGAGGATGTCGGCGATCGCTCCGCCACCCGCCTGGCCGCCCAGATAGGCCTCGAGGATGCCTTTGACCCGGTCCGCCCATGGCATCTCGACCGGTGATCCGTTGCTCAGCACGACCACCACATTGGGGTTCACGCTGGCGACCGCCTCCACCAGGGCGTCGTGGCTTTGCGGCAGACGCATGTGTGCCCGATCGACGCCCTCGACCTCGAAACAGTCGGGCAGTCCTACGCAGACAATCGCGACGGCCGCCTGTGCGGCAACGCGGCACGCCTCCCTCAGCAGCGTTTGGTCGACCGTATCGCCCCGCAAGCGATACCCGTCTGCGTAACCGACAGTCTGTTCGTCGCCCATAAGCTTGACGAGTTCGTCGTGGAGGTTTTCCAGTCTGGTCGGCTTGACTTGCGAGCTGCCGGCGCCCTGATAGCGGGGCGTCTTGGCAAACGCCCCAATGAGGGCGATCGGACCGACCGCACCCAGAGGCAGGATGCCGCCCTCGTTCTTGAGCAACACGGCGGCTTCCCCGGCGACCTGCCTGGCCAGCGCGTGATGGGCGTTGCGATCATACGAGGCGTCCTCTTTCAGCACACTGGTCAAGCGCAGCGTGAGCGTGAGCAGCCGCTCGACCGCCCGATCCAGGACCGTCTCGTCGAGTTCGCCTGCTCCGACAGCGTTGAGCAGGACCGCATCGTTCTGGCCACGCAAGCCGGGCATCTCCAGGTCCAACCCGGCGGCGAGACCCTTGGCCCGCTGATTGACCGCGCCCCAGTCGCTGACCACCACCCCGGTATATCCCCACTCCTCTCTGAGGATTTCAGTCAGGAGACGCCGGTGTTCGCTGCAATAGGTGCCGTTCACCCGGTTGTAGGCGCACATGACGGTGGCCGGCTGGGCTCCGCGCACCGCGATTTCGAACCCGGTCAGATAGATCTCGCGCAGCGCCCGTTCGTCGACGATCGCGTCGATCGACATCCGCCGGCTTTCCTGATTGTTGGCCGCGTAGTGCTTGAGCGCGGTCCCGATGCCTTTGCTTTGCACGCCCCGGATGTGCGCTTGGGCCATTTCGCCGGTAAGATAGGGATCCTCGGAAAAGTACTCGAAGTTCCGACCGCATAGCGGCGAACGTTTGATGTTGGCGCCCGGCCCCAGGAGAATCGCGACCTTCTCGGCCAGGCACTCCTGCGCCAGAGCTTCACCGACCCGGTAGACCAGATCCCGGTTCCAGGTGGCGGCGAGCGCGGAACCCGTGGGAAAACAGGTCGCCGGTACGCTCGCGTTCAGGTCGATCCGCTCGCCGCTGACCGTTTGTTTGCGCAGCCCGTGTGGCCCGTCCGTGAGCATGATCGAGGGGATGCCCAGGCGCTCGATGCCCTTGAGATGCCAAAAGTCGCGTCCGGAACAAAACGCGGCCTTCTCTTCCAACGTCATCTGGGCAAGGAGGTTTTTGGCCCGGGTCAAATTCCGGTCCTCCGTTTCGTCCCGGACTTCGCCCCGCGCTCGGCTCCAATCGCTGTGCTGCGTTCGCTTTCGAATACCCCGCGACGATCGCCGCATCATCATGGCCAGCAGCGTTTCCAAAAGCCGATCGATGACAAGCTCGCGGGCGGTGTGCCATCCTGCCCAGCGGCACCCGCGCGCCGCAAGCAGGCTCCTCCGCGGTCGGGGTCCACGAAGGAGAGCCGTTAACGTCTAGCATAGCCGGGGGACTGGAGCCAGCGCCGGCAAGGGGCGCAGACCTTGATCGAATGCGCGCCTGCGGAACCGGCGCACGGACCGCTCCGGCCGCTCGCACCCGGGCGCGGCGGGCGGCTGCTTGCGGGTCGTAATGCTGCCCAGTCTTGATGACCCGGACAGCCTGAGCGAGCCCGCGCTCGACCTCCTCGTCCGCCCCTACGGTGTCCGCCGGCTGCCTTAGGGTGCCCAATCTCCGCTTTGTCGGCTCTTGGGCTCCCGGCGCGCCGAGTGCGCTTCAGGGCTGCGTTCGTGGCACGGGAGACGCGGTGATGCGGCCCTTCCATCGACCGCCCCTGCCGCGCCGATACTGCAATGCGGAGTCGATGGTCATCGCGGCGTAAAAAACCGCGGCGAGCGGCAAGGTCAGGGCCCAATACGGTCGCAGGCGATGCAGGCGGACGATCGGCCAATAGGCCAGGGTCATGCACAGCCAACCGACCAGCCCGAGCGCCGCAATGGTTAACGAGCCATGCAGCGGCCAACCGATCAGCGCGAGTGGCGGGACCATATAGAGGTCGAGCATCGCCAGGACGGCAAGAACTAGCAGAGACCACGCATGGCCGAGGTGGGTATCGGCATAGCGCGCGACCATTCCCCAGATGTCGCTCAGGCGGGTCAGGTCGCGCATGCTGCTGGTGGAGCCGGTCAAGCCGAGCCAGATGCGCCCCGCGCCGGGCATCGGGTAGTGCTTGATCCGTTGCGCGAGCGTCACGTCGTCGATCAGGCAGTCGTGAATCGCCTCGATGCCGCCGATGCGGCGTAGCGCCTCGCGCCGCACCAGGATACAGCCGCCGTTCGCGGCGGCTTCGGTGCGTTGCTGCCGGTTGACCGCGGCGAACGGAAAGCGCTCGCGAAAGAAGAAGACGAAAGGCGGAACCAGCAGCCGCTCCCAAAGGGCCTCGCAGTGCAGCCCGAACATGAGCGAGACCAGGTCGAGCCGGTCCGCTTCCGCCTTTGCGACCAGCCGGCGCAGATTGCCGGGATCGTGCTGGACGTCGGCGTCGGTGAGCAGGACATAGGGCGCGTCATGCATCCGCTCGAAGCCGTGTCGGAGCCCTTCGGACACCGCCCACAGCTTGCCCGACCAGCCTGCCGGCAAAGGGCGCGCGCCGATCACCTCGAGCAGGCGGCCCGGTTGGGTCGGGATGGCTTCGGCGATGGTACGGGTGAGATCCTCGCTGTTGTCGTCGACCAGGACCAGGCCGAGCCGACCGGGATAGTCCTGGGCGAGCAGCGAGGGCAGCGAGCGGCCGACGTAGGCCGCCTCGTTGCGCGCCGGCATGACCGCGACCACGTCCGGTAAGCGCTGCTGTGACGGGATGGTCGGGTCTGGCAGCGGCTCCGCGCGCCGGAAGGCACCGCGTCCGAAGATCAGATAGAGCCAGCCTGCAAGCGAGAGGCTTGCCAGCCAAAGCAACCAGTGACTGAAGAGCAGCATCGGATTCGGTCCCAGTGGGTTGTAAAGTGGCGAGCGGCTAGCACGGGCAGGCGGCGGGGCGGAAACTAAGAAAAGGCGCTGCCCCAACCGGTCCCGACAGCATCGATCTCACTCCGTGTGCAGGCGCTCGACTCCTCCTCCTGCCCGCCGTCGACATAGGATCTGATTGTTTCGGCGTGATGTCGGCGCGTCTGCATTGTTGTTTCATTTTCGTTCCATTTATTTCTGGCCGACCCGGCCGACCTCGAGCGCGCACCTGGCGCTAGTCGAGCCGCCGGCCGCCACCGTAAGGCTGCCGGAGCCGGCACCGATGACGCACAAATCGGTCTCGATCATCGCATCCTTGATCTCGCGAAGGCCGCCCATCAGCCTAGATTTGGCCCATTGCCCGATCAGAGATGGCGCACGATCCCGCAACGGGGAAATGTTCTTTAGTTGATGTTTCGATGCTCGCTGAACATGTCACAATCGTGATTACGACGGTTGTCTCTTCGCTCTTTTAGATCTCATGCCGACGCGTGTGCGCTTGGTCATCAGGCGCCTAGGTCGTCGCCATCGAACGCAGTCGAGTCGGCAAGTCCTTGATTTTTGTGTGCCATCTCAAAGGCTCACTATGAGCCCTATGAGCCATAATGATTTGACGACCATCAATAACCCTTGCTAAAAACCTAGCAATTTTCACGCTTGGACAAGCACTATTGCTCGCACTTCCGCAGGGGTACGTGCTAACTATGTTGTCCTTACTGCCTAAGCTGATCAATTTAGTCTTGCGCTGGGTCTGCTGCGCCGTGCCAAGGCGGCGGTTCCCATCAGGGAGAAAGCCGATCTGCCATGCTCGTCACCCTCAACCAGTATCCGAGACCGCCATGAGGGAGCTGGCATTCCATCGAAGGGGAGCCCGCGCACCGCCGACAAGGCGGGGATGGCGCGTCCTGAGGCAGCCGGCGCGGCGCCCTTGTCGCCTCGTTCAATGATCCGGACGTCGGCGCCGTTCGCGCTTCAAGGCTGCGTTCGCGGCGCTTCGATGCGGTCCTTCCATAAACCACCCCTGCCGTGCCGGTACTGCCACGCGGAATCGATGGTCATCGCGGCGAAAAAAACCGCGGCGAGCGGCAAGGTCAGGGCCCAATACGGTCGCAGGCGATGCAGGCGGACGATCGGCCAATAGGCCAGGGTCATGCACAGCCAGCCCGCCAGGCCGAGCGCCGCAACAGTCGAGGAGCCATGCAGCAGCCAGCCGATCAGCGCGAGCGGCGGCACGAGGTAGAGGACGATCATCGCCAGCACGGCGACAACGAGCATAGCCCACGAATGACCGAGGCGGGTATCGGCATAGCGCGCGACCATTTCCCAGATGTCGCTCAGGCGGGTCTCGTCACGCAGGCTCCTGGTGGATCCGGTCAAGCCGAGCCAGATCCGACCGGTACCGCGCGCCGGGTAGTGCTTGATCCGCTGCGCGAGCGCGACATCGTCGATCAGGCGGTCGTGGATCGACTCGATGCCGCCGATCCGGCGCAGCGCCTCGCGCCGCACCAGGATGCAGCCGCCGTTGGCCGCGGCTTCAGGGCGGTCCTGCCGGTTGACCGCGGCAAACGGGTAGAGCTCGCGAAAGAAGAAGACGAAAGGCGGAATCAGCAGCCGCTCCCAAAGGGCTTGGCAGTGAAGCCTGAACATGAGCGAGACCAGGTCGAGCCGGTCCGCTTCCGCTTTGGCAACCAGCCGGCGGACGTTGCCGTGATCATGCTGGACGTCGGCATCAGTGAGCAGGACATAGGGCGCGTCCGGCATCCGTTCGAAGCCGCGGCGGAGACCTTCGGACACCGCCCACAGCTTGCCCGACCAGCCCGCCGGCCGAGGGCGCGCGCTGATCACCTCGAGCAGGTGATCTGGCTGCGTCCTTGTCGCTTCGGCGATGGCGTGGGTGAGGTCCTCGCTGCTGTCGTCGACCACGGTCACGCACACGCGGCCGGGATAGTCCTGGGCGATCAGCGAGTGCAGCGTACGAGCGAGATAGGGCGCCTCGTTGCGCGCCGGCACCACTGCCATCACATCCGGCAAACCCTGACCCGATGGAACGGCCCGGTCCGGCAGCGCCTCCGCGCGCCAGAAGGCGCCGCGCCACAGGATCAAATAGAGCCAGCCTGCAAGCGCGAGGGTTGCCAGCCAAAACAACCAGTTACTGAAGAGGGACATCGGATTCCGGCCCGTTGGATTGTCAAAGACGTTGCGAGCGGCTGACACGGGGTAACACGGGCGGGTCGCGGGGCGGAAGTCAAGAAAGGTGAAATCAGGTAATGCTGTGGCGGAAGATGATGCGGATCGCG
This sequence comes from Pseudomonadota bacterium, assembly GCA_046732855.1. Classification (GTDB taxonomy): domain Bacteria; phylum Pseudomonadota; class Alphaproteobacteria; order Geminicoccales; family Geminicoccaceae; genus JBKPNX01. The sequence continues at coordinate 12,591 of JBKPNX010000163.1, forward strand.
GAGCGTTGGCTGCCCAGGCCGAAGTTGCGGCACCCCTATTCCGACTGGCGGTTCGACGTCATGACCCGAGGTGGGAGCCCGGTGCGTTAGCAGCGCACGCCGGGATCTGTGCGGGGGGCGGCGAGCAATCGCCGTCCCTACCGCGACGTGCGCCGGGGAGACCGGCAGGTGGTAGCCGATGCAAGTTCGGTACGTTGAAGACCTAGCCAGTCACGATGACCCCGAGTCATGCGTGGGCGGTCGTGAGGCCGTCGACGAAGCGTTGACAGGGGAACACGCGGGCGGAGTATTGAGCCGCGAAAAGTTTCCATCCGGAGCGCCGACGCTGTGGCGAAAAGCGGAAGGCAACACGGGGTGGCGCGCTAGGGCGAGCGCCACCTCGGCTCTGCGTGGTCCAGAGACCTCCTGCACGCGTGGAAGCCATCTGCACGGGAACCGGGAGATCCACCGGCTGGCCGCTCGGGTTCGTCCGCCCGCGCGGTCCGCATCGGCAAGGCGGAATGCCCCAATCCTATGATGCACGGCCGGTGGAAGTCGGACCCGCTCATAGTACCGGTGAAGCCGCCGAACAAGGCCGCGTTTTCGGCTGCGGTGGAGGGAAGGGGCGGGGCCAAGGACAATGCGGTCTTGAGCAGCACGCACCAGACCCAGAGCTGGGCAAGCGTATCCCAGGCAATGGACCGCATACGTGGCGCCGCGAGGCGGGATAAGAAGATCCGGCTGACGGCGCTCCTGCACCATGTGAACGTCGACCTGTTGCGGTTCGCGTTTCATCAGCTGAAGCGCAAAGCTGCACCGGGCGTCGACGGCATCACCTGGCACGAGTACGAGGCAGACC
>JBKPNX010000164.1:0-29267 GCA_046732855.1 Pseudomonadota bacterium
CCGAGCGGCTCATGGCCGGCGAGCAGGCCGAGGTCCTGACCGAGGGCGGGATGGCCGTCCCGATCGACGCCGCCGACCAGCGTGCATCCGTCGGCGGCAAGCACCTCGCCAATGACCGCCCGGCCCATCCGGCCGGCGCACCCCAGAACGCCGATCCTCATGCGCGCCTCCCGCCGGCTCGCCGCGCGGGGCAGCATGCGGCCACCGTCCCTCCTGTCAAGCCAGGCCCGGCAAGCCGGTCAGTTCAGCTGCCCGAGCGCGTGGCGCAGCTCTTGGATTTCCACCAGACGTGCGTTGACCTCGGGAGCCGTCAATCCCGCTGCGGCCAAGCGAGCCGGGATCGCTTCGCCGGTCCCGGGGCGCGCGCCCTCGAGCGTTCTGAACAGCTCCGGCAGCTTGGAGGACCGCTGCGCATCTTCTGGACCGGCACGCAGCGCGACGCAGACCTCGAGCGCGAGGTCCCTGCCGCATTCCAGTCCGGCAGGCTCGAGATCCTGAACCAGGCGCGCCGCGACGAACGCGTCCGGCGCGGCGCCGCGGTCGACGCGCAGCCAGTGACCGCTCGGATCGGCGCCGGCGACCTTGATCCGGCTGCCGCGCGGCGCGCGCCCGACTACGGGAGCATCGGTGCTTGGTCCGGCACGCAGGTTGGCGTTGACCCCTGCGACGCCGGTCGCCAGCGTCGCAGTTCCACCCGCCTCGTCGCCCGGCTCGCCCGCCAGCCAGGCGTAGGTCGCCTGCAGGCTGGCGAGCAGGTCCGCGTTATTGGGGTCGACCGCCAGGCCCGCGAGCAGCATCTGCGGGACCTGCTTCAAGGCCGGACCCGTTCCGTCTCCGGCGCAGCATTGGCGCAGCTCGGCCATGGCGACCAGGTTGCGCAGCCTGCCGTCGTCGGGCTGCTGGCGCAGCGCGTCTCGAAGCCGCTCCAGGCCCGCCGCCACCTGGTCCGCAGTCGTGAACGCCTGGAGCGCGCCCAGCAGAGTCAACGCCAGCGCCGATGCTTCCCCCGGTGGCTCGATGAAGCGCGCGAAGCGACGCTCGATGCGCTCGAGCATCCAGGGCGCCGGCGGCCCGGGGAAGCCGCGGCCGTCCACGGCTTGCCGGTAGCTGAGATAGCCGATCACGCCGTCGACGAACTCGAGCTCGGGCAGCAGCTCGCGGAGCGCCCGGCCGACCTCGGGATCGGCCTTCAGCCAGCCGCGCCCGGCACCGGACGAGAGCTCGATCCCGAGCCAGCCGTCGGGCGTCATTTCGCGCACGAAATAGGCGAAGCGCTCCTCGGGCGGCGGCAGCTCGCGGGCGCTGCCGCTGGCGTCGGGCCGATCATACAGGCGCGCCGCCTGACGCCAGTCCGCATCGATCCGGTCGAGACGCTCGGCGCTCAGGCGGCGCGGCGCAAAAGCGATCGACTGGGTCGGTAACGAGCCTTCGAGGCGCAGCTGAGGGTCGCTCAGGACGACGCCGAAGCGCTCGTCGGCGAAGCCACGCCCGTCCGGGTCAACGCGCAAGAAACGCAGATAGGTCTGGACCAGAACCTCGTCGCCCTCGCGGTACACCCGGCCCCAGACGAGCGCGACCGCCTGGTCCGGGTGCAGGGCGCCGGACTGGAGCAGGCGGTTCTGCACCACGCCGGCACGGCAGCTGTCGGACCGGTCCTCCTGCAACAGAATCGAGGCGATCGAGCCGTAGCTGTCGTTGGCCAGCACGTCGAGCTGCATCAAATACGACAACCGGCGTGCGGTCTCGACCAGGCGCGGATCGGCCTCGACCGCCGACGGCTCGAAACCGTATTGCAGGACGAACACCTGGACGGGCCCCCCGAATCCGGCCGGCTCGTCGCAGGCGGCCAGCATGCCGGCGCGGGCGCCGCGCCCCACAGCGGTCGCGAGCAGGGCGATCATCAGCAGGCCGGCGAGGAGGGGGCGCATCAGCTCACTCCCGGCTGACAGTTGTCGAGCAGCTCATCCGGCAAAAGCTTCAGGGCGCCGACATAGGCGGGATCGGCGCGGGCCGTGCGTGCGGTCTCGGCTGCGGCATCGCCCGCCAGCCCGATCAACGCTTGCCATTGCTGCGGATCCGGCCCGAACTCGTCCGCTCGGGTTTCGGCCTGGCTCAGCAGCCGCTCGGCCTCGCAGAAATAGCTGCGCGCGTCGTTGAAACTGGCGCTGCGCGCCACCTTGTCCTCGCTTGCGGGGCTCGCCGCCTGCGCCCGCTCGAGCGCGCGAAAGCCGAGTGCCAGCGCCGTGAACGCCTGGAGCTCGCGGGCATCCCGGAACAGCGTCGCGAGGCCGCCGTTCGCATCGAAGCTATAGGCGGAGGCGTAAACCCCGGGCAGATGGACGCCAGCGCGAATCCGCACCGGCAGCACCGCATACTGGATCAGGGCCATGCCCTGCTCGCTCTCGCCCCACAGCTCGATCAGCACGTCCTGCGCCAAGAGATTGCGGCTCAGCGCCGAACTGAACTCGTCCGGCCCCTCCGGCCAGCGTTGGCGACAGATCACCGCCTGCACCTCGGCCGGGCGCTCGGCGGTCAGCTCGCCGATCTGCTGGTGAATGGCATTCTGCAACCGCCGCTCCTCGAACGCGGAGAGCGTCGCGGCGCCGCCCGTCGCCGGCCGGACCTCGTCGACCACGACCTTGCCGCCCTGGGTGGCGGAGATCGGCGGGCACTCGACCAGGGCGGCCGCCGCCATCCCGGGCAGCAGGCAGAGGCCCGCGGCGAGCGCGGCGCCCGCGAGATCATTCCGTATGCTGCGGGCGGATCTCCGGCGCCGCCGCGACCCGCCTGAGGGCGCGCTGTTGTTCATCCAGGAGCCTGCGCACGATGACATCGTCGACCTCGGGCACGCCATCCTCGTGGACGGTTAGCCGATAGGCGGCCACGCCGCCATCCAATAAACGACCGAATGCCTCGACTGACAACCTCTGGTTCTGGCAGCCCAGCTGGCCAAGCAGCCTGATCGCGCTTTCATGGGTCTGCCAATTGAACAGCGCGGTGCGGTTGTCGATCACGCGGGCGAGCGTGCCGCACACCGGGTCCGGCGCCGCGAGCGCAGCGGCAGCCAATCCCGCCTCGGCCCCGGTCCGGCGGTTCGGGCTGCCGGTCTCGATGGCCTGGATCAGTGGCGGCGCCGCCAGATCGCCAAAGGCGGCGAGCGACAGCGCGATCGCCTCGGCTTCCTGGGGCGTGATGCCGTCCTTGTAGAGCTCGGCGATCAGCTCGCGCATCTGCCCGATGCCGCTGAGATCGGTCTTGCGCTGCTCCAGCGCCAGCTTCTGCACCTCGAGCTCGAGCTTTCTGAGATCCAAGGTCTGCTGAAAATAGCCGGTCAGGTAGTACGCGAGCAGGGCGCCGAGCACGGCCACGATGATCGGGGTGAGAATGGGGCCCCACTTCGGAATCTCGTCAAGCCACCGCCAGCGTCCGGGTGGCGGCGGTGGCGTGGCCCTGGGGACGTGCGCCTCGACCGCCGCGAGGCAGGCGCCGATCGCCTTGAGCGCTCGTTCGAGCGCCGGATCGAGCGGCGCTGGCGGCGGCGTGGTCATGCGCGCGCACTCCGCTGGCTTCGGGCTGGGCAGCGCCCCGGCGGCCGGAAAAATCGCCGGTCATCGCGCCGCGTAGTCGGTCGGAGAAATGCAAGATTGCGGCAGCCATGGCAACCCTCAGTTGGTTCACCCGAGTGCTCGGGCGGATGATGGTAGCGGAAGCCCACGGCGTGCGCTCCGGCGGTGCCGGCTGCCGACCTCATGGGCGACGAAGCGGATGATAGGAGCGAAAGCCTACCGCTTGCGTCCCGGCGGCGCCGGCTGCCGACGCCATGGGCGACCAGACAAAGCATGCGGGAACTCGGCGCCGAGCCAGGCGCGGTCGATTACTCCCGCAGCTCCTCCCAGATTTCCTTGACCTTGGCGAAAAAGCCCTCGGATTCGGGATGGGTCGAGCCGTCGCCGGCGCGCTCGAACTCCTGGAGCAGCTCCTTCTGGCGCTTGCTCAGATTGACCGGGGTCTCCACCACGATCTCGCAGAACATGTCGCCGCGCGCGTGGCCGTGGAGCTCGGTCATGCCCTTGCCGCGCAGGCGGAAGCGATGTCCGGTCTGGGTGCTTTCCGGGATCTGCAGGCGGGCACGCCTGCCCTCGATCGTCGGCACCTCGATCTGGCCGCCCAGCGCCGCCGTGGTCAGCGGGATCGGGATGCGGCAGTAGAGATTCCGGCCGTCGCGCTGGAACAGGCGGTGCGGCGCCACGCTCACGAAGATATAGAGGTCGCCGGGCGTGCCGCCGCGAGTGCCCGCCTCGCCCTCGCCGGCGAGCCGGATGCGCGTCCCGTCCTCGACGCCGGCCGGGATCGTCACCGACAGGGTCTTCTCCCGGTGCACGCGGCCGCTGCCGCCGCAGGCATCGCAGGGGTCGCTGATCACCCGCCCGGTGCCGCTGCAGGTCGGGCAGGTGCGCTCGACCGTGAAGAAGCCCTGCTGGGCGCGGACCCGGCCGGCGCCGCGGCAACTCGGGCACACCCCGGGCGGAGCGCCCTTGGCGCTGCCGGTGGCGTCGCACACCTCGCAGCGCACCGTGCTCGGCACCCGGATCTGCGCCTGCTTGCCGGCGAAGGCATCCTCAAGCGTGATCTCAAGATTGTAGCGCAAATCCGCGCCGCGGCTCTGCGTTCCGCGCCGGCGGCCGCCGCCCATAAAATCGCCGAACAGATCGTCGAACACATCGGCGAAGCTGCCGAAGTCGAAGTTGCCCGGCCGCGCCCCGGCGTGCTCGAAGGCGGCATGGCCGAACTGGTCGTAGGCGGCCCGCTTGGAGTCGTCCTTCAGGACCTCATAGGCCTCGTTGATGTCCTTGAACCGGTGCTCCGCGGTTTTGTCGCCGGGGTTGCGATCCGGGTGATGCTCCATGGCCAGCTTGCGGAAAGCCACCTTGATCTGGCCCGCCGAAGCGTTCCGCTGGACACCGAGGATCTCGTAGTAGTCCCGTTTCGCCATGACGCTCGTTGCTTCGACCGGCTCAGCGTCGACCAAGAAGCCGGACGCCTTCCGGCGTCCGGCTCACCGTTGGGTTCGTTCGTGCAGCGGCACCGCTCAGGCCGACTTCTTCTTGTCTTCCTCGACCTCTTCGAAGTCCGCATCGACGACGTTGTCGTCGCGCGCCGCGCCGCCGCCGCCGACATCGGACCCACCGTCGCCGCCGCCGCCGGCGCCGGCGTCCTGCGCCTGCGCCCGATACATCGCCTCGCCGAGCTTCATCGCCAGTTGGGCGAGATTCTCGGTCTTGCTGCGCAGCGTCGCGGCATCGGCGCTGTCGAGCACGCTGCGCAGATCGCTGATCGCAGCCTCGATCGCCTGCCGGTCGCCCGCATTGAGCTTGTCGCCGTGCTCCTTGAGCGACTTCTCGGTGGTGTAGATCAGGCTGTCGGCGTGGTTGCGCGCCTCGATCTGCTCCTTGCGCTTGCGATCTTCCTCGGCGTGCTCCTCGGCCTCCTTGACCATACGCTGGATCTCGGCCTCGTTCAGGCCGCCGGACGCCTGGATGCGGATCTGCTGCTCCTTGCCGGTACCCTTGTCCTTGGCCGAGACATTGACGATGCCGTTGGCGTCGATGTCGAAGGTCACCTCGATCTGCGGCACGCCGCGCGGCGCCGGCGGGATCCCGACCAAATCAAACTGGCCGAGCAGCTTGTTCTGCGCCGCGAGCTCGCGCTCGCCCTGAAACACGCGAATGGTGACCGCGCTCTGGCTGTCCTCGGCGGTCGAGAACACCTGGCTCTTCTTGGTCGGAATGGTGGTGTTGCGGTCGATCAGCCGCGTGAACACGCCGCCGAGCGTCTCGATGCCGAGCGACAGCGGCGTGACGTCGAGCAAGAGGACGTCCTTGACCTCGCCCGAGAGCACCGCCGCCTGGATCGCGGCGCCGACCGCCACGACCTCGTCCGGATTGACGCCCTTGTGCGGCTCCTTGCCGAAGAAGTTCTTGACCGTCTCGACCACCTTGGGCATGCGCGTCTGGCCGCCGACCAGGATCACCTCGTCGATGTCCCCCGCCGACAGCCCGGAATCCTTCAATGCCTTGCGGCACGGCTCGACCGTGCGGTCGATCAGATCGCCGACCAGCATCTCGAGCTTGGCCCGGCTGATCTTCATGGTCAGGTGCTTGGGCCCGTTCTGGTCGGCCGTGATGAACGGCAGATTGATCTCGGTCTGCATCGTGCTCGAGAGCTCGATCTTGGCCTTCTCGGCCGCCTCCTTGAGCCGCTGCAGGGCGAGCCGGTCGCCGCGCAGGTCGATCCCCTGCTCCTTCTTGAACTCGTCCGCCATGTAGTCGATCAGGCGCTTGTCGAAGTCCTCGCCGCCGAGGAACGTGTCGCCGTTGGTCGCCTTGACCTCGAACACGCCGTCCCCGATCTCGAGGATCGAAATGTCGAACGTGCCGCCGCCCAAATCATAGACCGCGATCGTCTGGGCCTTGGACTTCTCCATGCCGTAGGCGAGCGCGGCCGCGGTCGGCTCGTTGATGATGCGCAGCACCTCGAGGCCGGCGATCCGGCCGGCGTCCTTGGTCGCCTGGCGCTGGGAATCGTTGAAGTACGCCGGCACCGTGATCACGGCTTTGCTGACCGTCTCGCCGAGATGACGCTCGGCCGTCTCCTTCATCTTCTTGAGCACGGCGGCGCTGATCTGGGAGGGCGCCTTCTTCTCGCCGCGCACCTCGACCCAGGCGTCGCCGTTGTCGCCGCGCACGATCTTGTACGGCACCATGTCGATGTCTTTGCGCACGACCGGGTCGTCGAACCGGCGGCCGATCAGGCGCTTGACCGCGAAAATGGTGTTCTCGGGATTGGTCACGGCCTGCCGTTTGGCCGGCATGCCGACCAGGGTCTCCCCATCCTGGGTGAACGCGACCATGGACGGCGTGGTCCGCATGCCCTCCTCGTTCTCGATCACGCGGGCGTTCTTGCCCTCCATGATCGCCACGCAACTGTTGGTGGTGCCAAGGTCGATGCCGATGATTTTATTACTCATTCCGCACTCTCTCACGCCCGAGGCTGGTGTTCGTCGCGCTTGGGGAGCCGCCCCGGAAGACCCGCGCTGTTCGGCGGCGAAGGGTGGGTCGGGCGGTCGCCATGTCCGATCGGTCATATAAGAATGGCCCCGCAGCGCTGCAAGCGGTACGGGCCCGCAGAAAGCGGGGCCGGATCAGGCCTCGGATCCGCCGTTCAGATGGTCACGGCGAGGCCCTGGTCGCCTGGCCCGGCGCGCCCTTCGGCGACCGCAGGGGCACTTCCCGCGAGTTGCGCCCAGGCGCCGCGCAGCTGATCGAGGCGCGCGATCACCTCGTCGCAGATCGCCGGATCCTCGGTCAGATTGATGCGTTGCAGGCGAAAGATGACATGGGAGTAGATGCGATCCAGATTGCGCGCGATCTCCCCGCCGCGCGCGTGATCCAGGCTGCCCTGCAGCCCCTCGATGATCGCGGTCGCCTTGCGCAGCGCGAGGCACCGGTCATTGATGCGCCGCGCTTCGATCGCGTGACGCGCCTCCTTGATCCGCCGGATCGCGCCTTCGTACAAGAGGACGATCTGTTGCGCCGGCGCCAGAGTCTCGCTCGCCTGGCCGTAGGCGTTGATCGCGCGGCGCATGGTTGGCATGATCGACCTCTCGCGCATGCGTCGTGGCACGGGTCCGCTCCGCCGGCCCGTGCGGCCTTGTTAAGCCAGGATGTCTAAGGCTTAGTTGCGGCGGTCGCCGAAACTGGCATCGATCTGCTGGCGCAGGCTGTCCAGCATGCGGTTCATCGTGGCGAGCGCGGTCTCCATGGCGGTGAAGCGCTCCAGCAGTCGCTCGCGCTCGCGCTCCAGCCGTTCCTCGAGCCGTTCGATCCGCGCCGTGCCGAGCTCGTTCTGACCCTCGAGCGAATCGATCTCGCCGCCGATCAGACCGCTGGTCTCGTCCGCCAGAGCATCGGCCGCCTGGTGGATCTGCGGGCCGAGCCCGACCGACAGATCGATCTGCACGCCGCTCGCCGGCGCGGCGCCGGTGAACAGCAGCTTCAGGCCCTTGGCGGCGCCGGCCACCACGGTCAGCACATTGCCGGCGACCGAGACGCTGCCGTCGTCGCTGCCGTCCGCTGCGCCGCCGAGGTTGGCCGAGGTGATCGCACCGCCGCTGTAGGCGACATTCAGCTGATAGCCGGACGCGCTGTAGCGGGTCTCGCCATCGAACCCCAGCAGGACCACGTCCGGACTCGAGCTCGACATCTGGAACGCGAACAGCTCGCGCACGGCGTCGGTCTGATTGAGCAGCGCATCGTCGAGCTTGGTCTCGTCGATCTTCAGGGTGTTGGCCTGCAGCGGATCCGCGACGGTGCTCGCGCCGCGCAGCGTGATGCCGATCTCGGCGAGCACGGTGAAGGTCGGATCGTCGCCCTGCACGGCGCCGCCGATCGCGGCCGAGAGGCGTGCGCGGATCTCGGACAGCGCGCTCGTGCCCGCGAGCACGCCCGCGCCGGTCTCGTCGTCCTCCGGCACCTCGGTCAGCGCCTGCTGGTTGATGAAGAGACGCAGCTCGTTGTAGGCGTCGACGAAGTCGACGATCGCCGCCTTGACCTGATTGAGGTCGCGCTCGACGTCGAGCTTGATGGTCGTGCCCGGCTCGGCCTTGAACAGGGAAAGCGTGACGCCGCCGAACACATCGTCGACAGTATTGCTCGGTCGTTCGATCACCGTGCCCAGGCCATCGACCAGCAGCTCGGCATTTTGTGCCGCCTGCAGCTCGTTCTTGATGACGCCGCTGCCATCGATCACGCCCAGGCTCTGCAGCACGGCGCCGCCGGCGTCGGCTGCGCTGATCGTCGCATCGGTGCCGGTGTCGTCCGCGGTCAGGATCAGCACCTGCTCGGTCGCGGAGATCGACACGATGCTCGCGGTGACCCCGGTCGCATCCGCGCCCGCGTTCGCGGCGTTGATCGCGTCGCGCATATCCAGCAGGCTGTCGGAGCCGTCGACGGCGATGCTGCGACCATTGATCAGAAAGGTGCCGCTCTGGCCGAGGGCATCGTCGAGCGCGCCCACGATGCCGTCGCTCGCGATCTTGTGCGCCGCGGCGATCTGCTGGACCTCGATCGTGTGGCTCGCGGCCTGGCTCTGATTGGTGACGGTGACGCCGACGATGTCCGCCGCCTGGGATGGCGTGCCGGCGTCGGTGCGGCTGGCCGTCGCAAAGGCGCGCTTGGCTTCGAACATGTCGCTCGAGCGGTCGAAGCTCGGCACGCCGCGCAGCCGGTCGAGCGCGGTCTTGAGGTTGCGGGCGAGCGCGCCGAGGTCCTGAAACGCGGCGATCTTCACCTGGTTGTCGGAGATGCGCTGCTCGATGCGGTCGATCGGAATCCGGCGCGCCGCGATCAACCCGTCGACCGCCTTCTGCAGGTCGATCCCGCTCGACAGGCCGGAGAACGAGGCCCGCCCGCTGCGGTCGATCACCAGGTTATCGAAATTTAGATTGGTCGCCATGACGCGCTCCGATCAGGCACACTGGTCGACCAGCGCGCCCAGCGACTCACGCAGCGCCGCATAGAAGCGCAGCAGCTGTTCGGGCGGATACTGCTCGATGACTTCGCCGGTGGCGCGGTCGCGCACCTGCAGGACCAGGCGTGCGCTGGCGTCGTCGCGATGGGCCAGGACCTGCACGCTGGGGTCGGCCAGCAGCGCCTTCAGGCGCGCCGCACTCGGCGCTTCGGCGCCGGACCCAGCCAACGCGGCAGTGAAATGCGGCTCTGCCCCTGAGGAAATCGCGACCGCGGCCGCTCTTGGCCGCTGGACGACGACCGGCGCGCTCACAGTCCGCTCCGCGATCGCCGGTCTGGGCGTTACGGCAAGATTTCCGGTCATGGCATCACGTCCCGGTTATCAATTGCCCGCGCCGAGGTGAGGCGGGAGGGGGCCGGTGCCCCCTCCCATACCCTGGCCTACTGCAGCAACCGCAGCAGGTTCTGGGGCAGCTGATTGGCCTGAGCGAGCATCGCCACGCCCGACTGCATCAGCACCTGCTTGCTGGTGAAGTTGGTGATCTCGGCCGCGAGGTCGAGGTCGAGCAGCGTGCTGCGCGCTGCCTCGGAATTCTCGATCGCAACCTCGAGGTTGGCCGCCGCGTAGTCCAACCGGTTCTGGGCGGCGCCGATGTCGGCACGCGCGGTGTTCAGCGTGTCGATCGCGCCGCTGATGTTGGTCAACGCGGTGGCGGCGTTGGTCGTGTCGGTGATGTCGTCGCCATCGACCCCGAGGTCGGCCGCCGTGACGCCCGAGATGGTGAAGGTCAGGTCGTCCTCCGTCGCCACGGTGCCGGTGCCGATCTTGAAGGTCAGCGTGGTGTCGGCATTGATCAGCTTGGTACCGTTGAACTCGGTGTCATTGGCGACGCGGTCGATTTCCGCGACCAGCGCCTGGAACTCGGTGTCAAGGAAGCCGCGCTCGGTGTCGCCGAGGTTCTGCGACGCCGCCTGCATGGCGAGCACGCGCATCCGGGTCAGGATGTCGGACAGGGTGCTCATCGCGCCGTCGGCGATCTGCAGCATCGAGTTGGCCTGGCCGGCATTGATCACGGCCTGCTTCAGGCCCATGACCTCGGACTGCATGCGCGAGCCGATCGCCATCGACGCGGCGTCGTCGCGCGCCGAAACCACGCGCTTGCCGATCGACAGCTTGGCGAGCGAGTTCGAGGCCGCGGTGTCAGTGGCCGCCAGATTGCGATGGGCCACGTTGGCGGCGTAGTTCGAAACGACATTCAATGGCATCAGAGTCCCTCCTACTTGGACGGTACCTACGCGAGCGGCTACCTGCCGCGAGCCCGGCGCGTGGCCGGACGTCAACGAAGTCGCAAGCCGCATGCCAGAGCGGCGAAGTGAGCCCGATCAACAGGTTGCGCCCGGGGCAGGGGCCCTGCGCGCCAGATCGAGCAGGCAAAATCTGCCGGGTGCCACCAACCGGGCGGCAACAATTACCGAGACGAGTGCTGCACGGGATCACGGTCCGGCCGATCGCCGGCGCATCTACAGTTCACGCCGGGTAGTAAGTCGTTAACCGACGCTCGCCAAGATCCGCCGCGCGGATCTGCGAGGGAGACCGCCGCCGATGTCCAGTGTTCTACGCGCGCGTTGTTCCGAGGAGACGGCGCCGATGGTCGCACCGCAGCGACGGGCTGTGCGGCCCATGCTGCGCCTCGTGCACCACATGGCCCGCTCCGGCGGCACCCTGTTCAGCCGGTGCCTGGGCTGCATGTCGGGGGTGTTGCTGCTCAGCGAGATTCATCCGCTCGGCACGGCCCAGTTCAACCCCCTGGTGCAGGCGCAACGCTGGTACGGACTACTGTCGAGCCAGGACCTCGCGGAGCTGAAGGCGCGTGGCCGCATCGCCTTCGTCGACGCCATCGACCTGATCTACCGGCGCGCCGTCGACGCCGGGCAGCGGCTCGTGATCCGCGACTGGAGCCATCTTGACTTCACCGGAGTGCCGTTCGTCGCCAATCCGGCGTACCGGCTGCTGACCGCGGAGGCGCTGGCCAGCCGCTTCGAGCTGCGCCAGGTGTGCACGGTGCGCCATCCGCTCGACCAATGGCTGAGCCTGCGCAAGCTGGCGGTAGTCCACGGCAAGCTCACGCTCGACACCTTCCTCGCAGGCTACCGGCGCTTCGCCGAACAGGCGCGGGAGATAGGATTTTTCCGCTACGAAGATTTCGCGGCTGACCCGAGCGCGATCATGAAGGAGCTGTGCCGTCGCCTGGAGGTGCGCTTCGATCGCCACTTCACGGAGCGCTGGTCGAGCTATGCCTCAGTCACCGGGGACGTGGCGGGCAGCCGCAGCGGCTGCGCCATCGAGCTGCCGCCCCGCCGCCCGGTGGAACCCGGTCTGCTCGATCAGCTGGCGGCCAGCGCCGACTACCGTACGAGCCTCGAAATCCTCGGCTACGCCCATCCGGGCGCGGGCGGTTCCTGATCGACGGCGCCCGTTCCGCCGGGCCCCGTCAGGCGGGAGGGCCTTATCCGGCGCAGCGATCAGCCGCCGACGAAGCGCTCGATCAGCTGGTTGACGTCGGCCGCCTTCTCCATGTGCACCATGTGGCCGGCGTCGTCGAACACCTCTACCCGGACGCGCGCCGGCAAGCCTTCGCTGTGGCTGACCGGGATGACCCGGTCCTGCCGGCCCCAGATCACCTGGACCGGCGCGGCCAGCTCGCCGAGCCGGCCGGTCAGTTGTAGCGCCTGCTGGCCGCCAGCGAACGTGCCCTCGATGATTCGATTCAGCGCCGCTTCGACGCCGTCGAGGCGCTTGAACTTCAGCACGTCCTCGATCATCTCGCGCGACACCATCGCGGGATCGGCGACCAGCATCTCGAGCACCGGCTGCAGCTGCTTGCGCCGGCCTGCCGCCATGAAGCCGTCGATGTACGCCATGTTGATCTCCGGGCCGAGGCCGGCAGAGCAGATGGCGGTCACCGACGCAACCCGGTCGGCGTGGTTCAGGGCCAGATCCAGAGCGATCGCGCCGCCGAGCGAATGGCCGACCAGATGGGCCTTGGCGATGCCCTTCGCGTCCATGAAGTCGAGCACCGCAGCGGCGAGCGCGCCGACGTGGACCTGGCCGGCGCCGAGCTCCTTGCTCGAACCGCCGTGGCCGGGCAGATCGAGGGTATAGGTAGGGCGGTCGGCGGCGAGCGCTTCCTGATTGAACTGCCAGTTGTTCAGGTCGCCGCCAAAACCATGGATGAACACGATCGGGACACCCGCGCCCTCGCCGAGCGTCAGATAGCGGATCCGCCGGCCGCCCGCCTCGATGGTCTCCGGCTCCGGCGCCTCGGCGCCGGCCTCCGCGGCGTGCGCGGCGAACTCCTCCTGAAACTTGGCGACGAAGGCGTCGAGCTCCCCTTCGGGCACTGAGGTGTCGGCGACCACGCCGAGCAGCGCGCCGACCGGCACGGTCTCGCCCTCGCCCACGACGATCCGGCGCAGCGGTCCGGCGACCGGGCTCTCAAACACGTTCGCAATCTTCGATGTCTCAATGTCGAGGATCTCGTCGCCCGCCTTGATCTCGGCGCCCGCCTCGACCAACCACTTGGCGACCATTCCCTCCTGCATCGCCAGCCCCCATTTCGGCATGACGATCGGCCTGATCGCATCGCTCATGGCTCCCCCTCCTGTTCTTGCTCTATCGCCGATCGCCGGTGGCTCGTGTCGGCACTGAAGGTGGCTCGCGGCAGCACCCTTCGTTTTCTTCACTAGCGCTGATTTCCCCGGCTCCTGTCGACTCTGCAGGTTGGTCGCGGCAGTTGCTCCTTAGGCGATGCCCGGATCTTCGCCGATCTGGTTGGCAAGGCGTCATCGACGCTGACCCCGCGCTAGCGCCCCGGCGGGATCGCCTCGGGCGCTACGCCCTTAACCGAGCATTAACCTCCACAGGTCAAGTCTCTCTACGGTTGGTCCATGCGACCGTGGGAGTCCACGCGCTGTGGCGCTGGGTCGGCGCACGGATTCCCAGGATCGCATGGACCAGCAGACAAGGACATTTTGGGCGCCAGTAGTTACTCAACGGTTAACGGACCGCCGCAGCTTTTGCACAAAGATGCCCTGGCGCCACGGTGGCCGGTCGTCGCCCCGGCATAGGAGGCTCGTGGTTCTCCGCTGCGTGCAGCCTCGAAGGTGGATTCTGCGTCCTGCACGCCAGCTCGTTCCGTCCGCTCAGTGCTCCATCGCCCTGCGCACCGGGGCTTCGTTCTTGGCCGGGTTCCCTCGCAGACGCCGGCTCGTTTGCCGCCGCTCAGTTGTCCATCGTTCTGCGCACCGCCGCCTCGATCTTGGCCGGGCTCGGGATGTACAAATCCTCGAGGTCGGGCGAGAACGGCACCGGCGCATGCGGCGCGGTGACCATCTGGATCGGCGCCTTGAGTGCCTTGAACACATTCTGCGCGGCGAGACCGGCGATGTCGCTCGCCATGCTGCAGCGCGGATGGGCCTCGTCGACCACCACGAGCCGCCCGGTCTCCTCGATGCACTCGAGCACGGTGTCGGTATCGAGCGGCGAGGTGGTGCGTGGATCGACCACGGTGCAGCTGATGCCGTCCTTCGCCAGCTGGTCGGCGACCTGGTTGGAGAAGCCGACCATGCGCCCGAACGCGACAATGGTCACGTCGTCGCCCTCCCGGGTCAGGTTCGCCTCGCCGAACGGGATCGTGTACGGCTCGTCCGGCACCTCCTCTTCGACGTCGTACATCGCCTTGTGCTCGAAGAAGATCACCGGATCGTCGTCGCGGATCGACTGAATCAGCAGGCCCTTCGCTTCATACGGCGAGCTCGGCAGGACCACCTTCAGGCCGGGGATGTGGGTGAAGATCGGGTAGAGGCACTGGCTGTGCTGCGAGGCGGCACGAAAGCCGGCGCCGTACATGGTGCGCACGACCAAGGGCGTGGTCGCCTTGCCGCCGAACATGTAGCGGAACTTGGCAGCCTGGTTGAAGATCTGGTCGAAGCAGACGCCGAAGAAATCGACGAACATCAGCTCGGCCACGGGCCGCAGCCCGGTCGCCGCCGCGCCCGCCGCGGCGCCGACGAAGGCGCTCTCGGTGATCGGCGTGTCGAGCACGCGATCCCGCCCGAAGATCGGCTCTAGCCCCTTGGTCACGCCGAGCGGGCCGCCCCAGGCATCGTCCTCGCCGGGTGAGCCCATGCCGCCGGCGATGTCCTCGCCCATGATGATCACGCGGTGGTCGCGCTCCATCTCCTGCCGGAGCGCCTCGTTGATCGCCTGCCGGTACGATTTCTTGGACATGGTGCTCTCCGCTCAGTAGGAGGCGTAGACGTCGGTCAGGAGATCGGCCTCGGTCGGCGCCCGCGCCGCCTTCGCCGCGGCCAGCGCCTGATCGATGCTCTGCCTGGCCTCCTTGTCGATCTGGTCGAGCTGGGCGGGCTCGAGCAGTCCCGCCTCGGTGACCCGCTGGCGGAACAACGCGAGGCAGTCCTTCTCCGCCTTCAGCTTGTCGATCTCGCCGGGCGCGCGATAGGTCATGGCGTCGCCCTCGAAATGGCCGTAGTAGCGCATGAACTTGACGTGGAGCATGCTTGGCCCCTCGCCGGCGCGCGCCCGCTCGATCGACTCGCGCGCCGCGTCCCACACCTCGAAGAAGTCGTGACCGTCGACCCGGCGCGCGGGCAGGCCATAGGCCTTGCCGCGCTCGACCAGATCGCCCGCGCAGGCCCAGGAGCTGGACGTTGACTCGGCGTAGCCGTTGTCCTCGAACACGAAGACCGCCGGCAGATTCCAGACCTTGGCGAGGTTCATGCTCTCGAGGGTGGTGCCCTGGTTGGAGCCGCCGTCGCCGACGAAGGCGATCGCGACGCCGCCGGTCTTAAGCGTCTTCGCGGTCAGCGCTGCGCCGCAGATCAGGGGCGGGCCGCCGCCGACGATGCCGTTCGCGCCCATCATGCCTTTGGACAGATCGGCGATGTGCATCGAGCCGCCCTTGCCCCCGCACAGGCCGTCTTTACGGCCGAAGATCTCGGCCATCATGGCCTTGGGATCGCACCCCTTGGCGATACAGTGGCCATGCCCCCGGTGGGTCGAGGCGATGCAGTCCTTGTCGTTCAGGTGCATGCAGACGCCGACACCGGACGCTTCCTCGCCGGCGTACAGATGGACGAAACCCGGAATGTTGCCGGCCGAGAACTCCTCATGCACGGTGTCCTCGAACTCGCGGATCAGGCGCATCTGCCGATACGCCTTGAGCAACTCCTCGCGGCTTAGCTGCACGGCTGGCTCCCTGCCTTGGCTGATCTTGGTCGCTTTGCACCGCCTCCCGCGGTCATCTCCGACCGGCCCGGCGCATCTCTTTTCCCTACTCCCGGTCGGCCGCTTCGGCAAGCGGAGGGTGCTTGACGCTTCGGCCTTTGCGCGCGGTCAGGTTGCGTCTGAGCTCGTCTGGGGCGCTGGCAGCAGGTGCAGCGCAGCGACCGGGCGGCCTGGGACGGTCAGCCCTTGACCGCGCCCAGCGTCAGGCCGCGCACAATGTAGCGCAGGGCGATCAGGGCGAGCAACACCGGCGGGATCATCGCGATCAGGGAGCGCACCGCGACGAACAAGAACTGCATCGCGAGCGGCAAGGCGACTCCCATCCAGCCTTCAGGCTACTCCGTTAGCTTCCCGGTAAGTGCCGAGAGATCGCGAGCAAGACGTGTGAGCTCCCTTTCAACCTCTGGTTCGGTGAGGCTATCGAGTGGTCGATCGGGGTCATTAAAAAAGTTAAACTTTGCCAAGTCCGCGTGAAGATCATAAGGGCAATATCCAACCAACATCGGCCATACTCTTAAGTATCTGCGTTCTTCTTCCGCAAAAATTCTTGGTAATTCCTTATTAATAATAAATTGCGAAGCAAGAAGATTTTTGGAAATGACAAGAATTGCAATTTCGGCCTGTTCTATTTGCGTGTAAATGGTACTCGCCAGTTTGCATAATCCGATCAACCCATAATTCTAATTGGGTGCGTTGAACAAGGATCGAAAGAAATGTTTGGATCTTTTCCATCCATTTCTTATCCTCGCGAGCGTAACTTATGAACATCCGCCATGTGTGTTTGCTGCGCGCCAAATCTGTGGAAACTGCTCCGGCAACCAATGCCCTTTCCGGCTGCACGTTCAGCCGCGCTTCCTGCGTCATTTTCTGGATTTCGGCTTCTGACAGGCCGCCGGACGCCTGGATGCGGATCTGCTGCTCCTTGCCGGTACCCTTGTCCTTGGCCGATACGTTGAGGATGCCGTTGGCGTCGATGTCGAAAGTCACCTTGATCTGCGGCACGCCGCGCGGCGCAGGGGGAATGCCGACCAGGTCGAACTGGCCGAGCAGCCCGTTCTGCGCCGCGACCTCCCGCTCGCCCTGGAACACACGGATGGTGACCGCGTTCTGACTGTCCTCGGCGGTCGAGAAGGCCTGGCTCCTCTTGGTCGGCTTGGTGGTGTTACGGTCGATCAGTCGGGTGAACACACCACCCAGAGTCTCATGCCAAATGACATTGGTATTACGTCAAGCAAGAGGACGTCCTTTATATCTCCAATCATAACTGCCGCCGAAATAGCAGCGCCGAGGGCTACGGCGTCCTCCCGTCTCAGTCCACCGTATGGCTTCTTACCGAAGTACTCCGACAGTCTCCGTTCAACCAAGGGTATTCTTGTACTTCCGCCTACCAAAACGACCTGATCGATGTCCGTGCGGTCTACGCCGGCATCATTAAGAGCCAACGTGCAAATGTCAATTGAACGCTCCACTCTGTCATGAATCAGTCCCTCCAAATCACGGCGCGAGATTGTTATTTTTAGATGCTTGATGCCAGTTTTGTCGGTCGATACGAACGGTAAGTCTACATCGGAAAAGTCTTGAGATGAGAGGTCGATCTTTGTTGTTTCGGCCGCTTCTTTAAGTCGCTGCAGAGCTATCGCGTCCTGTGTTAGATCGATACCGTTAATCCGTTGGAATCCAGCAGCAATATGTTCAACCAAGCGGATATCAAAATCTTCGCCGCCCAGAAAATTGTCACCAGCGATTGCCTTCACTTCGAATACTCCATCACCATATTCTATGATGGAAACATCAAAAGTACCTTCTCCTAAATCATAAACAGCTATGGTCTGCGACTTTTGCTTGTCTATACCATATGCAATTGCTGCCATAGTAGGTTCTGTTTCTATTCGAAGAACATTCAGCCCAGCTATTCTGGCGGCATCCTTCGTCGCTTGGCGCTGCA
Organism: Pseudomonadota bacterium; assembly: GCA_046732855.1. Lineage (GTDB taxonomy): Bacteria > Pseudomonadota > Alphaproteobacteria > Geminicoccales > Geminicoccaceae > JBKPNX01. The sequence continues at coordinate 17,780 of JBKPNX010000164.1, forward strand.
TAGCATCGAAATAAGCTGGTACCGTTACAACGGCATTGACTACCGGTTCGCCTAGATATATTTCTGCTGATTTTGCCAATTTCAAGAGAATTGCAGATAAAATCTGTACTGGGCTATATTTTGCCCCGTGGGCCATCACCCAAGCGTCTCCACTATCGGATTCTATAATCTTGTAAGGCATGAATTTCTTTAGTTCTTGCACCAGTGGATCATCGTACCGGCGGCCGAGGAGTCGCTTGATCGAAAAAAAGACGTTGGTGGGATCCTTCAGCGCGTAGCGCCTCGCCGCTTTCCCAACGATAGTGGCGCCCGATGCCGTAATCGCTACATGGGAGGGCGTTGTGCCATCGCCTTCGATGTTCTCAATGATCACGGGGGTCCGGTCGCGTACGACGGCCACCCGTGAGCTCGTCGTACCCAAATCGATCCCGACTGCCTTGGTCATCGGATGAGTATCCTCACTCTCAGACTGGTCACGCTCGGAGGCTCCAGCAGCCCTGGAATGCCTGGGTCGGGCTTGCGGAGATTAGTTTGCGGGGGTTGGGCGGAGCGGGCAAGTCGTTCTGCACGAACGCGTTCTCCGCGCCGCAGACCGCTTCGCGATCATGCCTGGTTCCAATCAGGCGCGGTGCGTTGGCCTATTGGTGAGGCCGATCAGGCAACCTGATCTCCGCACGCAGATCACTTGCAAGACCTCCTCGGGAACCCTGCAGTCCGCTTGAGCCAAGGGATGTCAGCCCTTGACCGCGCCGAGCGTCAGGCCGCGCACGATGTAGCGCTGTGCGATCAGCGCCAGCAGCACCGGCGGGATCATCGCGATCAGCGAGCGCACCGCGACGAACCAGAACTGCACGCCACGCGTGTCGACGCCGCCCGCGATGTGCACCGGCATGGTCGCGGAGTTCTTGATCGTGAGGATCACGGCGAACAGGTACTCGTTCCAGGCGAACGCGAACATGATCAGGGCGGCGGCGGCGATCGCGGGCATGGCGAGCGGCAGGGCGATGCGGAAGAACGCCTCGAAGTGGCTGGCGCCGTCGACCAGCGCCGCTTCCTCCAGCTCGATCGGCAGGTCGTAGAAGGTCTGCCGGCAGATCACGACGCAGAACGGCAGGACGAAGGTCGCGGTCACCAGGGTCAGCGCGATCCGTGAATCGAGCAGATCGAGCGCCGAGAACACGATGAAGAACGGCACGGCGGTGGCGACCGGCGGCAGCACCCGTTGCGAGAGGAACCAGACGGTCAGATCCTTGTTCGGCACGGTGAAAAAGCGGAAGCGCGCCAGCGCGTAGGCGGCGGGCAGGCCGAGCGCGAGCGCGAGCGCGACCGCCGAGAACGAGATCACCGTGCTGTTCAAGAACGCGCCGTAGAATTCCGGCACGCGGAACTGCTGGCTCCAGTTCTCGAGCGTCGGCGTGAAGTTGATGAACGGAATGCCAAGACCCGTCACGGTGAAGGTCTCGGCCGGCCGGCGCAGGCTGTTCGAGATCGCCCAGTACAGCGGGAAGAAGAACAGCATCGCGACCACGATCGCGACGAGCGAGGCGAGCCCGTCGCCGATGGTGGCGCGCCGCCGGCCGATGCGGACCGCCGCCGCCGGCGTGGCGCGCGCCGCCCCGGCAGCCTCCCGGATAGCGCCGCGCGCCGCCTCATTCATAGCTCTGCCTCAGCCGGCGGAAGAACAGCGTCACGATCACCATGACCACGATCAGCAGGAGATAGGCCATGGCCGAGGCGTAACCGAAGTCGTTCAGCTTGAAGCCGCGTGTGAACGCCAGATAGGTGTAGGACTGCGTCGCGATGCCCGGGCCGCCCTTGGTCAGGGTGGCGATGATGTCGAACAGCTTGATCGCCTCGGCGAGGCGCAGCAGCAGCACGATCACGATCACCGGCTGCAGCAGCGGCAGGATCACATGCCGCCACAAGTCCCACTCCGAATGGGTTTCGAGCAGCGCCGATTCGATCAGCTCGTCGGGGATGCCCTGCAGGGCCGCGAGGAACACCAAGAAGCAGAACGGCGTCCACTGCCAGATGTCGACCAGGATCACCGAGACCAGTGCCCAGTGCGGATCCGACAGCCACGGGATGCCAAGGAACTCAAGCGGCCCGCCGATCTCGTAAAAGATGGTGAAGAACAGGTAGCCGACCGCGATCGGCGTCGCGAAGATCGGCAGGACCATGATCGAGCGCAACACCGGCCGGCCGAAGATGTGCCGGTTGAACAGCCAGGCGAGCGCCAGCCCGAGCACGATCTCGGTCGCCACCGCCGCGACCACGAAGATCGCGGTGACCTGTACTGCCTTGTGCACCTCGGCATCGAAGAACGCCCGGCCGTAATTGGCGAATCCGTTCCAGGTGAAGGTGGTCTGGAGCTCGCGGTTGACGACGGTCCTGGTCCGCGGCGTGCCATCCTTCTTGAGGACGACGTTGCCGGCGTTGTCGGTCACGGGCACCTGCTCGCGCCCGGTGATCACGACTTTGCGATCGACGTCGTGCGCGCTCAGATACAGTGAATAGACCAAAGGAAAGACAGTAAAGATCAGCACCCACAGCACCGCGGGCAACAAGAACAGGAACTTGACCCGACTGGTCCAGCGAATCATCCGTGAGCTCCCTGAAGAATCGGCCGGCCCTGCGATCTCGGACCGGCCGGCTCTTCAAGCATCAGCTCAGTCTTTATAGCCGATGGCCTCCTGATACTGCTTCAGGATCTTGTCGCGGCCGAGGCGGTCGGTGATCTGCTGCCAGGCCGCCGCGGTGTCGTCCAACGCCTGCTGCGCGGTCTTCTGCCCGGCCATGGCCGCCGACAGGTTCTTGTCCATGATGTCCCAGTACTCGGGCGCACCCTCAATCCGCAGATAGGTCAGGATGGTCGGAGCGTTGAAGTTGTCGTAGTAGGCCTTGAGGTAATCCTTGACGTCGGCCTCGTCCCAGCCCGCCTTGACGTAGTCCTCGATCTTCGCCTCTCCCAAGGGCTCGAGCATCTGATAGCTGTAGCCGGGGTCGACGCCGTCCCAGCCGTAGGTCGCGAGCCACTTCGACACCGGCTTGATCGCCATCAGCGACAGGAACGAATAGGCGGCCTCGGGCTGATCGGAGAACGAGGAGATCACGCCGTGCCACGAGCCGCCGGTCGTGTTGCCGACCAGCTTCGGGTTGTCGTTCTTGACCCACTTCTTGTTCTGGTGATCCCAGTATTCGGTCGAGCTGGGCAGCACCGCCGAGGCGCAGTTGCCCTGGATCTTCGAGCGCGCCTTGTCCTGACAGAGCGCGCCGACATCGCCCCAGGAGAACACGAACACCGACTTGCCGCGCAGGAAGTAATCCCAGGCTTCGCCGAGACTCCAGCCAACCTGCGCCGCCGGCCCGGTCTTGTGCAGCTCCTGCAGGAACTCGAGCGCCTTGACGTGGCCCGGGCTGTTGATCAGCGGCGTCATGTCGGTCGGGTCGAACCAGTAGACGTTGTGATACTGGTCGACCTTGTCGCCCGGCGTGATCACGAACGGCGCCGACAGCGACTGGAAGTGATAGTGGCCCTGCTCGCCGACCTTGAGGTGCAGGACCATGCCCGAATCGGGCTCGGCGTCGTTCGTGTCCCAGTTCTTGCCGTTGAAGTACTTGGCGATGTCGAGCAGCTGCTGCCAGGTCTTGGGCGGCACCGGCAGGTCGTAGCCGTACTCGGCCTTGAACGCCGCCTGGTGCTCGGGATTGTTGAGCGCGTCGCGGCGGTAGTAGAGCACCTGGCCGTCGGCGTCGTTGAGCACGCCGTAACCGACGTCGCCCCAGTGATGCAGGGTCCACAGCGACTTCGGCATCACGTCGTACGACCACTGCGGGTACTCGCCGCTCGCCATGTAGTCGTCGACCGGCACCATGTAGTCGCCCGCGACCAGGTCGCCGTAGAAGAACGCGCCGACGATGATCGCGTCGTACAGGCCGGTGCCCTGGCGCAGATCCAGCATCATCTTGGCGTAGAGGTCGGTGATCGGGGTCAGCGCGATGTCGAGCTTGCCGCCGGACAGCTCCTCCCAGACCGGGCGGAACGCGTTGATCGGGCCCGAGATGCCGCCCTTGGGTCCGGAGTCGAGCGTCAGCACCGTGATGTTGACGCCGTCGAACGGCTTCTCGTCCGGCCCGAAGAGGCTGCCGAGCTCCTCCTGGGTGGCGGTGATGACCGCGTTGTCGTAGTCCGGTCCGAGCTTGAGGTCGACCGTGCCGTCGTCCTTCCAGTCGACGTACTGGCCGGCCGAGGCGACGGGCGCGCTCAACGCCGCCAGCGCCACGCCAAGCAGTGCCGCATGCCGCAATTTCATGGCCAAGCCCCCTCTGGTTGTTTTCGCGACGCCGCCCTGTCCGGCCATCGCCGCCCGCTCGGGTCAGGGCAAGGATTACCGTTCGCGCGCGCCGCTGTCCATCGGCTTGCCATGCGCATCAGGCAGGCGCGCGCTTGCCAGCGCTGCGGGGACGGCCGGTTTTCGCGCACCCCGGCCCGGGACGCATGAGCAATCGGGCTCGGCCGGGCTACGGCCACCGGTAGCCGAGCGCCACGGGACCACGCGCCCATTCATCGCTGGCGCGTCGCCCAGTCCGGCGCGATGTGGACGGGGACGTCGAGGGGATCGAGCGGCGGGCGGCCGCGGATCAGGTCCGCGACCTTCTCGGCGAGCATGATGGTGGGGGCGTTCAGGTTGCCGGACGGGATGCTCGGCATGACCGAAGCGTCGACCACGCGCAGACCCTCGACGCCATGGACGCGGCACGCGCCGTCGACCACCGCGCTCGGGTCGCTGTCCGGGCCCATTTTGCAGGTGCCGCAGGGATGGTACGCGCTCTCGGCCCTGGCCCGCACGAACGCGTCGATCTCGGCGTCGGTGTCCACCCCGGAGCCGGGCGCGAGCTCCGGCCCGAGGTAGGGATCGAACGCCCGCTGGGCAAAGATCTCGCGGGTCAGGCGCACCGCGGCGCGCATCTCCTGGCGGTCGCCTTCGGTCGCCATGTAGTTGAACAAAATCGAGGGCGGCTCCCGCGGGTCGGCTGAGCGCAGCCGTACCCGACCGACCGACGTCGGGCGCATCGGGCCGACATGCGCCTGAAAGCCGTGGGTCGGCTGCGGATGGCTGCCGTCGTAATTCATCGCGATCGGCAGGAAATGGTACTGCAGATCGGGGTGCTCGACGTCCGCGCGCGAGCGGATGAACGCGCCCGCTTCGAAGTGGTTGGTCGCGCCGAGTCCTCGCCTGAAAAGCAGCCACTCCAGGCCGATGCGCGCCTTGTTCCAGGGCCGCTGCGCCGCGTACAGCGAGATCGGCCGGGTGCACGCGTGCTGGACGTAGATCTCGAGGTGGTCCTGGAGATTGCCGCCGACGCCGGGCAGGTGCGCGACCGTCGCGATCTTCAAGTCTTCGAGCGCGTCGGCGTCGCCGATGCCGGACAGCATCAGCAGCTGCGGCGAGTTGATCGCCCCGCCGGCGAGGATCACCTCCCGCTCGGCCCGGACGGCCGCGGTACGCCCGCCTGCGACATGCTCGACGCCGACGGCGCGCGCGCCCTCGCAGCGCACCCTATGGACCAGCGCGCCGGTGCGCACGGTGAGGTTCGGCCGGCGCCGGGCCAGGTCCAAATACGCGCGCGCCGCGCTCCAGCGCCGGCCGCCGCGGACCGTCATGTCCATCGGCGCAAAGCCCTCCTGCTGGTAGCCGTTCATGTCGGCGGAAAGCGGATAGCCGGCCTGGCGCCCCGCCTCGACGAAGGCCTGGTAGAGGGGATTGCGACAGGCGCCGGTCGCGACGTGCAACGGTCCGTCGCCGCCGCGGTAGTCGTCGGCGCCGCGCGCGCGCGTCTCGGCGCGCTTGAAATAGGGCAGGACGTGGGCGTAGTCCCAGCCGGGCAGACCAGTCTGCGCCCAGCGATCGTAGTCGCGGGCGTGCCCGCGCACGTACGCCATGCCGTTGATCGAGGACGAGCCGCCGAGCACGCGGCCGCGCGGGCAGTACATGCGCCGCCCGTCCATGTGCGGCTCGGGCTCGCTCCGGTAAGCCCAGTTGTAGCGGCGACCCTTGAGCGGGTAGGCGAGCGCCGCCGGCATGTGCAGCTGCCAGGCCCACGGGTGGTCGACCGGGCCCGCCTCGAGCAGCAGCACGCGTACGCCCTGATCCTCGCTCAGCCGGTTGGCGAGCACGCAGCCGGCCGAGCCGGCGCCGACCACGATGTAATCGAAATTGTCGGATCCGGCCATGCGATCCGCTCGATCGGGCAGCGTGGCCGGAGCACCGCGCGACGCCGGCTCCAGCCGAGATCGGCCGTAAGCGCGTGCTCGCCGCGCCGGCGCCGCCGCTGCCTGGGAGCTTCAGTCCTGGTCGAGATGCGCCGGCTTGGGCTGCGCCTCGGGCAAGGGCTTGTGGGTCGCCTCGTGCCAGGCGCCCTGGACCGTGCCGTCGCAGTTCTGCCAGTCGTCGCAGCCGCAGTCGGCAGCGCAACGCCGCAGCTCGACCAGGGCTTTCGCCCCTTCGCCGACCACGCCGTGCTCGACCAGCTCGCGCGCGGTATCCAAGTTCGCAACGCAGGGCTTCTTCACGTGCTCACTCCGCGAGACCGGGTCGGATCATACGCGCCGCCCTGCCAAGATCAATCGCGCCGTGCCGGCGCGCGCTCACGCCCGATCGAAGGTCGCTTCTTCGGCCAGCTTCCTCGCCTGGCCGATCCAATCCTCGCGCTCGATGCGTCCTCGAAAGCGCAGGCGCTGATCGATCCAGGCGACATTGTCGGGCGTGAGCTGCGCGATCTGGCGGAAGTGATAGATGCCGAGCCCGTGCAGCGTCTTCTCGATGCCGGGCCCGATGCCGCTAATCTTCTTCAGATCATCCGGGTCGCCCTCGGGCGCGACCAGCGCGGGGGGCGGCGTGCCCTGGACGAGCTCGGCCATCGGTGCCGCAGGGGCGGTTGCCGGCGCGTCTGAACCGGCCCCTCTTGCTTCGCTCAGCTCCTGCTCGAGCCGGGCGATGCGCTCCCGGCCGCTCTCCAGCGCCTGCTCCAGGCCGCGCGCCCGGGCGTCCCGGCTGTCGGCCAGCTCGCGCAGCTCGGCCAGCGAAGTCTCGAGCCGACCCTGCGCTTCACGCGCCGCCGCGAGCTCGGCGCGCAACCGATCGGGGTCGTCCTCGAGGCCCGCTGCCCCGTGGCGTTGCCGTCGGGCGCCGTGGGTCACCCAGCCGATCACGAATCCGAGCGCCGCGGCCACCAGCAAGAAGATGACGATTTGCCAGAACAGAGCCAAGATCGTTCTCCCCTCATGCGCAGCCGCCGGCGCGCCGGCACAAGCGCCTCCGCTTGGCCGAGCTCGCGGGTCTCACGCCGGTTCAGCGCACCTCGAGCCTCTGCCTGGCCGGGCGCCGGAGCGTCCCTGAGACACGCCCGGACCAGCCTCTGCGCGGCGCCTGCCTGCCTCATTGCTTGGTCGCGAGGTCGTCGGCTGCCGCGGTCCAATAGCACGGTTGCCGCGTCTCAGGTAAGGCTGCAGCTCACCCCATCGGGAGCCGCCGACCGGGCGCCGCGCAATCCTCCGGCGCCGCCCTGCGGGCGACCTGGCCGGACTCAGGCCGGCGCCGCGCCGCCCGGCCATCCTGCTGCTATTCCGCTGCTTTGGGGCGCTCCGGGAACAGGAACTCGCGGCCGACCTTGACGCGCGCCTCGCCCTTGTACGCGATCACGTCGGCCGTGGCGTAAGTCTCGCTCCACAGCTCGGGCAGGTACGAGCCGGTCCCGATCAGATCGATCGGCGCGTGCACGCTGGCCATCAGCTTGCACTTGCGCGGATCGAACCCGGAGCTGGCGATGATCTTGACCTGATCGTAGCCGGTCTGGTCCAGCTGCTCGCGCAGATGAAAGATCGCCGCCGCGGTCGCGCCGGTGCCGACCAGCCAGCGCAGCTCCGTCTCCGTACGATAGGTGCGGATCCCCTCGGGGCAGCGGCGGTCGAGGACCGCGTACGACGCCGCGGTATCGAGGCCCTCGACGAAGCGGCCGCCGTGGGTGTCGAGGCGGATGCCGAGGCGCCCCTGGCCCGCCAGGTCCGGGAAAGCGCGACAGACCTCGAGGCTGTCGGTGATCTCCTTGCCGAAGTAGTCGACCAGCACGTATAGCGGATCGTCGGGGAAGGTCTCGTGGAACAGCTCGGCGGCGCGCAGCGTCGAGCCGGCGTAGCCGATCAGCGCGTGCGGCATGGTGCCGAGGCCGCGCTCGTTGCCGAAGTAGTGCGCGGTCGCGTCGGTGGCGTTGCCGACGAACCCTCTCGCCTTGGCCTCCCGCCTCGCCTTGGCCGAGCCGACGCTCGCGGCGTAGGCCATCATCTCGGCCATCTCCGCGCCGGCGCAGTGCCGGGCATCCATGGCGATGAAGCCGACGTAGGGCAGATCGGTGCACATGAGGAATGCGTTGAACGCCGCGACGCACGGTGCGCCGAGCTTCTGCAGGAACACCGTCTCGAGATCGACCAGCTGCCCGAGTGGTCCCGAGATGTAAAGGAGCGGCTCGCCGGCGCCGACCCAGTCGCCCTCCGCGAAGCAGAGGTCGATCGCGAACTCGGTGCCGCGGGCCCGGCCGATCTCGAGCAGCCAGTCGAGCGCAAGCTTTGGGGTGCACAGCACCGGTCGGCGCATGAACACGGCGTAGGTGGCGTCGACCTCGCCGAACCGGCGTACGATCTCGCGGGTCTTCAGGAAATACTTGTCGGTAAACTTCGGCAGCTCATCCGCGGACGGTCCCATGACGGGTTCTCCAAAGCCCTCCGGACCGGCTCGGATTACGGGCTTGTCCGAGCGATGGCAAGCCGCCAGCGCAGCCGGCCGTCGCGACTCGCCAACAAAGCGTGGGCAGCAAAGGTGACGGCGAGCCGGGCTGCCAAGCAATCGACGCCGCGACCGGCGGCATGCTCGGCCGCGGACGCCCCGGTTCCGCTGTACCGTTCCGCATCACGCGGCACCGGTCCCATCCCGCGCCACCGGCCCCATAGCGCGCCACCGGCCCCATAGCGCGCCACCAGCCCCATAGCGCCACCGGCGGTAAGGAGGACGTTAACTGTCAATCGCGCACAAAGCCTGCGCATGCAGGCAAAGGAGCGGCGGGATGATGATCAGCGGATTCACGCTCGTGGCCCTCGTGATCCTGGGCCTCGCCCTGGTCACGGTGTTCCTCGGCGTCAAGGTGGTGCCGCAAGGCCAGGAATGCACGGTCGAACGGTTCGGGCGCTACATGCGCACGCTGCCTCCTGGCCTGCATCTGATCATGCCGTTCATCGAGGCGATCGGCGCCCGGCTCAACATGATGGAGCAGGTGCTGGACGTGCCCTCCCAGGAAGTCATCACCAAGGACAACGCCATGGTCCGGGTCGACGGCGTGGTGTTCTTCCAGATCCTGGACGCGGCCAAGGCGGCCTATGAGGTGAGCGGGCTGGAGCTCGCGATCCTGAACCTGACCATGACCAATCTGCGCACGGTCATGGGCTCGATGGACCTGGACGAGCTGCTCTCGCAGCGCGACCGGATCAACGCCCAGCTGCTGCACGTGGTCGACGACGCGACCACGCCCTGGGGGGTCAAGGTGACCCGGATCGAGATCAAGGACATCGCGCCGCCCCAGGACCTGGTCGATTCCATGGCGCGGCAGATGAAGGCCGAGCGCGACAAGCGCGCCTCGATCCTCGACGCCGAGGGCCGGCGTCAGGCGGCGATCCTCAAGGCCGAAGGCGAGAAGCAGGCGAACATCCTCGAGGCGGAGGGGCGCAGGGAAGCGGCATTCCGCGATGCCGAGGCGCGCGAGCGCGAGGCCGAGGCCGAGGCCAAGGCGACTGCGATGCTCAGCCAGGCCCTCGCCCGCGGCGACCGCCAGGCGATCAACTACTTCGTCGCCCAGAAATACGTCGAGGCGTTCGGTCAGTTCGCCGCCTCGCCGAACCAGAAGGTCGTGTTCCTGCCGCTCGAGGCGACCTCGCTGCTCGGCTCGCTCGGCGGCATCGGCGAGATCGCGCGCGAGGCGTTCGGCCGGCCGAACGGTGAGGCGCACGGCGGCGAGCGGCCGTGATCCCGCTGCTCGGGCCGGTCGAGTACTGGCACTGGTGGGCGCTCGGCGGCACGCTCGCTATCGTCGAGGCGTTCCTGCCCGGCTTCGTCTTCCTGTGGCTCGGCATCGCGGCCGGCCTGGTCGGCTGCCTGGTGTGGCTGTGGCCTGGAATCGGCCCCGATTTCCAGATCCTGCTGTTCGCCGGCTTGTCGGTCGCGAGCGTGCTCGGCTGGCGGCGCTGGCAAAGCGCCCATCCGGCGACCAGCGATCAGCCCCACCTCAATCGGCGCGGCGCCCAGTACGTCGGTCGCCAGTCGGTCCTGGTGGAGCCGATCGCCAATGGCCGCGGCCGGATCAGGCTCGATGATGCCAGCTGGACGGTGACCGGGCCGGACCTGCCGGCGGGCGCGGCGGTCGAGGTGACCGGCGCCGCCGGCGTGGTGCTCGAGGTGCGGCCCCTCGCCGGCCCCGGCGGCGCGTGAGTTCGTGCGACAGGGCTGAGGGCGCCGAGCCGGCGGGCCGGGGACTCATCGCCTTGGGCGAGGTCGATTCGCCTGCCGACCGGTAGTGAGTCAGCTCGAGCGCGCCCGGAGGTCATCGCGCGCCCCGTCCGGTGTGTGCCTGCCCGATCTCGCTTGAAACACTCAGCTCATTGGACGATGAACCGTCCGAGCGCATGTTTGCCCTTGGCCTGAACGCCCGCTTCGCCGATCGGCCGCCCGACGGCTGCCGGCACGTTGCCGACATAGAGGTCATAGGCGCCGGGGCGGATCGGGACGAAACTGAACCGAGCCGAGCCGGCTTCATCGCACTCGATCGCGCGGAAAGTCAGACCCTGCAGATGGATCTCGATATCCCCGACGCTGACAACCCGCAGGTGGGAGTTCGCCAGGAGGTCGGTTACCTCGACGCGCCAGCCGACGAGGTCGTGCCTGACGTCGGGGCAGTCGATGTTGAAACGATAGTACTCGCCGGTGATCAGCCTGAACTCTTTGACCGATAACACTGGCTCGCCATTCGGGCTGGTGCTGATCTCGACGGCAATATCGACCGGGGGGCCCGCGGCGAGGTTGCCGCCGACCTGCGCGTGAGGCGAAGCGGGCAGCAGCACCATGCTCAATGCTGCCAGAGTGGTCTTCAAGAGCGTTGTCATAGTCACCATTCCTCCGATCGGGCGCAGTGCGAGAGTGCTGCCGTCCCCAAAGGTTTCGGTTGGGATTGCCCCTTAGGGGTGTCCGGCTCGCCGGAGGCGAGTAGCCGGCGCCGGTCCCTATGGCATGCAGGGCGCTATGCTCGTAGCGCATACCGCTGGTGCAAGGAGGCGCCAAATCGACCCGGTGCTGCGCTGCGAGCCAGCTTGACCGTACCGCCGCCACGTCCTAGATCCGGTCGCGCGCCCCCGTGGCGGAATTGGTAGACGCGGCAGACTCAAAATCTG
>JBKPNX010000165.1:0-34369 GCA_046732855.1 Pseudomonadota bacterium
GGCGCGAGCCGCGCCGGCCGGGCGTCCCCCTTGGCGCGTTCAGGCCGGGGCCGGCGAGCCCGAGCCCGCCCCTGGAGCCGGCGGTGCGCCGGCGCGGACCGGCGTCTCCACGGGTCTCGCCGCGGACCTCCAGCGTCGCCGGCGGCCCGGCGGCCGGCGATTCCGAGCTGGTGCCGGATGCCAGATTCCAGCTGCCGCCCCTCAAGTTCCTCGCCCAGCCCCGCCAGCGCCGCGACGTAAATCTGGACCGGGCGAGTCTGGCCGAGACCGCGCGCGCGCTCGAGCGGGCGCTCGACGACTTCGGCGTGCGCGGCGAGATCATCGACGTGCGGCCCGGGCCGGTGGTCACCCTCTACGAGCTGGAGCCGGCGCCCGGGACGCGCGCGGCGCGGGTGATCGCGCTGGCCGACGACATCGCGCGCTCGCTCTGCGCCATGTCGGTCCGCGTCGCGGTGGTGCCCGGCCGTAACGTGATCGGCATCGAGCTGCCGAACGACCAGCGGGAGACGGTATTCCTGCGCGACCTGCTGTCCAGCCCGGCCTACGAGGACACCGCGGCGCGCCTGACGCTGGCGCTGGGCAAAGACATCAGCGGCGATCCGGTGGTGGTCGACCTGGCGCGCATGCCGCACCTCCTGATCGCCGGCACCACCGGGTCGGGCAAGTCGGTCGCGATCAACGCCATGATCCTGTCGCTGCTGTACCGGCTGCCGCCAGATCAGTGCAAGTTCATCATGATCGACCCGAAGGTGATTGAGCTCTCCGTCTACGAGGACATCCCGCACCTGCTGAGCCCGGTGGTTACCGAGCCGCACAAGGCGATCGTGGCGCTGAAGTGGGTGGTGCGCGAGATGGACGAGCGCTACCGCCTGATGTCGCAACTCGGCGTGCGCGACGTGTTCGCCTTCAACCGGCGCCTCGGCGAGGCGATCGAAAAGGGCGAGCGGCTGTCGCGCCGGGTGCAGACCGGCTTCGAGCCCGGCACCGGCGTGCCGGTGTTCGAGGAACAGGCGATCGAGATGGTGCGGCTGCCGCTGATCGTGGTCGTGGTCGACGAGGTCGCCGACCTGATGCTGACCGCGGGCAAGGAGATCGAAGCCGCGATCCAGCGTCTGTCGCAGAAGGCGCGCGCGGCCGGGATCCATCTGATCGTCGCCACCCAGCGCCCCTCGGTCGACGTGCTCACCGGCGTGATCAAGGCCAATCTGCCGAGCCGGATCAGTTTCCGGGTCAGCTCCAAGATCGACAGCCGCACGATCCTCGGCGAGCCGGGCGCCGAGCAGCTGCTCGGCCAGGGCGACCTGCTGTTCATGATGCCGGGCGAGCGCATCATGCGCATCCACGGGCCTCTGGTCACCGACGAGGAGGTCGAGCGCGTGGCCAACTATCTGCGCGAGCAGGGCGAGCCCGAGTATGTCGATTCGGTCACCGACGAAAGCGCGCTGGATACGGAAGGCGACGCGCTTGGCCTGCCGCTCGGCGAGGCCGAGAACGGGGACGATGCGCAGTACGCGCAAGCCCTCCAGATCGTCGCGCAGGAGGGCAAGGCTTCGACCAGCTATCTGCAGCGCAAGATGCGCATCGGCTACAACAGCGCCGCGCGCCTGATCGAGCGGATGGAGGCCGACGGACACGTCAGTCGCCCGGACCACGTCGGCCGCCGGCAGGTGCTGATCGGCGGCGCGCCGGACGAGGCTGGCCGTGACCAGAAATGGTAAGGCCTGCAGCTCGGGCCTGGGGCGCGGCGTCGCGCTGCTCGGGCTGGCGTGGCTCCTGGGCAGCCAGCCTGCCCCGGCGGCGCTGCCTTCGGCGGCGCACGCCGACCTCGCGCGCATCGAGCATTATCTGAACGGCCTGACCACGCTCAAGGCCGACTTCGTCCAGATCAACCCCGACGGCGGCACGGTCACCGGCGAGCTGTACTACCAGCGGCCCGACAAGATGCGCCTCGACTACAATCCGCCGAGCGACATCCTGATCGTCTCGGACGGATGGCAGATCGTCTATTACGATCGCCGCCTCGAGCAGGTCAGTCATCTGTTCCCCAATTCGACCCCGCTCGGCTTCCTGCTGCGCGACAAGATCCGCCTGAGCGGCGACGTCACCGTGACCGACCTGCGCCGCTCAGCGGACGAGCTGCACGTGACGCTGGTGCGGACGGATGAGCCGAATCAGGGCTCGATCCAGTTGTCGTTCGCCGATGAGCCTCTGGCGCTGCGCCGCTGGACCGTATTCGACGCCGAGGGCCAAGCGACGCACCTCGTCCTGGAGAGACCCCAGACCGGGCTGCGGCTGGATCGAGAGTTGTTCCGTTTTCGCGATCCCCAGTTCTACCCTGGCGCTCGCAACTGAGCACGAGCGTGGCGTGAGCGCACCGGGGGATTGAAAACCGTGGCGGCCAAGATTGACGTGGTCATCTGGCAGCAGCACCATATCTATGATACGCGCGAAGACGCTGGTGCGGGCGGCCCCACAACGGGTGGGCATCGGGATGGAGACGATTCGGACACATCTGCGAGCGGGACTGGACTATCTGTTCCTGCCGTTCGCATGGCTCCTGCTGGCCTGCCGCGTCACGCCCAACCAGGTCTCGCTGATGGGCATCCTGCTCAATCTGATCACGGCATGGTTGATCGTCGAGGGTCAGCTGCTGCCGGCGGGCCTGATGTACCTGCTTGCGGGCGGCCTCGACCTGCTGGATGGCGTGCTCGCGCGTCTCGGCAAGATGGCGACCACGTTCGGCGCGTTCCTCGATTCGACCGCGGACCGCATCTCCGAGGGGGTCGTGTTCGCCGCGATCGCCTACCATTTCGCATCGCAGGGCCTGTCGATCGAAGCGGCCGTCGCCGTCCTGGCGCTGCTCGGCTCGCTCCTTGTGAGCTACACGCGGGCACGCGCCGAGGGCCTCGGCCTGCAGTGCAATGTGGGGATCGCGACCCGGGCCGAGCGCGTCGTCCTGGTGGCGCTCGGCCTGATGTTCGGTCTGCTGCCCCAGGCGATCTATCTGGTGGCAGTCCTCACCGCGTTCTCGACCACCCAGCGGATCGTGCACACGTTGCGCCAGCTCTAGCCGCAGGGCTGAGCCCCGCGGGTAGTTGCGGCGGCTGAGCCAGCCGCACATTGTCACGACGTTGCGCCAGGAAGGCCTGCCATGCTGGGCCAACGCTCCGTAGTCCTCACGCTTTTGCTCGTAGCCACCGCGGTGCCGGCGCTCGCAGAGAGCAACGTGCCGCGCTTCGAGCCCGCGTCATGCCCGAAGATGCAGGGCGCCGAGGCGCTCGCCGACGCGAGCTGTGGCTACCTCGTCGTCCCGGAAAATCGCAACCAGCCGACCGGTCGCACCATTCGGCTGTTCGTCGCCACATACCCTGCACGCTCGCCGGAGAAGCGACCCGATCCCGTCGTCTATCTCGCCGGCGGGCCGGGCGACATCTCCCCCGTGGAGGTCAACCTATATATCGCTGCCAATTTCATCCGCGACCGGGACATCGTGCTGATGGCCCAGCGCGGCACCTGGCTCTCGGAACCGGCGCTCACCTGCGCCGCCATCGACGACTTCAACAGAGAGCTTCTTGGCCTCCGTTTCTATTCCGGGGCAACCAAGCGCGCCCATTTGGCGGCGACGGCAGCCTGCCACCGCGAACTCGCCGCGACCGGCGCCGACCTCAGCGCCTACAACTCGACCGAAAGTGCCGCGGATTTCGCCGATCTTCGCACGGTGCTCGGCTTTGCGGCGTGGAATGTCTACGGGACGTCATACGGTTCCTACCTGGCGCAGACGCTGATGCGCGACCACCCCGACGGCATCCGCAGCGTCGTCCTCGATTCGGTCTTGCCGACGACTTACACCGTGCCCGCGAACTGGGAGATCACGCGCGCCGGCTTCGACCACCTGTTCCAGGCCTGCGCGGCGGAACCGGCCTGCAACGCGGCCCATCCTGATCTCGAGGAAACCTTCACCGGACTCGTCAACAAGCTCGAGGCCGCGCCGCTGACAATAACCGTCAGCGACCCGGCCACCGGCGAGGACCTCGACGTCGTGCTCGACGGCGGGGCGCTCGTCGACTGGCTGCGCAACCAGAACTATGCGGTGCCCTGGCTCCAAGCCGCGCCGAACCGGATCGGCGGGCTCGCTGCCAACCGCGTCGCTACGATCGAGGCGATCGCCAGGTTTCAGGTAGAGCGGGCACCGCCATCCGATCCGGAGGTCCCGGCCATCAGTTACGGGCTGGCCTTGGGCGTCAGCTGCCGCGAAGACTACCCGTTCGCGACACCGGAAGAGCTCGCCGCGGCCGGGCAAAAGGGGTTTCCGGACTATCCCGCGTCGATACGAGACCAGGGCGTCGGCGGCTGGGCGTATGTCAACGAGGACTGCCGCGAGGTCTGGAAGGTCCCCGCCGCTCCGGAGGCCATGCATCAGCCCGTCGCGAGCAGCATCCCGACGCTCCTCATCTCCGGCAGCTTCGATACATTGACGTCGCTCGCCGGGGCGGAGGCCGTGGCGGCGAGCCTGTCTGACGCAACCATCATCAGCATTCCGGGCATCGGGCACGTCGTCGCCCCTAAGTCGACCTGTGCCCAGGCGGTGATCGTATCCTTCCTTGCTGATCCCCACGCCCCCGATACGTCCTGTGTCCCCGGACTGAAGCCGCAGCCCTTCGCTGCGCCGGAATCGCCCTGATGACGTCGATGATTGCGGAAGGCGACTGGCCGATCAGGTGAATCTCAGGGAAGTTCCGGTTGTGGCCAAAACCCGCGCTCCTGCGAGCACCTCCGAGCTACGTGCCTCAGGTATCTTCCGTTGCATCTCGACCACTAGCCCCAACCACTGATGGAACTCGGTATCTACAATGCGCGAATGTTGCGTCTGGCCGCGGAGGCGACGGGTGCCGGGCGCCTGGACGAGCCCGACGGCAGCGCGGAGATCGTGAACCCGACCTGCGGCGATCGGATCACGGTCGACGTAGGGATCGCGGCCGGGCGCATCGCCGCCATCGGCTATGAGGTGCATGCCTGCGTGCTCACCCAGGCCTCGGCGTCGCTGCTCGGACGTCATGCCCGCGGTCGGACTGAGGCCGAGATCCAGGAGGTCGCGACGCAGGTCGAGGCGATGCTGGGCGCCGGGAGCGGCGCGCCGGGCGGCGACTGGTCGGATTACGCCGCACTCGAGCCGGTGCGCGCGCATAAGAGCCGGCACGAGTGCGTCATGTTGCCTCTGCGCGCTCTGCTCGCGGCGCTCGCCGGCGGTGGCCCGAGAGATCGCGGATCGTAGGACTGGCGCCGCACAGCGGACAGTCCGGGTCGCGGCGCACCGACACGCGGTGGAAGCGGCCGCCGAGGCCGTCGTAGATCGTGAGCGAGCCCGAGAGGGACTGGCCGATGCCGAGCAGCTCCTTCAGCACCTCGACCGCCTGGAGCGAGCCCATGACGCCGGCGAGCGCGCCGAGCACGCCGTCGCGCGCGCAGGCCTCGTCGAACTCGCCCTGCGGCGCTTCGCGGAATAGGCAGCGGTAGCAGGGGTGGTCCCCCGGCTGGTACGCCTTGAACGTGGCGAGCTGGCCATCGAACTGCGCGATCGCCGCGGTGACCAGCGTCTTCCTGGCCAGGAAGCAGGCGTCGTTGACCAGAAACCGGGTGGCGAAGTTGTCGCTGCCGTCGGCCACCAGATCGTAGCCCCCGATCAGATCGAGCGCGTTGTCCGCTGCGAGACGCGACTTATGCTCGATCACGCGGATGTCCGGATTGATCGCCGCCACGCTGGCTGCCGCGCTCGCCGTCTTTGCCATGCCGATGCGTTCGGTCGCGTGGGCGATCTGCCGCTGCAGGTTCGACAGCGAGACCACGTCGTCGTCCACAACCCCGATCGTGCCGACGCCGGCGGCCGCGAGATAGAGCGTGATGGGGCACCCGAGCCCGCCCGCGCCGACCACCAGAACCCTGGCGCGCAGCAGCCGCTGCTGGCCGGCTCCGCCCACCTCCTTCAGCACGATGTGCCGGGCATAGCGCTCGATCTGCTCGTCGGTGAAGTCCATTCGGTTCCTCGTCGCCCGGTTTGCCGCCTGACATGCGATCGCGCAACTGTAGGTGCGCCGCAGCTCGCCACGGTTGCCGGCGCATTGCTTCCCGCTGGGTCGTGACGCCTGATCTAGCTCGGCTGGACCGCGGCGCCAAGACGAGCCTCCGGCGCAGCGAACGCGCGCCGACGGCCTTGTCAGCGGCGCTGCGTGCCCTCTATTTCAGCTGAGCATCCCAACTCAGGCAGGGGCGCCATGGGTCTTGCCGCGCACGGCCGGACACCACGATACCGAGCTAATGGCGACTGCACCGGACCGGTGCGACCCTGCGCTGCGCGCGGCGGCGCCTTCGCTCGATGAGGTTCGCGCATCCGGCAGCGTTGCTGCTTCTGTTGCTGATCCCCGCCATCCTTCTGCTCGTGCGGCGGCGCCCGGCGCCGCGCGCAATCGGGTTTCCGACCAGCGCTGAGCTGGCGCGGCTGCGGCCCTCGTTTGCCGCCCGGCTGTACGCGGCCCTGCCCTGGCTCCGCGCGCTGGTCCTCGGCTTGGCTGTCCTTGCGCTGGGCGGGCCGCAGTGGGGGGTCGAGACCACGAGGCTCCTGCGCGAAGGCATCGCGATCGCCATGGTGATCGACACCTCGAGCAGCATGAGCGCGATCGACCTGCGCCTCGATGACCGGCCGAGCGACCGCCTCGAGGTGGTCAAGGCGGCCTTTCGCGACTTCGTCACCGGCGGGACGGACGGACTGGAAGGCCGCGGCAGCGACGCGATCGGCATGGTGACCTTCGCCCGCTACGCCGACAACATCAGCCCGCCGACCCTCGATCACGAAGCCCTGCTCGGGTTGCTCGACCAGGTGCGGATCGTCGAGCTGCCGACCGAGGACGGCACCGCGATCGGCGACGCCATCGTGCGCGCGATCGACATGCTCCAGCAGGCCGGCGCTGCGAGCAAAGTGATCATCCTGCTCACCGACGGCAGCTACAATGCCGGCGAGGTGGAGCCGCTGGTCGCGGCGCAGGTGGCCGGCGCCTACGGGATCAAGATCTACGCCATCGGAGCCGGCACGCACGGCACCGCGCTGGTCCCGGTCGCAGCGCCCGGCGGCCGCACCGAGTACGTGTCGTCCGAGGTGAGCATCGACGAAACTACGCTGACGCAGATCGCGCAGCTGACCGAAGGCAAATACTTCCGGGCGACCGACGCCGCGGCGCTGCGCGCGATCTATGGCGAGATCGACCGCCTGGAGAAGGCCGAGAACGTGGCCGAGCACCAGCAGCGCTATGTCGAGATCCACCCCCCGATCATCGCGCTCGGCCTGGCTTTTCTGCTGCTCGAGGTGGTTCTGGTGACCACCCGGCTACGCGCCATTCCCTGAAGGAGCGAGCATGCGCTTTGCCGCCTGGCCTGCCGCATACCTGCTCCTCCTGGTGCCCGCGATGGTCGCGCTGTTCGCCTACGCCTTCCGCCGCCGGCGTCTCGCGCTGGCGGAGTTCGTGACCGGCGAGCTGGCCCCGCGGGTGCTGCCGTCGACCGGTGATCGGCGCGGCTGGCCCCGGGCGCTCTGTCTCGCCGCCGCCGCCGCATGCCTCGTGGTCGCGCTGATGGGGCCGCAATGGGGTCCCGGCGGCCAGGAGCTGCCGCTGCGCGGGCGCGACGTGATCGTGCTCCTGGACGTTTCGGCCAGCATGCTGGCCGAGGACGTGGCGCCGAACCGGCTCGCCCAGGCCAAGGCTGCGGCGCGCTCACTGGCGCTCGCGGTACAGCGCGACGGCGGCCATCGGCTGGGCCTGCTCACCTTCGCCGGCCGCGCCGACGTGCAGTGCCCGTTGACCCGTGACTACGGCCTGTTCCTGAAGCGCCTCGACGACGCCACGACCGACAGCATCGCGCGGCGCGGCACCTCGATCGGCGAGGCGGTGCGCCAGGCGATGCACGCGTTCGGCGAGCTGACGCCCGGCTATACCGATTTCGTGCTGATCAGCGACGGCGAAGACCATCGCAGCCTGCCACTCGAGGCGGCAGAGATGCTCGGCATGCTCCAGATCAGCCTGAGCACCGTGGGCGTCGGCGACCCGAACCGCAGCGTACCGATCCCCATGGCCGCCGGCGACAACGACAGCGGCTACCTTGTGCACGAGGGCGCGGAGGTGCTGAGCCAGATGCGCAGCGGCCTCCTGGTCGGCATGGCGAAGTCGGCGGGCGGCGTGTATCTAAGCGGGCAGGCCGAACCCGCCCGGCTCGACCAGTGGTACGCCGAGCACGTCGCCGGCAAGCCGAAGCGCGACTATGAGGCCGCCGCCAACAAGGAGCTGGCGCCGCAGTATGGCTATTTCGTTCTGCTGGCGGTCGTTTTATTGGTGCTCGAGATGATCATGCGCAGCGCGCGAGGGGACACCGCATGAACCGGAGCGGGTCGGGGGAAGCACGCCTGCGGCTGCGGGCCGGCCTGTTCGCGCTGCTGCCGATCCTCGGCGCCGACCAGGCCGAGGTCGCCGTGCGCGAGGGCAATGCGCTTTACCGGTCGGGCCAGTACGAGGCGGCGTTGCGCGAATACGAGGCGGCGGCGCGGCAGCTGCCCGATTCGTCCGTGATCGAGTTTAACCGCGGCAACGCGCTGTTCAAGAACCGCGACCAGGAGCAGGCGCTCGATCGCTATCTGGCCGCGCTCGCGACCGACGATCCGGCGCTCGCCAGCCGTGCCAAGTACAACATCGGCGTGATCAAGTATCGCCAGGCGCTCGCCGCCGCGCAGCGCTACGAGGACGCGCTGAGCTTGGCGCAGGCGGCGATCGGCTATTTCCGGGACAGCCTCAGGCTCGATCCCGGCCATGCCGATGCGCGCTACAACCTCGAGCTGGCGTACCGCTTCCATTACCGCCTCGAGCAGGACCTGCTGCACGCCCAGCGCAATGCCGCGAGCCCGGAGGACAAGGCGTCGCTGCGGCGCGGCCAAGCGCTGTCCGACAAGATCAGGAACGAGGGCAGCGGCCAGCGCGACGCGCGCCCCGACCTGGACCGCCGCCCGCACGGCCAGCGCGCCAACGAGGTGCCCGAGAACTACTCGAACAACGAGGAGACCAGCAAGCCGCCGGAGATGGCGCGGCTGCCGGTCGCGATGAGCTCCGATGGCGCGCAGCAGCTGATGGAGCAGCTGCGCAAGCGGCTGGACGTCGCGCAGATCCGCCGCCTCGAGCAACGGCGCAAGCAGCTGCTGCAGGACAACGAGCCGACCCCCTGGTAGGGGTGGCTGCTTGCCGGGTCGGGGAACGCGCCGCGAGCTTGTTCGCGCACCGACGCATTAGCCCCTTCCGCGCCGACGCCCAGGATACGCAAGGCGAGCGCCGGCCGCGCACAGCGAAGCGCGACCCGACCGCCATGGTGCGTGACGCTTGCCGCCACCACTCGAGCCCGCGCGAACTGAGGCAGGGTGAGGTCCGTTGCGGCGCTTGCACCCGAGTCAAGGCGGCCGCGGTGGCCGCGTCTCAGTGCCCCGGCTCTCGCCTCGTCGCTCGACCGTCACAGTCTTAGACTATTGCAGCGCAGCCAGGGCCGGTCATGCTTCTACGGCGCTCGCCGTGGCTGGGCTGCCAGCCCGGAGGGCGCTGCAGTCCCTTGAGCAGGGCCGGACGACATGGATTTGCTCGCAGCTGTCGCGATGATCGGCTTGGCCCTGGCCGGCGCCAGCCAGGTCGGCAGCATCGCGCTGGCGCTGCGACGCACCGCCCCCAACAGGAGACGGCTTGGCCCGCGGCCGCCGGCGGGCGTATCGATCCTCCGCCCGGTGTGCGGGCTCGAGCACCGGATCGAGGAGACGCTCGCCGCGTCGTTCCGGATCGACCATCCGAGCTACGAGGTGATCTTCTGCGTCGCGGCCGCCGACGACCCGGTCGTGCCGCTCGTACGGCGGCTGATCCAAGACCACCCCACGGTGCCGGCCCGGCTGCTCGTAGGCGACGGAGGCCGCGGCCCTAACCCCAAGCTCGACAACCTCATGAAGGGGTGGGCCGTCGCCGCCTACGACTGGGTCGTGTTCGCCGACAGCAACGTCCTGATCCCGCCCGACTATCTCGACCGGCTGTTCGCCCGCTGGAGCGACCGCTGCGCGGCGGTCTGCTCGCCGCCGGTCGGCGTCGACGTGCAAGGATGGGCGGCCGAGCTCGAGGCGGCGTTCCTGAACACATTCCAGGCGCGCTGGCAGCTCGCAAACGACGAGGTCGGCTTCGGCTTCGCTCAGGGCAAGACGATGCTGTTGCGGCGCAGCGATCTCGCTCGGGACGGCGGTCTCGCCGCGCTCACGACTGAGGTCGCCGAGGACTCGGCCGTGACCAAGCTCGCGCGCCGGCGCGGCCGCCAGGTCCGCGTCGTGGACCGGCCTTTTGCGCAGCCCCTGGGGCGGCGCAGCTTCGCCCGCGTGTGGCGGCGGCAGCTGCGCTGGGCGCGGCTGCGCCGGCTGTCGTTCCCGGGCTTCTTCTGGCTCGAGCTTCCGGCCGGCGGCGTGCTGCCCTGCCTGCTTGCGGCCTGGCTCGCGAGCACTGGCGTCCTGCCGTGGGCGGGGGTCGCGACGATGATGCTCGCCTGGTACGGCGCCGAGGCGCTGCTCGCACGCGCGTTTGGGTGGCCGCTGCGCCTCCGCTCGCCGCTCTTCTGGATCGCACGCGACCTGCTGCTGCCGGTCCTTTGGGTCCGCGCCTGGACGCTCAAGGGTTACGATTGGCGCGGCAACACCGTCGCCGCCGGTCCGCCGGCAGCGGCCCCGGATGTTCGATCCGGCCTGCGTTTCCGCCTCTTGCGGCCGCGCTGAGGCTGGCGCCCGCGGCAACGACGGGCGCCAAGGAGAGGAAGAATGGCGGCAAGTCTCGACGGCAGGCTGGCGCGGCTGACTGCGAGCAACGCCTTGAGATCGACGCCCGCGCCGCCCAGCTGATCGCGGACGAGCTGACCCGTACGCGACCCGCGCCGCGCCCTCGCTCCCACGCAGGTCATCGGGCCCGCACTCTCGGGCTCAAGCAGGACCGTGCGGCGCCTGGAAAGCGCAGCGAGGCTCAAAGGTCCGAGCGCCGTGCGGTTGCTTCAGCCCTGGCGCACGCCGGCGTCGCGGTCGACCTCCTCCTCCGGCTCGTACAGAAGCACCGCCCGCTCGGCGAGATCGCGGGCGGTGGTCAGGCCGTCGACCACCACAGCATTGGCGCCGGCGTCGCGCAGGCGCTCCGCGCCGTCCCTGTCCGGCACACGCGCGAGGATGCGCAGCTGCGGATAGATCTGGCGGATCAGGCTGACCACGCGCTCGCCGCCGGTCGCGCTCGGCAACGCCACGATCACCAGGCGCGCCTGGCCGACGTGCGCGGCACGCAGCACGTCCGCGCGTGCGGCATTGCCGAAATACACGGGCAGGCCGTGCGCCTGGCTGTCGCGCACGCGCTTGGAGTCGTAGTCCAGCGCCAGGACCGAAATGCCGAGGCCGACCAGATGGCGGGTGACCGCCATGCCGACCTGACCGAAGCCGATCACCACCACGTGGTTGCGCACCTCTCCGGTCTGGGCGTCGAGATCGGACAATGAGGCGGCGGCGGGTCCCTCGATCTGGTTGAGCAGGCGGCCGCCCAGATTCGCCGCCACCGGCGTAACCGCCATGGTCAGCGCGACCGCGACCGCCAGGATTGGAACCGCCGGACCCGGGATCAGCCCGGTGCTGCCCGCGAGCGCGAGCAGGACGAAAGCGAACTCGCTGCCCTGGGCGAGCATGGCGCCGAGCTCGGCGGCCAGACGCGCGCCGAAACCGAACGCGCGCGCGAGCGCGGTCAACAGCAGCCCCTTCAGCAGGATCAGGCCGACGGCGCTGAGCGCGATCGCGCCGAGGTGCTGGGTGGCGACGCCCACGTCGACCGCCATGCCCACGGTCATGAAGAAGAAGCCGAGCAGCAGGCCGCGGATCGGGCCAATGTCGGCGGCGATCTGATGCCGATATTCGGTATCGGCGACCATGAGTCCGGCGACGAAGGCGCCGAGCTCGAGCGACAGGCCGGCCTGCTCGGTGGCGAAGCTCGAGGCGAGCACGATCAAGAGCGCGGTCGCCGCGAACACCTCGTCGGCGGCGACCTCGGCGACGAAATGCAGCACCGGCCGGATCAGAAAGCGCGCGGTGAGCGCGACGACCAGCACCACCAGGACCGCCTTGCCGAGCGCCGCAAGAATGCCGAGCGCGAGGGCGCCGCCGGCCTGCTCGAGCGCGCCGACCAGGACCAGAAGCGGCCCGACCGCAACGTCCTGCACCAGAAGGATCGCGATCGCGACGCGGCCGAGCTGGGTCAGCGTGCGGCCCAGATCGCGCAGGACTTGGAGGACCACCGCGGTCGAGGACAGCGCGAGCGCGCCGCCGACGATGAGCGCGCCGCCGGCGCCCAGCCCGACCAGGCCCGCCACGACGGCGATCCCGGCCGCGGTCACCACGAGCTGCGCGAGCGCCAGTCCGTACACCCGAACGCCGAACAGGCGCAGCCGCTCGAGCTTCAGCTCCAGGCCGAGATTGAACAGCAGGAACACGACGCCGAGCTCGGCCAGCACCTGCACCGAATCGAGGTCGCGGATGACGCCGAGGCCGGATGGACCGATCGCCGCGCCGCCGATCAGGAAGCCGAGCACCGTGCCGAGCTGGAGCCGGGCGAACACTGCGGCAAACGCGATGAAAGCAAGCAGCACGATGATGGTCTGCGACACGGCCGGATGATCTCGATGCGCTTCTCTCGCACCCGTAACCGGCGCGGCGCGTTTCATCAACCAGAGCAGCAACGACGGGCCGAATTTGGCAGCGTCGAACCGGCCCAGTCCGCCGTGGCGGCGGCCCGGGACAGTCGCTAGAATCGGGCGCGACCATGGCAGGGGGAGGACTGGCGATGCAACTGACCTGGCTCGGCCATTCGGCCTTTCATCTGGACATTGCCGGCAAGAGCGTGCTGATCGACCCGTTCTGGACCGGCAATCCGAAGCACCCCGCGGGCTTCGAGGAGCGGCTCAACCGCGCCGATTTCATCGTCCTGACCCATGGCCACTCGGACCATCTCGGCGACAGCGCCCGCCTGGCCAAGAAATACGGCGCCACGGTCGTAGCGATCTTCGAGATCGTCGCGTATCTCGGCGGGCAAGGCGTGGAGCGGGCCGAGCCCATGAACATCGGCGGCACGGTCCAGCGTGA
Organism: Pseudomonadota bacterium; assembly: GCA_046732855.1. Taxonomy (GTDB): domain Bacteria; phylum Pseudomonadota; class Alphaproteobacteria; order Geminicoccales; family Geminicoccaceae; genus JBKPNX01. The sequence continues at coordinate 13,208 of JBKPNX010000165.1, forward strand.
GGGCCTGTCGTTCACCATGGTCAACGCGCTGCACAGCTCGGCGATCATTGAGGACGGCAAGCCGGTCACCATGGGTGATCCGGCCGGCTTCGTGATCAAGGGCGAGGGCAGGAGCGTCTACCACGCCGGCGACACCGAGATCTTCTCCGACATGGCGCTGATCCAGCGTATCCATCAGCCCAAGATCGGACTGATCCCGATCGGCGATCGCTTCACCATGGGCACGGAGACCGCGGCGATCGCGTGCAACGAGTTCCTGGATCTCGAGGTGATCGTGCCGATTCACTGGGGCACGTTCGACCTCTTGAGCGGCGACCCGCACACCTTCAAGTCGCTGGTCAGGCGCGGCCGGGTCGAGATCCCCGAGCCGGGCCGGCCACTCGCCCTGTAAAAGGACGCTCCCGCGCGTTGCGGCGCCCCAGTCTCGTCGGGGTTCCCGGGACGCTCCCGCGCGTTACGGCGCCGCAGTCCGGCCCGTCGAGATACCCGGCGCGGGCGCGAGCCTGGGGGCGCGCCGGCGCGGCGTCGACGGGGTGACGCCCCTTTGGGCTGTCTTAGAAGCGAAGCCGCGGCTGAAACTTTGCCAGCGCGCGACGATCGACTAGTTTGGTGCCAGTGATGGGGAGAGCGAGGCGGCATCAGGAGCACGAGATCCTGACTCGTCGACCGCCCTTCGTGTCACCCCCCGGCTCGACCGGGGGTCCAGTCTGGATGCCCCAGTCAGAGCCGGAGCATGGCAGAGCATACGCACCGGCTCATGCGCGCGACTTGACGGGGTGGGTATGAGGCAACGGCCGACGCTGCGCGAGGCCCGGCGCCAAGCGGGTGGCTTCGAGAAGGTGCGCGAGGCGCACCAGACCGAGCTCGCCGAGGACTACGTCGAGCTGATCGCCGATCTGATCGCGGCGCACGGCGAGGCGCGCGCGGTCGACCTCGCCCGCCGCCTCGGGGTGACCCACGCCACGGTCAACAAGACGGTGCAGCGGCTCATGCGCGAGGGGCTGGTCGAGAGCCGGCCGTACCGCGCGATCTTTCTCACCACCGACGGGCAGGCACTGGCGGATCGCGCCCGCGCGCGCCATTCGCTCGTGCGCGACTTCCTGATCGCGCTCGGCGTCGACCCCGAGACCGCCGAGAGCGACGCCGAGGGCATCGAGCATCACGTCAGCCCCAAGACGCTCGCCGCGTTCCGCCGCTTCCTCGACCGCAGCTGATCGGATGGCGGCTCCTCGACCGCGGCGGAGCGCCCGAACGGCTGCGGCCCACGCGCCCGTCATTGCGAGCGCAGCGAAGCGATCCAGCACGTAGGTTGGGTGATGCCGCAGGCGAAACCCAACAGCTCGAGCCCGCCGAAAGGCTCCGCTGTCCTGTAGCTCCGACAGGCGCGTCAAAGCATCGATGCTTGGTGCGAGGCTCTTCGGCTGCGGCGTCCTGCTTGGCCGCGGTGAAGTCACGCGGCCCGCCCTCTTGCCGACGCGCCCGAGGCTATCGACATGCCAGGCTCGCGGCGGAAGTTGCGGACGTGCTACGCCTCCCCCAGAGGAGCCTGAACCAGCGCCATGCAGACCACCTTCTCGCTCGCCCAGCTGGCCGACCCCGACGTGCGCGAGTCGGAGAAGATTCTGCGCGCCTGCGTGCACTGCGGCTTCTGCACCGCGACCTGCCCGACCTACGTGCTGCTCGGCGACGAGCTCGACAGCCCGCGCGGCCGCATTTACCTGATCAAGGACATGCTCGAGAACGCCAAGCCGGCGTCCGCGCGCGTGGTCACCCACATCGACCGCTGCCTGTCCTGCCTCGCCTGCATGACGACGTGCCCCTCCGGCGTGCACTACATGCACCTGGTCGACCACGCCCGACGCTACATCGAAGAGACCTACACGCGTCCCTGGCCGGACCGGCTGCTGCGCGCCCTGCTCGCCGGGGTGCTGCCGCGGCCTTGGCTGTTCCGGTGGGCACTGCGCGCCGCCGCGCTCGGCCGCCCTTTGCGTCGCCTTCTGCCGGGGCGCCTGGCCGGCATGCTCGCGCTCGCGCCTGCGCACCTGCCGGCGCTGTCCGCGGTCGATGCGCCGCAGGTGTTCGCCGCGGAGGGCGAACGGCGCGCGCGCGTCGCGCTGCTGTCGGGTTGCGCGCAGCAGGTGCTGGCGCCGCAGATCAACGAGGCGACGATCCGCCTCCTGACCCGCCACGGGGTCGAGGTGGTCGTCGCCGAAGGCGCCGGCTGTTGTGGGGCGCTGGTCCATCACATGGGCCGCGAGGCGGCTGCGCTCGCCGCCGCCAGGGCCAACATCGACGCCTGGGAGCGGGAGCGCGCCGCGGCCGGCCTCGATGCCGTGGTCATCAACGCGTCCGGCTGCGGCACCACGGTCAAGGACTACGGCTTCATGCTGCGCGAGGACCCGGTCTACGCGGAGAAGGCGGCGCGGATTGCGGCGCTCGCGCAAGACGTCACCGAGCTGCTCGAAGAGCTCGGCCTGCTGCCGCCGGTGCGCGCGAGCGATCTGGTCGCGGCCTACCACTCCGCCTGCTCGCTGCAGCACGGCCAGCGGATCACGGCCCAGCCGAAGGAGCTGCTGCGCGCGGCCGGCTTCACGGTCAGGGACATCCCCGAAGGCCACATCTGCTGTGGCTCCGCGGGCACCTACAACCTGCTCCAGCCCGCGCTCGCCGGGCAACTGCGCGAGCGCAAGCTGGCCAACATCGCGCGCGTGCGCTCGGACGTGGTCGCGACCGGCAACATCGGCTGCATGGTGCAGCTCGCGGGCGGCCCTGTCCCGGTCGTGCACACGGTGGAGCTGCTCGATTGGGCGACCGGCGGGCCTGCCCCCGCGGCACTCGCTGCGCTGCCACGAGCGCGCGACCTGCTGAGCGGGCATGGCAGCGGATCGCCATCCGAAGGGAGCTCCGCGTCCCGTGAAGCCTGCGTTCTGAATTGAGCCGATGTCGCGAACACCGTCCCGATCGCGCGCCATCTCAAGCTCTTCCTCCCAAGCCCCGATAGAAGATCAGCTCGCATCTGATCTCCCGACTGCGATTGTCTGCACGTCGCGTAACGCGGCGTCTGCGCGGCCCGGAGGTCGAGCCGTGTGCCAGAGGATCGGGGCCGATTTCGGCCTGGCGCGCTGGCGAGCACCCACTCATGAGCATCCGCCAGTGGAGCTACTCCGTCGGATCGCCGGCGGGCCCGACCAAAAACCAGGCGCTTCTTGCGCTCCGCTGCACTAAATTCGCTGCCGTGCCTTTGCCGATCGTCCACCATCCCGCCTACGTCGCGCCGATGCCCGCCGGCCATCGCTTTCCGATGGGCAAGTTCCGCCGCCTGATGGCCTATCTGCTCGAGCAGGGCATCGCGAACCCGGCCCACGTGTACGCGCCGCCCGAGCCGGCGCCGCGGCAATGGCTGACGCTCGCGCACGCGCCCGCCTACGTCGACGCCGTGCTCGATCAGAGCCTAGATGCCGCGGCCGTGCGCCGGATCGGGCTGCCGGTCACCGCCGAAGTCGCGACCCGTGCGCGCGCCGCCAGCGCCGGAACGGTGCTGACCGCCCGCCTTGCGCTGGAGCATGGCCTCGCCTGCAATACCGCGGGCGGCAGCCACCACGCGTTCGCGGCGTACGGCTCGGGTTTCTGTCTGTTCAACGACGTCGCTGTCGCCGCGCGGGTGCTGCTCGCGGAGGGTCTGGTCGAGCGCGTTCTGGTGATCGATCTGGATGTCCATCAGGGCGACGGCACCGCGGCGATCTTCGTTGACGAGCCACGTGTGTTCACCTTCTCGATGCACTGTCGCACCAACTTCCCGCTACGGAAGCAGACGAGCGACCTCGACCTCGCGCTGGATGCGGGCCTCGAGGACGAGCCCTATCTCGCTCTGATCGCGGAGCACCTGCCGGGGCTGCTCGAGGACGTGCGCCCCGACCTCGTGTTCTACAATGCCGGGGTCGATCCCCACGTCGATGACCGGCTCGGCCGACTCGCCCTGAGCGAGCTGGGGCTGCGGCGGCGCGAGCGCCTGGTGCTCGAGGCCTGTCTGCACGGCGGCGTGCCGGTCGCGGGCGTGATCGGCGGCGGCTATGCTGCGGACCTCGACCAGCTGGCCCGCCTTCATGCCATCCTGCCGCAGGTCGCGAGCGAGCTGTTCGCCAGCATGTAAAGTGAAGTGCCCACCCTCTACGGGGAGAGGAAATCGAAGCTCCCGCTCCTCGGCTGAGCGGCCGGCATGTTCGTCGAGAGTGGCGCCGGGCGACGGCCCTAGCATCTGACCCCAGGGGAGCGAGCCAGCTCTCCTCGCGAGGGCCGCCAGCGCCCGTGGCGATCCAGAAGACGCGTTGCTTCGTCGCTGCGCTTCTCCCCCAATGGCGATCCCAGATGGCGTCGGAGCTTTTCCGGTTCGTCCGGTCAGTCCTGGTCCGGTCGTCGCCAGTGATCGGCGTGGGTGCGATCGGCCTCGTGGGCGCGCTCGTCGTAGCCGCGCCGCTCGCTGAAGAACATCAGCGCCATCAGGCCCGCGCCGACCAGGAAGGTCAGACCGGCGCCGAGGCCAAGCGCGATCCAACCATGCACGCCGATCTCGACATCGCCGATCGAGCGCCAGGCCCACACGCCGATGACCACGGCCAGGATCAGCAGGCCGAGCAGAACGGCGAGAGTGAAGGCCGAGCGCATGTAATGAGGCTCTTGCTGCGTTCCGGACGAGAGAGGCGGGGCGGGCATCGCGCCGTGGCCCTCCGGAGCCAACCTACTTCCCTGCCGTGATGACGGCCAGCGAGTAGTCGTTGTTCCAAGGCGGCCGGCTGCCGGGCGAGTCGAGCCGGTTCGCCCGACCTGCCGGACGGGACGGGGCCCCGAAGGCTCGAGATGATGTTCCGCCGGGGTGAGTGTTGCCGGCGCCAGCCGGCCGGGCCGCTGCACCAGGCTCAGGCGTCGAGCATCGGCAGCTCGAGGCCGTGCTCGCGCGCGCAGGCGATCGCGTCCGAATAGCCGGCATCGGCGTGGCGCATCACGCCCGAGGCGGGATCGTTGGTCAGCACGCGCTCGAGACGCCGCGCGGCTTCGGGCGTGCCGTCGCACACGATCACCATGCCGGCATGCTGCGAGAACCCGATGCCGACCCCGCCGCCGTGGTGGATCGAGACCCAGGTCGCGCCCGAGGCGACGTTCAGCATGGCGTTCAGGAGCGGCCAGTCGGCGACCGCGTCCGAGCCGTCGCGCATCGCTTCGGTCTCGCGGTTGGGGCTGGCGACCGAGCCGGAATCCAGATGGTCACGGCCGATCACCACGGGCGCCTTCAGCTCGCCGGATGCCACCATGTCGTTGAACGCGAGCCCGGCTCTCGCCCGCTCGCCAAGGCCCAGCCAGCAGATCCGCGCCGGCAGTCCCTGAAACGCGATCCGCTCTCGCGCCATGGCCAGCCAGTTGTGCAGGTGCGCGTCCTTTGGAAACAGCTCCTTCACCTTGGCGTCGGTCCGATAGATGTCCTCGGGATCGCCCGAGAGCGCGGCCCAGCGGAACGGCCCTCTGCCCCGGCAGAACATCGGCCGGATGTACGCCGGCACGAAGCCGGGGAAGTCAAACGCGTCCTCGATCCCGGCTTCCTTGGCGAACTGGCGAATGTTGTTGCCGTAGTCGAGGGTCGGGATGCCGCTCCGGTGGAACTCGAGCATGGCGCGGACCTGGACCGCCATGGATGCCTTCGCCGCGCGCTCCACCCCGGCCGGATCGCGCGCCTGCATCTTCTCCCACTGGTCGAGCGTCCAGCCGGCCGGCAGGTAGCCGTTCAGCGGATCGTGCGCCGCGGTCTGGTCGGTCACGAGGTCGGGGCGGACGCCGCGGCGCACCAGCTCGGGGTACACCTCGGCGGCGTTGCCGAGCAGGCCGACCGACAGCGGCTTCTTCTCAGCGCACGAGCGCGCGATGAGCGCCAGCGCCTCGTCCAGATCCGTCGCCATCCGGTCGAGATAGCGGGTCTGCAGGCGGCGCTCGATCCGGCTCGCCCGGCACTCGACCGCGAGCAGCGAGGCCCCGGCCATGGTCGCGGCGAGCGGCTGGGCGCCGCCCATGCCGCCGAGCCCGCCGGTCAGGATCCATTTGCCGGACAGATCGCCGCCGTAATGCTGCCGCCCGGCCTCGGCGAAGGTCTCGTAGGTGCCCTGGACGATTCCCTGGCTGCCGATGTAGATCCAGGAGCCCGCGGTCATCTGGCCGTACATCATCAGGCCGATGCGGTCGAGCTCGTGGAAGCGGTCCCAGGTCGCCCAGTGCGCGACCAGATTCGAGTTGGCGATCAGCACCCGCGGCGCGTCGGGGTGGGTCTTGAACACGCCGACCGGCTTGCCCGACTGCACGCACAGGGTCTCGTCGCCGCCGAGACGCTTCAATGTATCCACCAGCACGTCGTAGCAGCGCCAGTCGCGCGCCGCCCGGCCGATGCCGCCGTAAACCACCAGCTCCTGCTGGTTTTCCGCGACCTCGGCATCGAGGTTGTTCATGAGCATGCGCAGTGCCGCCTCGGTCTGCCAGCTCTTGGCATTCAGCTGCGGACCGCGCGGCGCCCGGATCACCCGCTGGTTATCGAAGCGGTTCAGGTCCATGACGACGCGTCTCCGGCTCGCGGGGCTGCGCATTCGACCATAGCACGCCCCGCGCATGCGAGCAGCGCGGATGCGCGCCTGATCGCGACCACCCGGCCTCGCGTGTCGCTCCCGATGATCGGTTCGACCAAGGCGACCGACGACGCGCGATGGGCTATAACAGTGCTCCGAGGACCTGCGCGCAGGAGGGGCAATGGAGTTCGCGAAACTCAGTCTGCTCGAGGGGATCGAGCGGTCCCGGAAGTTTGCGGCGCCCTATTGCGTCGCCGACGGCAGAAAATTCCGGCTGAAGGACGTCGACCCGGGCGACACCGGCGAGCTCACTTCGGAGAACAGGCCGCAGGCCAAGGAGGCGCTCGCGGCCGGGGTGGAAATGCTCGCGCAGCTGCAGGAGCGCCTGTACGCGCAGGACCGCTGGGCGATCCTCCTGATCTTCCAGGCGATGGACGCCGCCGGCAAGGACGGCGCGATCAAGCACGTGATGTCCGGCGTCAATCCCCAGGGCTGCCAGGTTCACTCGTTCAAGGCGCCCTCAGCCGAGGACCTCGACCACGACTATCTGTGGCGCTGCCTGAAGGCCCTGCCCGAGCGGGGCCGCATCGGCATCTTCAATCGCTCCTACTACGAGGAGGTGCTCGTGGTCCGCGTGCACAAGGCGTTGCTGGAGGGCGAGAAGCTGCCGCCGGCGCTGATCACCAAGTCGGTCTGGGACGAGCGCTACGAGGACATCCGGGACGTCGAGCGCTACCTCGGGCACAATGGCATTCTGATCCGGAAGTTCTTCCTCCACGTGTCGAAGAAGGAGCAGAAGAAGCGTTTTCTCGAGCGCCTCGACAATCCGGACAAGAACTGGAAGTTCTCGATCGGTGACGCCAGGGAGCGGGCCTACTGGAACGCCTATCAGGAGGCCTACGAGGACATGATCCGAGCGACGGCGAGCAAGCAGGCGCCGTGGTACGTGGTGCCTGCCGACAACAAATGGTTCACCCGCGTGGTCGTGGCCGCGGCGATCATCGACGGGCTGGGCTCGCTCGACCTGACGTTCCCCGTGGTCGACGACGCGAAGAAGAAGGAACTGGCCGCGGCACGGCTCGCGCTCGAGCAGGAATGAGCGCGGCCCTGCATTGGGGGTGACCCGCTCCGGGCGTTGCGCGGCGCATCAGGCGAGCAACCCGCGTTCCACCGCCCGCGGCGACCGCCGCGCGCTCGGGTCAGCCGAGCGGCGGGCGGCGGTGATGCCAGTCGGTCGCCTGCTCGTAGGCGTGCGCGATGCGGAGCACGCCCGCCTCGTCGAACGCCTTACCGACGATCTGCAGGCCCACCGGCAGGCCATCGCCGGTGAAGCCGCACGGCACCGAGATGCCCGGCAGGCCGACCACGTTGAACGGCATCGTGTTGCGCGGGCGCAGCATGGCGTGCTCCGGCGGCGAGCTCGCGATCGGCGTCGTCGGCACGGGGGAGGTCGGCATGACCACGGCTGCGAAAGGAGCCATCGCGCGCTCCGTCGTCTGCATCACCTGGCGGCGCACGCGCTGCGCCTGGACGTAGTCGACGCCGCTGTAGAAGCTGCCCAGCTCGAACCCGGCGCGCAGCTCGTCGCTGAACAGCTCCGGTCGCTCGCGCAGGTCGGCGGCATGGTACGCGGCGCCCTCGACCGCAATGGTGACGGTGCCGACCGTGTAGGCCGCGTCCATGTCCGGCAGCGCGACCTCCTCGATCAGCGCGCCGAGCTCCTCGAGCACCCCGATCGCGGTTTCGACCGCGTCGACCACGCCGGGCGCGCAGTTTTCGAAGAAGAACGCGCGCGCGACGCCGATGCGCAGGCCGGCGACGCCATCGTCGATGCCCGCGCTGAAATCGGGCACAGTCCGCATGACCGAATTCGGATCGCGCGGGTCGTGGCCGGCCAGCGCCTGCAGCACCAGCGCGGCGTCGCGGACCGTGCGCGTCAGCGGCCCGGCGTGGTCCTGGGACCAGGCGAGCGGCAGGGCGCCGAACTTGCTGAGGCGGCCGAACGTCGGCTTGATGCCGACGATCCCGGTGCAGGCCGCCGGCTGGCGGATCGAGGCGCCGGTGTCGCTGCCCATCGCGGCGTAAGCGATGCCGGCCGCGACAGCAGCGGACGAGCCGCCGCTCGAGCCGCCGGGATGATGGTCCAGGCGCCAGGGATTGTGCACCGCGCCGTAGTGGGCATTCGCGCTGGTCGAGCCATAGGCCAGCTCATGCAGGTTGGTCTTGCCGAGCAGCACGGCGCCCGCCCGCTTCAGCTGCTCGACCGCGGCGGCATCGAAATCCGGGACCCACTCGGCGTACAGGGGCGAGCCGAACGTGGTGACGACGCCGCGGGTGGCATACAGGTCCTTGATCGCCACCGGGATGCCGTGCAGGGGTCCCTGGTAGTGGCCGGCCTGGATCGCCGCTTCGGCGGCGCGCGCCGCGTGGCGGGCGCTCTCGGCGGTGACCGTGATGTAGGCGTTGAGCTGCGGCTCCAGCCGCTCGATGCGCGCGAGCGTCGCTTCGGTCAGTTCGACCGGCGAGATCTCCCCCGCCGCGAGGCGCGGCGCCAGCTCCGCGATGCTCGCGAACGCGAGGTCCTGCTCAGTCATGGCCGTCTCCAACCCGCTGGACCAGGGCGGGGTCGAGCGTGCCCAGCTGCCGCTCCCGATCGCGCAGCAGCCGTGCGTTGCGCGCCATGGTCGGCAGCCGGCCGCGATATGCCTCGGCCTGCGCCGCGCTCAGCTCGCGGCCGAACACCTCGCGCGCCATTCGCTTCAGATCGTCCAGGCTCGGCCTCGACATGCTACCTCCCGATATCTGCCCCGCGATTCCGATTGCGTCGTTGCGAGCACGCTGATCGCATGACACGCAGCCGATGCCAAGGGCGATCCGGTCGGGCGTAGCCCATGGCCGCCGACCGCACCGGTTCCGGACTTCAGGTCTGCTCCACGTCGATGCCCAGGCGCCAGGCATAGAGGATCACCGCGACCGCACTCGCCACATTCAGGCTGGACACCCCCTGGCGCATGGGGATCGCGATCTGCCGGTCCGCTGCCGCGAGAATCTCGGAACTGAGGCCGCGCCGCTCCGAGCCGAAGGCCAGGATCGCGCGATCGGGCAATGTGTGGGAGCGCAGCGGCTCGCCACCGGGATGCACCGCGACGAGCGGCCGATCGTGGCGCGCAGGCAGCCGATCGATCCGCGCAATCGGCAGAGCGAAGTGCAGCCCCGCGGCGCCGCGCAGCGCAGCCGGATGCCAGGGGTCTTGCGGTCCCGTGACCAATACCGCGGCGGCGCCGGCCGCGGCAGCCACCCGCACTACCGCACCGACATTGCCGAGACGGGCCGGCGCTTCCAGCAGCACGACCGGCGCCGCGCGGCGCGCCGCCAGGATCGCCTCGCCATCGGCCTGCCGCCGCCGCGCGATCGCGACGATGCCGGTCTCGGGCGGGACCGGCGCCAGCTCGGCGAACACCGAGGGCGGTACCGCGTGGAGCATCCTGCCCAGCTCCGGCCCGATATCCGGCGCGAGGCGCAGGGCCAGCGCCCGAAGCTGATCCGGATTGAGCGCGCACACCTGCTCGAGCGCGGCGTGGAAGCGGATGGCATGCTTGATCGCATGAAAGCCTTCGAGCACCGCCAGGGTCTGATCGCGCCGGGCGCGCCGGAAGCGCTCGATCAGGGCCGTATCTCGATCGGGGCACACACGCGGCAGCTCGCGGATCGGCATGGCCGCAGCCGCCGCTCATCCAACCAGGTCGATCTCGGCGAAGAAGAAGGCGATCTCGCGCGCAGCCGTATCCGCGGCGTCGCTGCCGTGCACCGAGTTCGCTTCGATCGACTCGGCGAAGTCCTTGCGGATCGTGCCGGCTGCGGCCTTGGCCGGATCGGTCGCGCCCATCACCGCACGGTTGGTCTCGATCGCATTCTCGCCCTCGAGCACCTGCACCACGACGGGTCCCGAGGTCATGAATTCGCACAAGGAGCGATAGAAGGGCCGTTCCCGATGCACCGCGTAGAACGCTTCGGCCTGCGCGCGGCTCAGAAGCATGCGCCGCTGGGCGACGATGCGCAGCCCGGCCGCCTCCAGGCGGGCGTTGATCTGACCGGTGAGATTGCGCCTCGTGGCGTCGGGCTTGATGATCGACAGCGTGCGCTCGATGGCCATGGCGGTTCCGTCTTGCTGGACAGTGCCGCCTTATAGCCAGCCGGCCCCGATCGGCAAAGCCGCGATCGGCGTCCTATGACGGGTCGGCGGTCGCCATCGCTTTGTCCCAGCCGCGCTCCGTCTGCTGCCAGTAGGTCAAAGTCTCGGCGCGCTCGCGCAGCCGGCGCCACAGCGCGCGCGCCTGGGCCAGTGCGGCCTCGTCATTGCCGTCGAACAGGTAGAGGCAACGGGCGAACTGCGGCGGCGGTTCGATCTCGGCGCCGTCCACCAGGACCAGCACGGTGGCGCCGTTCGGATAATCCGCCCGATCGGTCAGGAACACCGGCTGATCCTCGGCGAAGCCGTCGTCGCGCGTGCCGTGCGGCAGGAAGCTGTCACGGCCGAACGTCCACAGCGCCCGATTGAGCGCCTCGACCCGCTCCGACGAGGACGCCACGACCACGGCGCGCTGACCGCTCGCCAGCACCCGCTCGAGCAGGCGACCGAGCGCCGGCTCGAGCGCCGTCCGGGTCAGATGATAGAAGCCGTACTCGACCACGCCTCCGCTGCCGGCCGCGGCTCACGCCTCGTAGTGGTCGGCGATCAGGCGATCGAGCAGGCGGATGCCGTAGCCGGTCGCTCCCTTGGGCGCGAGCGGCCGGTCCTCCTTGGTCCACGCCGTCCCCGCCATGTCGATGTGCGCCCAGGGCACGTCGCCCGCGAACCGCTGCAGGAACACCGCGCCTGCGGTGGCCCCGGCCTGGCGCTCCCGGCCCACGTTCTTGATGTCCGCGATGTCGGACTTGATGTGCTTCATGTAGTCGTCGCCGAGCGGCATGCGCCACAGGCGCTCGCCGACCGCGGCGCCGGCGGCCTGCAGCCGCTCGGCGAGCTGATCGTCGGGCGTGAACAGGCCGGCCCGCTCGTGTCCGAGTGCGATGATGATCGCGCCCGTAAGGGTCGCGAGATCGATCATAGCCTTGGGCCTGAAGCGCTCCTTCGCGTAGTGCATCACGTCGGCCAAGACGAGCCGGCCCTCGGCATCGGTGTTGACCACCTCGATCGTAAGCCCAGACATCGAGGTGACGACGTCGCCCGGCCGCTGGGCGGTGCCGGATGGCATGTTCTCGGTCAGCCCGAGCACGCCGACCACGTTCGCCCTGGCCTTGCGCCCGGCGAGCGCCTTCATCGCACCGAACACTGCGGCGGCGCCGGCCATGTCCCACTTCATTTCTTCCATGCCGGCGGGTGGTTTGAGGGAGAGGCCGCCGGAATCGAAGCAGACGCCCTTGCCGAGCAGCGCGACCGGCGGCTCGTCCGGCGCGCCGCCGGACCAGCGCAGCGTCGCGACCCGCGCTTCGCGCACGCTGCCCTGGCTGACGGCGAGCAGCGCATTCATGCGGAGCCGCTGCATCGCGGCGCGGTCCAGCACCTCGACCTCGAGGTCGAGCGCCGACCCGAGCGCCACGCACGCTTCGGCGAACGCCTCCGGTGACAGCACGTTCGCGGGCTCGGTGACCAGATCGCGGCCGTGACTGACGCCGGCGATCACGGCCGCGGCCGCGGGCCACGCCGCCTTGGCTGCGGCGGGATCGGCCACATGCAGGGTGAGTTGCGCCAGCTCGCTCTGCTCCTCCTCCGCATCTTTGGCGGTGCGGTACTTGTCGAACCGATAAGCGCGCAGGCACACCCCGGTCGCGAGGCTGATCGCGAGCTCCTGCGCGGTCGCCTCGAGCGCGCCCACGGGCTCGACCGCGACGTTCGCTTCGCGCACCCGCAGCGCCCGTAGCTTGACCGCGAGGCTGCCGCCTGCGGTTTCCAGATCGTACCGACTGGTCTCCTCGGTCTTGCCCAGGCTCAGCACCAGCAACCGTGCGAGCTCGAGCCCGGGCGGATGGCGCAGCTCGATCACCTCGCCGCGCCTGAGCTTGCCGCCCCACTCCGCGATGGCGCCGCGCAGGGCGCCGCCCGAGCGGCGATCCAGCTCCGATCCGGTCGGGCCGAGCGCGCCGTCGTCCTTGGCGAGCACCACCCAGGTGCCCTGCGCGGGCGTGATCGGGGCCGCAAATGCGATGTCCATGCTCGCAGCGCTCCGCAGATGCGTCCGCAACCGGTCGGGCGTGCAGACGGTTGCCTGGGATTCGCGCTCGTATCGTCGCGCGGGTGCAGCTGTAGCCGACCTATAGCAGACCGCGCTGCGCTGCCCAACCGGCACGTCACGGCCTGCTGACCGAGTGACTTGCGGGGTCCTCGAGCCGCATGGCAACAGATTCCGGCGGCGCTGGCCGGTGCCGCGGACCGCCGACCTTGCCCCTGGCGTGGTTTTTTGGTGGTGTGGTTTGGCTGCCAGGTGGACGGATCGGGGGACGTGAACGGATGCGGGCCGCGGGCTTGAGCAAGCTTCAATTGTCCGCGCCGGCATCCTCCTCGCCGCCGGCCCGATGATCAGATTGGTTGGTCCCGCGTCGGCGGGACGGGATCGCCCGATTGCCTGTGCGCGGTCGCGTCGCGAGCGCGCTCGCGGTCCGGACATGGCTGCCGTAGCGCGCCGTGGCATGCCAAGCTCGCTTCCTGTCGAGGGCGGCTGATCATGGGGCGCTGGATCGCGGTCTACGGCGCCGTGCTGATCGCCGCACTGCTGATCGCTGCGCCGCCGCTGCGCGCCATCGATCTCGGCGAAGGTCCGGTGCTGTTGCTCGCCGATGAGGTCACGCACGACTCCCAGACCCACCTAGTCACCGCGACCGGCAACGTCGAAGTGACGCGAGGCGAGCGGCGTCTGCTGGCGGACGAGCTCCGTTACCATCAGGACACGGATCAGATGGAGGCGGAGGGCAACGTCGCCCTGGTCGACCCGTCCGGCGATACGTTGTTCGCCGATCGCGTCGTGCTGACGGGTGATCTGAGGGCCGGCGTCGCCGAGCAGCTGCGCGCGCGGCTGGCGGACAATTCGCTGCTCGCCGCGGCGGGCGGCCGCCGGGTAGGCGGCGTGCGCACGGAATTCGAGCGCGCAGTGTACTCACCTTGCCCGCTGTGCGAGACGTCCGATGCGCCCCCGCTCTGGCAGATCACGGCGCGCAAGGTGACGCACGATCAGGAAACCCACGACATCACGTATCGCGATGCTTTTTTCGAGCTCGGGGGCGTGCCGGTTTTCTATACGCCGTACTTCACCCACCCGGATCCCACGGTCAAACGACGCTCCGGTTTTCTGGCGCCTAGTTTCGGCAATAGCGGCGAGCTAGGGCTGTCGGTCCAGCCGATCTACTATTTTGCTCTCGCGCCCAATTACGACGCGACGTTGTCGCCCATTTTCTACAGCAAGGAGAATCCGGTCCTGGCCGGGCAGTACCGTCACCTGCTAGAGAGCGGGCGCTTCCAGTTCAACGCGAGCGGCACCTACGCGAGCAAACCGATCGAGCAGGAAGGCGACCCGCAGCCGTCGGGCAATACCTTTCGCGGCGCGATCAAGGGCGAGGGTCGCTTGCGCCTGCCACACGACTGGGACAGCGGCTTCAATCTGTGGGCGGCATCCGACGACACCTACCTTGAGCGCTACGGTTTCAGCAATGAAAACGTGCTGTTCAACCGGTTGTTCGCCGAGCGGTTCTGGGAACGGGACTACATGAGCGTCAATGCCTATGGTTTCCAGGGACTGCGCGAGCAGGACGACCAGGACCTGATCCCGATCGCTCTGCCGCAGGCCCACATGCGCTTGGTCAGCGATCCGTGGCGCTGGGGTTCCCGCTTCAGCATCGACACCGATGCCCTGGCGTTGACGCGGATCGACGGGCTCGACACCCGCCGGGTGTCGGCCACACCCGCCTGGCAGCTGCCGTGGTACAGTCCGATCGGCGACCGGTACGAGCTGCGCCTGGATCTACGCGGCGATCTTTACCAGACCGACGGCGATCCGGATACCTTCGAGGAGAATGGTACCAACGTCACCGGGCGGGTGGTGCCGCGTGCGACTCTCCATTGGGGTTGGCCATGGATCGGCGAGGTGTTCGGCGCCTCTCAGGTGCTCGAGCCCGTGGCCATGGCGACCGTGGCGAGCGCCGGCCAGAACAGTGGAGACATTCCCAACGAAGACAGCCAGGACTTCGAGTTCGACGACACGAGCCTGCTGGACCCCAGTCGCTTTCCCGGACTCGATCGGGTGCAAGGCGGGTCCAGCATCGCTTATGGCCTGCGGTTCGGCACCTTCACCGGCCGCCAGTTGGTCAGCGGCATGTTCGGCCAAGCCTATGCGTTCGATCAGGATGTGCAGTTCGATCCCGCCACGGGATTGGAAGACGATCTGTCTGACTATGTTGGTCGGGTCAATCTCACGCCGGCCGACTGGCTCGATCTGCGCTATCGATTTCGCCTCGACAAGAACGATCTGACGTTTGTCCGCAACGAGGTGGAAATGGTGACCGGCCCGCAGCGCGTACGCTTCGATCTGGGCTATCTGATGCTCGAGGACGATCCGGCGCTGCAGAGTCTGCGCGAACGGGAGGAGATCCGAGGCGGCATCTCAGTCCAATTGTTGGATTCGCTCTCACTGAGGGTCGCGACCCGGTACGACCTGGCCGAAGATCGCAGCATATCCGATCAGTTCGGGCTGTTCTATTTTCACCCCTGTCTGCAGCTTCTGGCCGGGGTCGAACGGCTCAACACCAGCGATCGGGACGCCGAACCCACGACCACGATATCCCTTCGAGTCATTCTCAAGAACCTTGGCGAGATCGGCACCGATGCCGATCTGATGGCGGGAGGTTAGCCATCGCGAGTACCCGCCACATGCGCAGGTGGCTGATTGCGATCACATCGCTGTCGTGCCTGCTCCTCGCCGGTGACCCCGCGGGCGCCCAGCAGCGCATCGTGGCGGTGGTCAACGACGACGTGATCAGCGCGCAGGACCTGAACGATCGGCTCCAGCTGGTCACCCTGACCAGTGGCATTCCCGACAGCCAGGAGGCGCGATCGCGACTTGCCCCGCAGGTGCTGCGCAGCCTGATCGAGGAGACGTTGCAGCTGCAGGAAGCAGAGCGCCTGGACATCACCGTGGAGGACGCGGAAATCCAGCGGGCGCTGGCCAACATCGCCGAGCGCAACCGGATGACCGTCGAGGCGATGCAGCGGTTCTTCGCCCAGAAGGGCATCAACCTCGTCACCCTGCTCGATCAGGTCCGGGCGCAGATCGCCTGGGTCAAGGTGGTCAACCGCCAGATCGTGCCTCGCGTAACGGTGACCGTCGATCAGCTCGACATGGCGGTCGAGGAGGCGCGCCGCAACGAGGGCGAGTCGGAGTACCTGCTCTCCGAGATCGTATTGCCGGTCGACAGTCCGGCGCAGGCGCAGGTGGTCGCGCAAGATGCTTCGCGGCTGGTCCAGACCCTGCGCGAAGGCGCCAGCTTCGAGTCGCTGGCCCGACAGGTATCGGCCGCAGCCAGTGCGGAAAACGGCGGCGACGTGGGCTGGATCCGCAGCAGCGGGATTCCGCCGGAGCTGCGCGACACCTTGGAGAGCATGCGCGAGGGCGAGATCTCCGATCCCATCTCCTCGCCCGTCGGCTATTACATCTTCCGGCTGCGCGACCGGCGGCTGAGCCAGGCGGCCGGGGAGGGAGGCGAAATCGAAGTCGACCTCGCTCAGATCCTGTTTCCGGTCGACGGCACGGTGAACCTGGACGCGGTGCGGGGACGAGCGGCCCAACTGCGCGATCGCCTCGGCGACTGCGCCGCCATGGCCGACGCGGCTGCGGAGCTGAAGGCTCCTCAATCGGGCAGGCTGGGTTGGCTACGTCTGGGCGACCTGCCGCCCCGGTTGCGCGAGGCCGTCTCCAGCTTGCCGGTCGGGCAGGTTAGCGCGCCGGTGCAAGGGCCATCGGGCATTCACCTCCTGATGGTGTGCGACCGACACGATCCTGCGGTCGACAGCCCGCAGCGCGACCAGATTGCGCAGCAGCTGCAGCGGGAGCGGGTGGACCGCCTGGCCCGTCGCTATCTGCGCGACCTGCGCAAGGAGGCTTTCGTCGAGGTGCGCCTCTGAGCGACGGCTCTGCCGATCTGCCGCCCCTGCGCACGGTGATCGAACGCTTTCAGCTGCGCGCCGACAAGCGGCTGGGCCAGCACTTCCTGCTCGACCCGCAGTTGCTCGCGAGGATCGTGCGGACGGCCGGCGATCTGCGCGGCCGCACGGTGCTCGAGGTCGGCCCGGGCCCCGGCGGGCTGACCCGCGCAATTCTCGCCGCCGACGCGGCCCGGGTGATCGCGATCGAACGCGACCCGCGCTGCGTCGCCGCCCTGTCGGAGCTCGCGCTCGCGCGGGGACGCCTCGAGGTGATCGAGGCGGATGCCCTGCGCTTTGATGTGGCCCGGCTCGGCGTCGATCACCTCATGGCGGTGGCGAATCTGCCGTACAACATCGCCACCCTGCTGCTGCTCCTATGGCTCGATCGGATCGAGCTGTTCGACGCCATGGTCCTGATGTTCCAGCGCGAGGTCGCGGAACGCCTCGCGGCAGCGCCCGGCGCCGCGGCCTATGGCCGCCTGTCCGTGATCGTGCAGTGGCTGTGCGAGGTGCGGATCGCACTGCATCTGCCGGGCCGTGCGTTCGTGCCGCCGCCGCAGGTGAGCTCGAGTGTGGTCCAGCTGATCATCAGGCCGGAACCGCTCGCGCCTGCCGCCAAGCCGGTCCTCGAGCGCGTGCTGGCGGCGGCGTTCGGACAGCGGCGCAAGATGCTGCGGGTCAGCCTGAGGAACCTGACCGCCGATCCGATTGGCCTGCTCGAGGCCGCCGGGGTACCGCCGACCGCACGGGCCGAAGAAATCGACGTCGCGGGCTTCTGTCGCCTCGCGCGCGCCTTCGCGGCCGTCGAGACGGGAGACGGGGTCAGCCGCCCGTCCGGAACTGATTGACGAACTCGCTGAGGCCGGACTGACGGTGCGTCTTGAGGCGCTCCGCCGCGACAATCTGGCGTGCGCGCGCCACGCTCTCTTCGAGAAGGCTGTTGATCAGGACGTAGTCGTACTCGGCGAAATGGGTCACGTCGGCCGCCACCTGACCAAGACGCCGGCGCACCACCGCTTCGGCATCCTCGGCGCGCCGCCACAGCCGCCTTTCCAGCTCGGCCATCGACGGCGGCAGAATGAACACGCTGACCATGTCGGCGCGCGCCTCGCGCAGCTGCTGGGTGCCTTGCCAGTCGATGTCGAACAGGACGTCGCGTCCCGCGGCGAGCACCTCCTCGACCGGCGCGCGCGGCGTGCCGTAGCCATGGCCGTAGATCTCGGCGTGCTCGAGCAGCTCGCCGTCTTCGATCATCGCGCGGTAGGCGGCGCGGCTGATGAAATGATAGTCGGCGCCGTCGATCTCGCTCGGCCGCTTGGGTCGGGTGGTCACCGAGATCGACAGAGACAGCTCCGGCTCGAGCTCGAGCAGACGGCGCGCGATCGAGGTCTTGCCGGCGCCGGACGGCGACGACAGCACCAACATGAGGCCACGCCGCTTGATCTGAGCTGGCGGCGTTGCCGGACTCGCGCTCACTCGCTTTTCTCCCAGGTGCGGCACGGCCGGCGCGGCCGCGCCCCGCGATTCACCCTGGCGTTTAGTTGACCCGGCGATGGTTGCCAATCCATTACAGCGTTGGCATGCAGCTGGCCCGGGTCGTGGCTTTCGATCCAGGTGACCGGGGCAGCGGCCGCACGGGCTGGCTCCGCCATGCCGGCAAGGGAGTGGACCCGCCGCGCTCTCGGCGCCGATCCGGACATCTTCTCCTCGAGCGCAGCCGGATCCCGGCATCAGGGGCCTGATGACGAGCGGCCGTTGGAACCTTTGCACGGCAGGCACAGCTCCCTTGCCGAGGTCGCCTGCGTTGCCCTGCGTCGTCCCAGGACTCCAGCCGCCGGAATGGCCGCTCGGCGACAGCGCAGCCTCCGCCCGAGCGGGAGCGGCTCGCCTCAGCCGGTCGGTTTGGGCGGCACCGGCGAAAGCGCCGGCGGTTGCTCGCCGTTCTTCACCTTGCGCCAGTGCGCGACGTTGCGATTGTGCTCGGCGAGCGTGCGGGCGAACGCGTGGCCGCCGCTGCCGTCGGCCACGAAGTAGAGGTAGTCGACGTTGGCCGGCCGCAGCACGGCCGCAATCGAGGCCCGGCCCGGATTGCCGATCGGCCCGGGCGGCAGGCCCTCGATCTGATAGGTATTGTAGGCGCTGTCGTGCTCCCAATCGCGCCGGCTGAGCTCGCGTCCCAGGGCGCCATCACCTTCGGTCAGGCCATAGATCACGGTCGGATCGGCCTGGAGACGCATGCCGCGGCGCAGCCGGTTGATGAACACGGCCGCCACCTTCTCGCGCTCGTCGGCGATGCCGGTCTCCTTGTCGACGATCGAGGCGAGGATCAGCGCCTCCTCACGCGTGCGGAACGGCAGATTCTGGGCCCGCTGCGACCAGAGCTCGTCGAGGGTCGCGCGCATGGCGTCTTCCATGCGCCGGACCAGACCGACCCGCGAATCGCCGAAGGCATAAAAATAGGTCTCCGGCAGCAGGCTGCCTTCCTCAGGCGGCGGCGGCAGCTCGCCTTGCAGGGCGTCGTTGCTCGCCAGCAGCTGAAACACCTCGGCGACCGTGACGCCCTCGGCGATGGTCAGCCGGCGCGCGACCGTCTCGCCCTTGGCCAGCATCGCGATCACGCCAAGCGGCGTGGCCGCCGCGGGGAACGCATACTCGCCTGCCTTGAGGTCCCGATCCCGCCCGAGCACGCGGACCGCGAGCCGGAACAGCCACGGATGGTCGATCACCCCGGCGTCGGCCAGGTGCGTGGCAATCTGCTCGAGCCCGGCCCCCCGCGGCAGCACCACGACGGTCTGCTCGACGGCCGGGCCCGACCGGGCCAGATACGCATTGAGCTGGCTCCAGGCGGCGATCACGACCGCGCTGGTCAGCGCGGCCACCATCGACAGCAGAGCGAGGAACTTCAGCGCACGCGCGCTCATCGTCTCCGATAATTCAGTGTTCCGGCGCCCGGGCGAAAATCAGGGTGGCGTTGGTCCCGCCAAAACCGAACGAGTTCGAAAGCGCGGTCCGCACCTCCCGCTCGCGCGCCCGATGGGGCACGAGATCGAGATCGCAGCCTTCGGCCGGGCGATCCAGATTGAGGGTCGGCGGCACGATCTGATGATGGATCGCGAGAAGTGAAAAAATCGCTTCGACGCTGCCGGCCGCCCCGAGCAGGTGGCCGATCGCTGACTTGGTCGAGGACATCGACAGGCGCCACGCCGCTTCGCCGAACAGCCGCTTGACCGCGCCCAGCTCGATCTCGTCGCCGAGCGGCGTCGAGGTGCCATGCGCATTGATGTAGTCGATGTCGGTCGGACGCAGTCCGGCGCGGCGCAGCGCCGCCGCCATCGAGCGATAGCCGCCGTCGCCGTCGGGGCTGGGCGCGGTGATGTGATAGGCGTCGCCGGAGAGACCATAGCCGATGACCTCGCCGTAAATCCTGGCGCCGCGCGCACGGGCATGCCCCAGCTCCTCCAGCACCAGGATCCCCGCACCTTCGCCCATGACGAATCCATCCCGGTCGACGTCCCAGGGGCGGGATGCCCGCTCCGGCGTGTCATTGAAATGAGTCGAAAGCGCCCGCGCGGCCGCGAATCCGGCCACGCCCAGCCGGCAGATCGCCGCCTCGGCGCCGCCCGCGATCATCACGTCCGCGTCGCCGAGCGCGATCATCCGGCTGGCGTCGCCGATCGCATGCGCGCCGGTCGAGCACGCGGTCACCACCGAATGGTTCGGCCCCTTGAAGCCGAACCGGATCGACACCTGCCCGCTCACCAGATTGATCAGGCTGGCCGGAATGAAAAACGGGCTGACCCGCCGGGGCCCGCGCTGCTCCAGCTCGATCGCGGTATCGGCGATGGTGCTGAGGCCGCCGATGCCGGAGCCGATCAGCACGCCGGTGCGCTCGCGCCCGGCGTCGTCTTCCGGCGCCCACCCGGCATCGCGAATCGCTTCACTGGCGGCGGCCACGCCGTAGATGATGAACAGATCGTTCTTGCGTGCGTCCTTGGGCGCCATCACGT
The DNA here is from genome assembly GCA_046732855.1 of Pseudomonadota bacterium. Classification (GTDB taxonomy): domain Bacteria; phylum Pseudomonadota; class Alphaproteobacteria; order Geminicoccales; family Geminicoccaceae; genus JBKPNX01. The sequence continues at coordinate 34,003 of JBKPNX010000165.1, forward strand.
CGTCGATGCGAAATGCGCCTTGCTCGTCGCCGCTCGGCACTTGCCCCGCGACTTTTGCCGGCAGATCGTCGACCTCGAACCTGGTGATCCGCCGGATCCCGCTCTGCCCCTCGATCAGGCGTTGCCAGCTCACGTCCACCCCGCAACCGAGCGGGGTTACCAGGCCCATGCCGGTGACGACGACGCGTCTTAGGGACATTGGTCGCGGTCGCGCCTCGCTGCCAAGCCCAGGGCTGCCCAACCGAGCTCCGCAGGCTGGCCTAGCTGTGCTCTTCTATGTAGTTGATCGCGTCCTTGATCGTCAGAATCTTCTCGGCGGCCTCGTCGGGGATCTCGCAGCCGAACTCCTCCTCGAACGCCATGACCA
>JBKPNX010000166.1:0-12810 GCA_046732855.1 Pseudomonadota bacterium
CTCGCCGACGTGGTCGGCGACGTAGGCGCCGCGCCGGCCCAGGGGCTTCTCCCGGCCCGTGGTCGAATCGCGCTCGGTCTGGTGCTCCATTTCCGAATTGAGCTCGGCGCCGAGCAGGACGATGAAGGCGGACAACCAGAACCACATCAGCAGGATGACCACGGCGCCGAGCGAGCCATAGGTCTCGTTATAGCTGCCGAAGTTCCTGACGTAGATCGAGAACGCGATCGAGCCGATCGTCCAGACGGCGGTCGCGATGGCCGCGCCCCAGCTGATCCAGCGCCAGCGCGCCGGGGCGCGGCTCGGCCCGAAGCGGTAAATGAGGGCCAGAACGACCAGCGCCACCCCGAATAAAATGGGCCAGCGCAAGACACCGAGCAGCGTCTGCGCGACCGGACCAAGCCCGACGGTGTTCAGCAGGACCGGGACGATGATGATTGCGCCGATGGCCACCATCAGGGCCACGATCACCATGAGCATCAGGCCGAGTGCGCCCAGGTTCAATCGGATGAATCCGCGCTTCTCCTGCTCGTCGTAGATGATGTTCAGACCCTCGATCAGCGCCTTCAACCCCTTGGCCGCGCCGTATAGCGCGATCAGGATGCCCAGCGCCACGCCGAAGCTCAGCTTGCCGACGTTCGCTGCCACCTTGTGCGCTTGGTCCGTGATGATCGCGGCGGCGTCCGGCGGCATCATCGCGCTGATGGTCCCGATCTGCTGCTCGATCTCCAGCGGATCGAACGCCAGCGCCCAGATCGAGATGAGCGCCGCGATCGCCGGGAACAGGGCAAGCAGCGCGTAGAACGCCACCGCAGCTGCGATCAGCGCGACATGGTCGTCACCGAGTTCGCGCCAGGTACGGAGAAGGATGTCGCGCCATCCGGACGTGGGGATCTGGGAGGGATGGTCAGCCTCCCGGCCCCGCTCTCCCGGCCCAGCGGCTTCCTGATCGCGGTCGCGCCGTGCGGACAAAGGCGCCGCCCCCGACCTGGAGGAGGATCGAGGGCGGCGGCGGGCGCGCACGTGTGCTCTCCGCAGCCGTGCGCTCAGGCGTTTGTGCTGCCGCTCTGACCGGGACCCGGATCTTTGCGCTCGACTTCGGCCTTGGCGGCTTCGGTCGCCGCCTCGGCGACGCGCTCGGCCTTCTGGCGCACGGTCTCGACGAGGGATTCCGCGGCGGCCTTCCCCCCTTCCAGGCTCAGCCCCTGCCGTTCCGCCTCTTCGCGCGCGGCGCCGTACGCGGCTCCCGCGGCCGCCCGCGCCTTCTCCACCTGCTCCCAGCCGACCTCCTTTGCGCGCTCCGTGAGGCGCTCGCGTGACTCGCCGAGCCACTCGTCTTCTTTCTCCGTCGCCGGCAGCGCCGCGCCGATCGCCGCGCCGGCGGCGAGACCGAGCGCGCCGAGCACGAGCGGCTGCTCGTGCAGCGTGTCGAAGAACCCACGCCGCACGCGCCGTCCATAGTAGCTGGCGCGATCGCTCGCATCTCGCGCGCCCTGCCATAGCTGCTCGCCGGTCTGGCTGAACCGGTCGCGCGCGCTCGCACTCAGCTGCCGGGCCCGCTCGCGTGCGCCGCGGGCCGCCGAGCGGGCGCCCTGGCTCCATTCGCGCGCGCTCTCACGGGCGCTTTCGCCCCACCGACCGGCTTGCCCGGCATCTTCGCTCAGCCCGCGGCTCTCGCCATAGGACTGACCGCCGCGGCGGCTTCCGCCGGACAACTCCTGCAGATCGTCATCCTCGTCGTATTCCCGGCGTCCCGAGCGGGAACTCGACAGCATCAGCCAGACCAGTCCCGTGCCGACCAGGGCCACGGGGACCGGGTTGTCCCGCACCATCGTGCCGAGGTTACGCAGGAAATCGCTACCGTTGCTGCTTCGCATGTAGTCCACCACTTGCTCGAACATCTGCCCGGGCGACAGACGCTCCTGGATTGCTTCCAGCGTTTCTTCCACCTCGGCGCGCGATTCCTGGACCTCCCGCTGCACTTCCTGGGACGACTTGGAACCTGGATCCGTGCCGTATCGGGTGCTCATTGAACCTGCTCCTTCACCATGTGAGCGTTGCGCTTGAGAGCTTCGACGGTGCGGGTAGGCGCCAAGTTGCTGGCCTTCAGATCGTGCATGCCCTTGTAGATCAGGGCGAACGCGAGGATCGCCACGACGCCGCCCACGATCAGTGACGACCAGCCGGGCGCCAGACCAAGTTCCGTCAAGGCGATTACCAGCGCCTGCAGGAGAACGATCAGGGCCGCTAGCGCGAGGATTCCTCCGGCAGCGAGCGAGCCGACCGCAATGCCCGCTTCGGAGACTTTCTCCGCAAGCTCCGCCCGGGCGAGTTCGATCTCCTTCCGGAACAGCGTGGTCACGCTGTTGGTGAGGTCGGCGAGGAGCTCCTTGAAGGAGCGATCGTCAGTCTGTTGCATGAATGGACTCCTTGCCCCGCTTTCCTCAGGCGCCGGCAGGACGCGAGCTCGTGCTCGGGGTCCACACTCCGGGTGTGGTCGTGGCGCCGGCGGGGCTTGCGGCCGCGCCATGGGTGGTCCGCTGTGGTTCGTAGCTGCTGCGCTCGGCGCCCCGCTCCCGCCGCGCGGAGGAGCTCTTCATGAACCGGGCGAGGGCAAAGCCCGCGACCATTGCGCCCCCGAGGAACGCGCCGGGCCGCTCGCGCGCGAACTCCTCGATGCTGTTCACGACGTCGCCCACTTCGCGGCGCTCCAGCGAGCGCGCCATGCTTTCGATACTGTCGGCCGCATACCGCGAATACTCCGCGGCCATCGGTTGTCCTTGGTCGCGCAGTTCGTCGGATGCCGTCCGTAGCGCCTGGGCGATGCCGTCGACCCGGTCGACGGCCGCCTGCTTCTGCTGGTCGACCACAGAGCGCGCGCGCGCGCGCATGTCCTGCGCAGTCTCCTTGGCCTGCCGCTTCAACTCGACGGCCTTTTCTTTGAATTGTTCTTTCACTTGGCCGGTTACCTGCTCAGCGCTGCTGCGCAACGCTTCGGTCGCTCCGCTGCTGTCGTCACTGCTGGTAACCGGCGTTCTGGTTCGAGAAGAGTTGTCGCCGCGATTCTTGCGCTGTTCAGTCATGGTGCTCTCTCCCTTTTCACTCGCTCCATACCATTCAGGGCGGCGTCACCTGATACCGAGCAGAGACAAAACGGCGAGGATCACGACGATCACGCCGATGATGTAGAACACGCTGTACATGGCAGGCGGGCCTCCTCCGGAGCCGGATTGTGGTGCCCCGGCGCGAGAACGAGCCGCCGGCGGAAAGGTTCCAACCCTGCGAGCGACGATTTAGAGTCGCCGCGGCGACGCTTACGGCGCGGTGGAGCTGCCTGCGCAGCTGCGGACCAGTTCGAAGGCGTGCTTGTCTAATGCTGGGCGGCGTCGGTGCGTTTTCGCCTGATAGTCAGGTCCGCCAGCATGTCATCCCGGCGGCTAAGGCGTCGGCGCGATGGCAGGGTAGCCTCGGTGGCGATGAAGCCGGCGATGACGCGCAGATGTCCGGACCGGATCGGGCACCTGCGCGTCTAACGAAGGTCCTGCTGGCAGTCTCTACTTCGACTTCCCGGCCGACTGCGCCTTCTTGGCGGCGGCCGGGGACTTGGCCTTTTTCGGGGCCGCCTTCTTGGCGGCCGAGGAGGTTCTGCTGGCGGGCGCCGAGGTCTTGCTTTGGGGCGGCTTCTTGGCCATTGATGTACTCCACAGACTCAACCGGTGCTCTTCTAGTCGATAGCGCCAGTCATGTCATCAGGAGACTAATGATGGATACTTTACATTTGTCGCGATTGCCGGAAGCGATCCAACCCGTGGCGGATGCGTCCAGGTTCCCCGAAGCGCGACTTCGCGGGTGCGAGCTGCCGACCGCTCAGCCAGAACAGGCTCCCGGCCGGACCCGCGAAACGGACGCGTCGCCGGCTGCGCCGGGATGAGCCATTTGCCATCGAGAGCGGCTCGGGTAGCATCGCCGGCCTGGCGCCTCGACAGGCGCGAAGCGCATCACGACGGGGATAGGGAGAGGCATCATGGCAAAGGAAATCCTGTGCGCCTACGGCGTCGACGTCGACGCGGTCGCCGGCTGGCTCGGTTCCTACGGCGGCGAGGACAGCCCGTGCGACATCTCGCGTGGCATGTTCTCGGGCGAGGTCGGCTCGCCGCGCCTGCTGCGCCTGTTCGAGCGCTTCGGGATCAAGACCACCTGGTTCATCCCGGCGCACTCGATCGAGACCTTTCCCGAGCAGATGCAGGCGGTCGCCGACGCCGGCCACGAGATCGGCATGCACGGCTATTCGCATGAGAACCCGATCGCGATGACGCCGGAGCAGGAGGAGGCGATCTTCGACAAGTGCATCGAGGTGATCACCGCGCTCGCCGGCAAGCCGCCGCGCGGCTACGTCGCGCCGTGGTGGGAGTTCGGCGCCAAGACCAACGAACTCCTGCTCGCCAAGGGCATCAAGTACGACCACTCATTGATGCACAACGACTTCCACCCCTACTACGTGCGGGTGGGCGATGCGTGGACCAAGATCGACTACTCCAAGCATCCGAGCCACTGGATGAAGCCGCTCGTGCGCGGCCGCGAGACCGATCTGATCGAGATCCCGGCGTCGTGGAACCTGGACGACCTGCCGCCCATGATGTTCATCAAGGCCGCGCCCAACAGCTACGGCTTCACCAATCCGCGCGACGTCGAGCAGTTCTGGCGCGAGCAGTTTGACTGGGTATATCGCGAGTACGACTATGCGGTGTTCACGATGACCATCCATCCGGACGTCTCGGGCAAGCCGCACGTGCTCGCCATGCACGAGCGCCTGTTCGCCCACATCAGCAAGCACCCCGGCGTGCAGTTCACGAACTTCGAGGCGATCGCGGACGATTTCGCCAAGCGCTACCCGCGCGGCCGCGAGGCGCGGCCGCAGTCCTAGCCGCAGATGTCCGAAGCCGCGTCGGCTCGATCGGCCAGCGTGCCGCCTGACGTTCGCTCGACAGGGACAGCGACCGCCCGGCCTGCCACCGCGCTCCTCGCTGGGGCGCGGCGGCGTGCGGGCGATCGTCTCTGGTGACCAGCGCGGCAGGGGGAAGCGCCGTGAAGCTTCTCAGATCGACCCCGGTCGCCCTGGCATGGGCACTGGGCGCCTGAGTTGGTCCGGGTGCCGCCCAGCAACTCCAGTTCGCGTGCGCTGCGAAAGATGACGGTTTCGTCGATGCGCAGGAATCCAAGCTGTGCACGGACCGCGAGGCTGTGCACGGATCGCGAGTTTGATGAGAGTGACGGGCGAGCGGGCCCTCACGGAGAGAGCTCTCAAGACGAGGGTCCAGTGCGCGCAAGGCCTGCCCACGTTCGCCGAGGCCGATCGGAAATGGCGACGGCAGATCAGCCGCGAGGAATGGGTCGGCTTCAGCGGCGAGCGCTCCGCCGGCGCGACCGAGTCGAGCGGCGGTATAGACGCCGACGAGTACGACGTGTGGCGCACGCGGGGCACGCAGCACATGCAGCAATAGTTGTCCGCGCCGCCGGCGTCCAAGACTGACGGGGTCGCTTGGGCGCTGCTCACCCGCAGAGCGGGATGAAGGCCGCCGCGAGGTGCCAGTCCCGGGACGAGGGCTTTGCATCTCGTTCTACTCGTGCTGCCGCTCAGACGGAGTTGAAGAGGAGCGTGGATCGGCGTCCCGCTGCACCCGGCAGCGGGAAGCGCATCTCGTGCCAAGCGCGAAAACTCGCGTGGAAGCAACCACGCCCGCTTGTGGTTCGCGCCGTACCGCACTATGTTTCGCCGAGGTCTGCGTTCGACGTCGCCGTGGGTTCGCAGGAGGCGGTTATCCTACGAGTCCGAGCGGGGGCGGCGGGGTCGGGCCTTGCGTCGCGGCGCGGTTGCCCGGCGTAGTCTCCCTGCGCACATGAGGACACGTTCGTTGAAGACCGGAACTGTGAAGTGGTTCAACCCCACCAAAGGCTATGGGTTCATTCAGCCGGATGGTGGCGGTGCCGACGCGTTCGTGCACATCTCTGCCGTCGAGCGGGCCGGCTACGACAGCCTGAGCGAGGGCCAGCGGGTGCAATACGAGCTCGTCCAAGGCCGTAACGGCAAAAGTTCGGCCGAGAACCTGAAGATCATCGGCTAATCGAGCCCCGACTTTTCGGAGGCGCCCTCTGGGGAGACTCGGAGGGCTTTTCTCTTTGCGCTCCTTCTGGCGCGTGCTGGGCAAGCGCGCAGTAGCTGCGGTCCCCACAGCTCCTCGGTGACCGCCCGCGGGGCAGAGCTTCACGCCGATTCAGCTTCGCGCAGATGCTCGTCGCAGCTGAACTCGCAGGCCTGAGCACCGGCATCCGACTATGCGGCCCACTCTTCGCACTCACTCGGATCGCGCCGTTGATCTTGCTCGGCTGGCGCGACGTCCGCCTCGCCTAAATCATCGATTTGTCATGGCGGCCTTTCCGCGGTCGGTCTCGGTCGCCAGATTTGTACCTTCGACTCTCTCCGGCAAATGATTTATGGTTGCATTCGCACACGCCCGAGCTCAAAACCCGGAGCACGACCGGAAGATGGTTGCGGCGGCGCCGTTGCCCACGGACGACGAGCTATCTCGTCTCAATCTGTTCCGATCGGTCGATGTTGCGACGGTCCGGCCTCATCTGCACGGCTGCTCGGTCCGCTATCTGCAGTCGGACGAGATCCTGATCCATGCCGCTCAGCCCAACGATCATCTTTATCTGCTGATTTCCGGGGCGGTCAGCATCCATCTGAATTGTCCGGAAGATCCGCCGATCGTCGTGCTGGGTGAGGGCGAAACGGTCGGCGAGCTGTCCCTGATCGACAAGCAGCCCACTTCCGCGTTCGCGGTGGCGCAGACCGCGTGCCGGGTGCTCGTGGTCAACGAGAGCGCCATGTGGAACCTGGTGCAGAGCTCCCATGCGATCGCGCTCAACCTGCTTAACACCCTGTCCAACCGGCTCCGCTACGACAACCGGCTGATCTATCGGGATCGCGAGCAGCTGCGGCGCCGCGTGCACGAACTCGAGGCCGAGCGCGAAGCATTGCAGCACAGTGAGCAGCGCTATCAGGCCCTGTACGATCTGAACCCGACCATGGTGTTCACCGTGGACCCGCTCGGGCGGGTTTTGTCGGCCAATCAGATTGGCGCCGCGGAACTCGGTTATCAGGTGGCGGAGCTGATCGGGCAGCCGGTTTCACGGTTCTACCCGCTCGAGGATCGCGCCCATGCCAATGGCCAGATCGGCCGGTGCGTGGCCGAACCGGGCAGTATCCACCGTTGGGAAGCCCGCAAGGTGCGCAAGGATGGCAGCCAGCTCTGGGTGCGGGAAACCGCCCGGGCGATCCTCGGCAAACCGCGCCAGCCCAGCGTGCTGGTGGTCTCGGAGGACATCACCGAGTCGAGACGGCGGTCCGAGCAGCTCGCGTACCATGCGAACCACGATGCGTTGACCGGCTTGGTCAACCGAAGGGCATTCGAGGAGCGGCTGGAGCTGGCACTGTCGGTTGCTCGCTCGGAGCAGGTCGAATATGCCCTGTGCTATCTCGATCTCGATCAGTTCAAAGTAATCAACGACAGTTGCGGGCATGTCGCCGGCGACGAATTCCTGCGTCAGCTGGGCCGGGTCTTGCAGGGGGTCGTGAGCAAGCGCGATACGCTTGCCCGTCTAGGTGGCGACGAATTCGGCGTACTGCTGGAGCGCTGCCAGGTCGACCAGGCCAAGCGGGTGGCGTATGCCGTGCTCGATGCGGTCGACAACCTTTGTCTCGCATGGGACGGCCGCCGCTTTCGAGTCGGCATCAGCATCGGTCTGGTCCCGATCAATCAAGCCAGTGAGAGCGTGGAAAGCGTCCTGCGCGCCGCCGACGCCGCCTGCTACGCCGCCAAGGAAGCCGGCCGCAATCGGATCCACGTTTACAACCAGGCCGATCCGGGACCGGTGCGGCATACCCACATCGACTGGATCGACCGCATCAATGACAGCCTGGAGCACGGCCGCTTCCAATTGTCCTACCAGCCGATCGTTGCGCTGAATCAGGAGTCGCCGCCCGAGACGTGCTTTGAAGTGCTGCTCCGCATGAAAGGAGATCGTGATGCCGAAATCATGCCGGACGTATTCCTGCCGATCGCCGAGCGCTTCAATCTCTCGACTAGAATAGATTGCTGGGTGGTATCGCATTTATTGGATATGTTTATGGCCGACCGGTCACGCGTGGCTCAGGTCGATTGGTGCGCGGTCAACATTTCGGCCCATTCGATCAACGATGAATCGTTCATCGAGTTTCTCATTGAGAGGCTGAAGAGCAGTGCGCTTCCCCCGGACCGAATTTGTTTCGATCTTGCTGAAACAGCGGCCTTGTCGAACGTGGTGGCGGTCCGCCATTTCGTGGATTCATTGCGACAACTGGGCTGCCGTTTTGCCATCGACGATTTCGGCGACGGTTGGTCGTCGCTCGGGCAGCTGAAGCATTTGCCCTTCGATTATGTCAAGGTCGGCAGCCATTTCACCAGAGGCATGCTTGGCAGCACCGTCGACTTCGCCGTGGTCAGGGCTGTCAACGAGATCGCGCACGCCATGCAGAGCAAGACGGTGATCGAGGCGGTCGAGAGCGCCGAGATCCTGGCCGCGTTGCGCGATCCGAGGCTGGGCATCGACTACGTCCAGGGCTACGCGATCCAGCGACCGCGGCCGCTCGCGGAGCTGTTCTGAGCAAGGGGTCCGGCGCGGGATCCGTCCGGCACTTCGGCGTCATGCGCACCAGCGCTGCCGCTGATCCGTCGCGCCGAGCGCAGGTCGTCGCATCCAGTGCTATATAGTGAGCGATGACCGAGGTACTGACCCAGGGCGCGGTACCATTGCGCGCGGATCGGATCCGTTCTGCGATTCGCGAGCGGGCGCTCGGTCTCGGCTTCGATGCGATCGGGTTCGCCACACCCGATCTGCCGCGCGACCGGCAGACCGCGTACCGAAGGTTCATCGCCGAGGGCCGCCACGGCGACATGGCGTGGTTGGCGCGCCAGCCGGAGCGCCGGCAAAGCCCGAAGGGCCTCTGGCCTCACGTCAACTCCATTGTGGTCTTGGGGATCAATTACGGTCCGGATGAGGACCCGCTTGCCACGCTGGCCCGCCGTGATCGGGCGACCATCTCGGTCTATGCCCGCCATCGCGACTACCACGACCTGATCAGGGGCCGCCTCAAACAGCTGGCCGACTGGCTGCACGCCAAGTTCCAAGCCCAGGTGAAAGTATTCGCCGACACCGCCCCGGTGCTGGAAAAGCCGCTCGCCGAGCGCGCGGGCATCGGCTGGCAAGGCAAGCACAGTAACCTGGTCTCGCGCCGCTTCGGGTCCTGGTTGTTCCTCGGCGAGATCTTCACCGATCTGCGGCTCGAGCCGGATCCCGCCGAACGCGACCACTGCGGCAGCTGCCGCGCCTGCCTGGACGTCTGCCCGACCGACGCGTTCCCAGCACCCTACCAGCTCGACGCTCGGCGCTGCATTTCCTATCTCACGATCGAGCACCAGGGCCACATTCCGCGGGAGCTGCGCGAGCCGATCGGCAATCGGGTCTACGGCTGCGACGACTGCCTCGCGGTGTGTCCGTGGAACAAGTTCGCGCGCGCGGCAAGCGAAGCCAAGCTGCGGGCGCGCGACGATCTGCGGGCGCCGCGCCTGGCCGAGCTGGTCCAGCTCGACGACGCCGCATTCCGGCGGCGCTTCGCCGGCTCGCCGATCAAGCGCACCGGGCGTGACCGGTTCGTGCGCAACGTGTTGATCGCGATCGGCAACAGCGGCGAGCCTGGCTTGATCGGGCTGGTCGAGGAGCGGCTCGCGGACCCCTCGCCGCTCGTGCGCGCGATGGCGGTCTGGGCGTTGCGCCGACTGTCCGGGCGCGACGCCATGGCAACGTACGAGCGGCAGCGGCAGGCCGAGCGTGACCCCGCGATCCTCGCGGAATGGCGGGACGCGCTCGTTTGATCGGGCGTCTATTCTGCTTCGGCCTCGGCTACACGGCACTTGCCCTGGCGCGGCAGCTCAAGGCCGAGGGATGGCGCGTCGGCGGCACCACGCGCGCCAGCGACAAGCAGGCGCGCCTCGCCGACGAGGGCTTCGAGATGCATGGGTTCGCGCGCGACCGGCCGCTCGCGGACCCCGTCGCCGCGCTCGCCGGCGCGACCCACGTGTTGACCTCGATCGATCCGGACGAGGCGGGTGACCCGGTGCTCGCGCACCATCTCGGCGATCTGCGCCAGTGCGCCGCCCTGGAGTGGGTCGGCTATCTCGGCACGACCGGGGTTTACGGCGATCGCGACGGTGCCTGGGTGGACGAGACCGCGGCGGTGGCGCCGACCATGCCGCGCACGCGCCGCCGGGTCGCCGCCGAGGGCCACTGGCTGGCGAGCGGATTGCCGACGCACATCTTTCGTCTGGCCGGGATCTACGGCCCCGGCCCGGGGCGCAATGCGCTGGCCGCGGTGCGCGCCGGCACCGCGCGCCGCATCGTCAAGCCGGGCCAGGTGTTCGGCCGGGTGCACGTCGACGACATCGCCCAGACCTTGCGCGCGTCGATGGCCAAGCCGAACCCGGGCGCCATCTACAACGTCGCCGACGACGAGCCGGCGCCGCCCCAGGACGTAATCACGTACGCCTGCGAGCTGCTCGGCGTGGCGCCGCCGCCCGCGGTGCCGTACGAGACGGCCGAGCTGTCGCCTATGGCGCGCAGCTTTTATGCCGACAACCGCCGGGTCGACAACGCGCGCATCAAACGCGAGCTCGGGGTAGTCCTGCGCTACCCGACCTACCGTGCCGGCCTGCGCGCGCTCCTCGAGCAGGAGAGCTGAGCGCGGCGCTCAGACTTCGGACGGCGCGGCGAGCCGCTCGATCGCCGCCGTGATCCGCGCGAGCTCGGGTGGCGACGAGAGACGGTGGTCGCCCGCCTTGATCAGCTCGACGGTGACGTCATCCGATTGCAGGCGCTCGGCGAGGCGCAGCGCGGTCTGCCAGGGCACGTCGGGATCGCGCTGCCCGTGCAGCAGGTGGACCGGGCATTGGATCGGGAGAGGGGTGCGGAGCACGAGGTGCCGGTCTGCCTCCTCGATCAGGCGGCGGGTCACCGGGTAAGGATCGCCGCCGTACGCCGACGGTTGCATCCAGTATCCCTGGCCGGCGAGCCCGCGGCGCTGCTCGGGCGTCGCGTGCGGCAACAACAGATCCGCGGTGAAGTCGGGCGCCGCCGCGACGCCGATCAGGCCCACGATGCGCTCGGGCCGGGCGAGCGCGACCAGCAGCATGATCCAGCCGCCCATGCTCGAGCCGACCACCAGCAGCGGTCCCGCGGTTGCACGGTCAAGGATCGCCAGCGCATCTGCGGCCCAGAGGCCGATGGTGCCGTCGGCGAAGTCACCCGACGACGCGCCGTGGCCGGAGTAGTCGAAGCGGGTGAAGGCGCGGCGTTGCGCCCGGCAGAACGCCTCCAGGGCGAGCGCCTTGGTGCCGGTCATGTCCGAGGTATAGCCGCCGCAGAACAGCACGCCCGGGCGCTTGCCCGACACGCGTCGAAACGCCAGCCGGCGTCCGTCGGAAAACCGCAGGAAGCAGGGCTCGATCAAGCATGAGTTCCAGTTTGCGGGGTGCGCGGACGATGATAGCAGGCGAAGCGATGCTGGGATAGCAGGCCAGGCGAGGCTGGCCAGATGCCGCGCGGCTGTGGCACACGGCGGGCGGTCAACGAATCGGCCGCGGGAGTTCACGACGCGTGTTCGAGTGCTATGCTCGACCGCGGCCGCTGTGCGGGCGTTCGCTGGGCAAGCCGGCAGAGCACAGCGTCCGCGGGGCTTGGCGCCGCCGCCGGTCGGGTGCGTCGGCCGCGTTCCGCTCGGCGGAGCGCCGAGAATCCATTTGCCAACCGGCGCCACGAGTTGCAGACTGCGCCCGGATGGCCGGGAATGGAGGTTGACGATGCGATATCTGGCGATTGCTCTGGCTCTGGCGTTCGTGGCGGGCAGCATGGCATCGGCGCAAGCGTGCCCCAATACGATGAAGACCGCCTCGTCGCAGGTCGCGTCGACCGACGGCCAGCCCGCACCTCCGAGCACCAAGGCACGCATTCCGGCGCGGCCCGAGGGCTGAAGTACCTCGGCGCGCAAATCAAGGCCGTCGCTGACCGGCGGCGGCCTTTGCACCTGAAGCGTCGACGCCAGCGACTTGCCTCTGTCCTGACTGCGGACCGCGGCATCGAGAGGGTGAAGTCGACGGGCCGGAGAACCAGGTCTACCGATGAGCGGAAGCTTCGGCGGTGGGTGCCGTTGACGCACGCTGCAGCGTGGTAAGCGTGCCAAGTCGCGCTGCGTTCCTCGCCGTCGCCAACGCCGAGCCTTAGACCCCTACGATTTCCTGCGCCGCGAGAGTGCCGACAGCGACGGAACGCGAGGGGTGCCCCCTTCGACGAGATGGCGCGTTCGGGGTTGCGCCGCGCTCAGAACTTGCAGGCGATCCTGCTCTTAGGAATCCAAGGTGGCCAAGCTCGTCCTCCTCTGCCTCATGGCAGCGGCCCCACACCCGCCTAAGCCTCGGTAAAACGACCTCGGCGGCCACGCTCGCCGCGATGCGGTCCGCAAAACGCCGAGGACCGCCCCCTGGAGTTGAACTCGCCAACCTGACAGCAACCCCGCCAAAACCCTGGCGGCGTCAAGCTCGGCGGCCCTGCTTTACGGTCACAAAGGCGCAATCTCTCAGAGTGCCAGTGGCGCGCATGAACCCGGTCGAGCAACTGCGGCTGAGCACCAGCGGTCTTCGGCAAGTCAGTTCAGTGTCGGGT
>JBKPNX010000167.1:0-50249 GCA_046732855.1 Pseudomonadota bacterium
AGATCCAGCATCGGCTGGGTCAGCGCCGGCCCGCTGGTGCGGCCCACGTGCATCTCGTAGCCGTGGACCGGCGCGTTGCTGGCGATTTCCCGGCCGCGGACCGCGCGCAGTTGCTTGTCTCCGGTCAGCAGCGTGTCGAGATCGAGCAGCCCCAGAGCCTCGGCGGCGCCGGGCGGCCCCTCGATCCCGGAAGGGTCGGCGACCTTGTGGCAGAGCATCTGGAAGCCGCCGCAGATGCCGAGCACCACGCCGCCGCGCCGGACGTGCGCCGCGAGATCGATGTCCCAGCCCTCGGCGCGCAGCATCGCCAGATCCGCGAGCGTGGCCTTCGAGCCCGGCAAAATGACGAGATCGGCATCGCCGGGCAGCGCCGCGCCGGGCGGCACCATCTGCACATGCACGTCCGGTTCGGCCATGAGAGGATCGAGATCGTCGAAGTTGGCGATGCGCGCGAACCTGGGTACCGCGATCCTGAGCGCGCGATGGGCTGGCGCCGCGCGCTCGTTCAGCCCCAGGGCGTCCTCGGCCGGCAAAAAACCCACGCGGTCGAACCACGGGACCACGCCGTAGCCGCGCATGCCGGTGCGCTCGGCGATGATCGGATGCGCTTCGTCGAACAGCGAAGGATCGCCCCGGAACTTGTTGATGACATAGCCTTTGAGCCGCGCCTGCTCCGGGGGCTCGAGCAGCGCATGGGTGCCTACGAACGCCGCGATGACGCCGCCCCTTTCGATGTCGCCGACCAGCACGACGGGCAGATCAGCCGCCTCGGCAAAGCCCATGTTGGCGATGTCGTGCGCGCGCAGATTCACCTCCGCCGGGCTGCCGGCGCCCTCTACCAGCACAAGATCCGCTTCATGGCTCAGGAGCTCAAAGCTCTCGAGCACGTAGGGGATCAGGTCGGGCTTGAGCCCGGCGTAGTCGCGCGCCGCGCAGGTGGCGAAGATTCGGCCCTGCACGATCACCTGCGCGCCGATCTCGCTCTGCGGCTTGAGCAGCACGGGATTCATGTGCACCGACGGCGCCACGCCGCAGGCGCGCGCCTGCAACGCCTGGGCGCGCCCGATCTCGCCGCCATCCGCCGTCACCGCCGCATTGTTGCTCATGTTCTGCGGCTTGAACGGCCTGACCTTCAGCCCACGCCGCGTGAACGCCCGACAGAGCCCGGTAACAAGCAACGACTTCCCGACGTTCGACCCGGTGCCCTGGAACATCAGCGCCGCGGCTTCGCCTTGCGCCATTACGGGCCGCTAATTTCGACCGAGGTGTTGCCGCGCTCTGCGAACGCCCGCTTCAACTCGGTTACCTGCTCCTGCGAGACATTGGTGCCGGTGAGGTTGAGCCATTGCAGGTTAGCGAGGCCCGCGAGCGGGGCGAGATCAGAGACCTGGGTGCCGTCGAGGGAGAGCGTTTGCAGGTTGGTGAGGCCCGCGAGCGGGCCGGCGTCGGCGACCGGGGTGCCGCCGAGCCAGAGCTGTTGCAGGTTGGTGAGGCCCGCGAGCGGGGCGGCGTCGGCGACCTCGGTGTGGGAGAGGTCGAGGGACACCAGATTGGTGAGGTTGGCGAGGGGGGCTGGGTCGGTGACCCGTGTAACCGAGAGGGAGAGCGATTGCAGATTGGTGAGATTGGCCAGCGGGGCGAGATCAGCCACATGTGTGCCCGAGAGGTAGAGTCGTCTTAGCTTCGTAAGATCGGCAAGAAAATATGCGTCCGAAAGCTCACTTGCTGCGAGATCTAATTCCTCCAACAAAATCAAATTTGAAAGGGGCTCGAAACTCGAAATTGGTGGGGCGTTAGAACGTGTTCGTGACCTACCGGTCGAACCCCAGAAGGTTGCCCCGGCCTTTAGACTTTGTAACGCGATGAGGTTTGCCACCGGGGCGAGATCGGCGACCTTGGTGTCCGAGACGTCGAGCGATTGCAGATTGGTGAGATTGGCCAGCGGGGCGAGATCGGCGACCTTTGTGCCCGAGACATGTAGCGTTTGCAGCTCGGTGAGTTTGGCCAGCGGGGTCAGATCCGCGACCTGAGTAAGCGACAGGTCGAGCGATCTTAGGTTCCTAAGATCGGCAAGAGACGATAGATCTGAAAGCTCACTTGCTTGGAGATCCAATTTCTCCAACAGAATCAAGTTCGAGAGCGGCTTGAAATTCGAGATTGGTGGGGCGTTAGACATCCCTCGCTCAGTGGTACTCCAAACAGTTGCGTCGGCCTCCAAACTCTGTAGCGCGGTGAGATTGGCTAGCGGAGCGACGTCGGTGACCTTCGTTCCAGATAAGCCAAGCTCCACGATCGGACCAACCGCTTTCAGAAGAGGCGCGGCCTTTTCGAGCAGGGCCTGAGAAGCACCCACCGGAAGCGTGATCCGCGTTCCTTGGCGCTCCATCGCAGCAGTGATCGCGACGCCGAGCGCTTCGAGCTCCTGTCGCTCGTTGAGCTGTATCTGCAGGTAGGCGATCCAGCCGCCGGCAACTACGGCGCCGACCAGAAGCACGACGCCGGCGGCGATGGCGTAGCGCCGGTAAGTCTTGAGCGCCCGCCTGGGTCTCGTGCTCTCGATCCATCGGAGATCGAACAGGCGCTCGTAGATGCGGTTGCGAACGACGAGGCAACCTTCCTCGTCGCGCTTGACCAGCCCGGAGAGCTTGAGTTCGGTGTGGGCGGGCGCCGGCTGATCGCGCTCGCGTGCGCCTCTGAGGATCTTCTCGTAGAGGCCGAAGGTCGCCAGGCTACTCGCAACCCGAGTCTCGAGAAAGCGCAGGACCTGCTGGAAGTGAACGTCGCCGCTCACCCGCTCCAGGGACCGAAAACCGTCATCCACCCGCCCGTCCACTTCCTTCGGAGCCTGGGCGCCGATCTCCTTGAGCGATGCAGAAAGCTGCGTGGTGAGATAGGGATGGCCTCCGGTCCAGTGGAGAACACGCTCTATCAAACGCCGACCATGTTCGGGACTGGCGCCAAGCGCGTCGATCAGCGGCGTCAGATCATCGCGGGCGAGGTCAAAATCCCGCAGCTCCAGGGTGCTGCCGACGTTATAGGGAGTCGTGCGACGATCCTTGATCAGCTCGTTCGGCCAGGCGACGCCAATGAGGCAGAACGTGAGCCGCTCGTAGGCCGGCACCATCGGGCGGTCGTTGTGCATGCCACGCAGCGCAGTGAACAGGTCGTCGGTCCAGGTGAGCTTGGGATTGAGAGTGCTGTCGATCTCGTCGAGGAAGCACACCACCGGCCCTGGCACCTGCTCCAGGACGACCTCGCGGAAGAAGCGCATCAGGCGCTGGTTCATCGTCTCCCCGGAGCGCTCCCCCCACCACGTTGGAAGGTCGACTTTGATCTTCAGATCGCGAGCAACCTTGCTGAGGAGACCGAGGAAATAGGTTGTTGGGTCTTCAGGTGTCCCTAGCTCGGCCGCGAGATCGAGGATCGCGCAACGCACGCCGCGCTGGATCAGGGCCTCGGCGGTGCGCACCATCAGGCTCGACTTGCCCATCTGACGCGAGGTCAGGATATTGACGTACTGGCCTTGGGACAGCAGCTGTAGCAGGGTCGTATCGTCCGGCCGCTCGATGTAGAGATGCCGGCGCGGATTGAGCGTGCCACCAGCCTGAATGCTTAGCTGCTCCTGGTCGGCTGCGACCACCTGTTCGTTCACGCGAGGCTCCGGAAAAAGCGCGCATAGAGGAGGTTGGCGGGTCTGAGACGCCCATTTTCGCGTTCGACCAAGCCAGCGCCATGGAGGCGGAAATAGGAATCATCGTCGGGCAGCGACCCCTGGGCAATGAGCTGGCGCATTCTTTTGACCAAACCTTCCTTGTGCTGCAGGAGCATGAGCATGGCTCTAAGGTGGTCACCGAATGGGCCATAGGGCTCGGCCGCACGTGCTTCGAGATCGTCGAAGCTAGAAACCTCCCCTCCGCTTATCCGGTAAAAGGCAAGCCGGGTCAGGTATGGATGGCCGGCCAGCAGTTCGTTCAAGCCATCCAGCTCGCCCGCGCTCAACACCCTTCCGTACCGCTCGTTCAAGTGGTCGAGCGCAGGGCGCTCAAAGGGCTTGAGTTCGATCGGAGGGGCAACGTTAAAGGGAGAGCGGTCCCCGCTATCAATCAGCAAGTGAGGCTCCGTCGCGATCACGAGGGGACATCGACCTGATCCCAAGGCGAGAATGGCTCGGCGCGTCGGTTGTGCCAAAGGCGCAGCATGCTGAAGAAGTCTTTCTGATACGGGCGGCCGAGAACACGATCGACCTCATCGAACGCGAGCGTCAAGGGTGGCGTCACTTGTGTAAGGATCTGGTCTTCAATGAAGATCGACAGCTTAGCCTGCGTATCGATTGTGGGCACCTGCGATCCGCTTACCCGAAATCCCCGTAACAATTGCTCCGCGAGGCGGTGCAGGAGCGTAGGATAATCTTCCAGTTCCTGATCTGTGAAATTTTGAAAGTCGATAAGAGCGAACCGCTTCCGCTGCTCGCCCCCTCGTTCGTGCGTTTCAGCGCACTTGGCCAAATAGCGGATTAGAAGACTCGACTTCCCAAACTGGCGCGGCGCCTTGATGGCAATAGTTTGACCCGTCCTTTTTGCGGCAGCTTCCACCACGCCGTCGGAACGCCGACGAACATAGAACTCGTCGCTGAGCTTCATTGTTCCGCCAGGCAAGAGCGGGCGCACATCTTCGCTCGGCTGGGGCCGACCCGGGTCCTTCGCAACGGGCGGGGGTCGAAAGACAGCAGGCGCTTCCGCAACTTGCCGCAGCTCGTCGGGCGCTGATACAGCAATGATCTCTCCGAGCACGTGCGAAGTGTCAACAGGGCCAGTCCAGCGCAAGTACTGGACCCGGGCAAGGTAACTGTCGAGTTCGTAATCTAGCGGGCCGTCGTAGCGCACGCGAATGGGCAGTACCTGAGGTCGATCGTCCTGGCGCCGCTTGCGGTGGGCCATACGCACTTCGCCGAGCACCATCTCGCTATGAATCGACGCTTCCGAGAGTAAAACGACCAGAAAGTCGCACCAGTCGATGCGCTTGGAGATCTCCTTGACCCAATCGGTGCCGACTCTCATACCGCGGTCAATGAAAACTTCGTGTCCCGCAGTCGTCAACCCGGCACGTAGATCCTCGGCTAGCTTTCCGTCCTCCGCCGAACGGTGGCTGTAGGAGACGAAGTAGCGAAAGGTGCGGCGCGGCTCTGTAACGAGCGCCGGTTCTACTCGTCTGTTAGGGCCGGGCGAGGATCGATACTCTGGTTGACGCTTGTCGAGGAAATTCTTCACCGCGCTATAGACGAGATCGGATCTGCTTTGGGGCTTGCAGATCGAGAGGTGGTCGGCGTCGATGGCCCGGGGCACGCCATGACCTGCATCCGCGCTCGCTTCGTCGACCACGCGCACGCCCCCGGTATTGCGGGTCTCGAACATGGCTAGAGTGTCGATCCCAAGACCTTTCGCGTTTTGCCGGTACCAGACGTTTAGATCGCGCAGGGCGGGGGCGCTCGCCTCAAGCTCGCTCACACTAACCGACAGACGAACGACTTTCCCCAACGCACCCAGGTAATCGGCGAGGCGTGCGCCGGTGTGAGGCGTGGCCAGGAACACAATACCGCGCGTGGCCTCGGCTATCCTTTGCCAGGCGTCCTCGCGGAGCTGAAGCGCGCTTCTGAGTGTTTGCTTTACGACCAGGCCGCCGAGACTGTGGCAGACGAAGTACAGCGGGCGACCGCCCACGCGTTCAGTTTCGAGGCGAGTCAAAACGTTGGTGGCCCGATCGACCAACGGCATGCTCGAACCTAGCCACTGTGACGGGCTCGCCTCGTAGGCCAGGGTATGCACGGCAATATTCGGGCAATCATCTGCCAGCCAGAACGGGAACGAATTCTTCGGCTGGTCCTTATCGTGCCACCAGGTCGCGAAGGGATCGCCGCCTAGGCCATGCACGAAGATCACGTCGGCCACCCTCTCGCGGCCTGTGTCACTCACCCTGTGCAGCTCGCTCAAATCTGCCTCCCATGCATTTCAATGCGTTCAATTGCATAGCACGCCGGCTTCCGACAACCAATAGGATCGGATCAGAGCGAGCGGGATCAACAACCAAACGTTCTGGGTGAGAAAGGGACTCAGTACTCGACACCGAGCTGGGCCTTCACGCCGGCGCGGAAGGGGTGCTTCACGAGGGTCATCTCGGTGACCAGGTCGGCGGCTTCGAGCAGCTCGGGTTTGGCGTTGCGCCCGGTGACCACGACGTGCAGGTCGGGCCGGCGCGCGCGCAGTCCCTCGATCACCTCGTCAAGTGGCAGATAGTCCTTGCGCAGCACGATGTTCAGCTCGTCCAGGATCACCATGTGCAGCTCCGGGTCCTGAAGCATGGCCTCGGCCGCCTCCCAGGCGGCGCGCGCCGCGGCGATGTCGCGCGCGCGGTCCTGCGTTTCCCAGGTGAAGCCTTCGCCCATCACCTTGAGCGTGACCTGCTCGGGAAAGCGCGCGAGCACATGACGCTCGCCCGTATCGCGCCGGCCCTTGACGAACTGCACCACGCCGAGCTTCCGGCCGTGGCCGAGGCAGCGCATGGCCAGGCCCCAGGCCGCCGTGCTCTTGCCCTTGCCGGTGCCGGTGTGGACAATGAGCAGGCCCTTCTCGATCGTCTTCGAGGCGTAGATCCGATCCTTGACCGCCTTGATCCGGGCCATCTTCTCCCGGTGCGCCTGATTCACCTCCGCTTCGGTCGTGGCCATTGGTGCCTCCTTCGCGCCCCACCGCCCTTCAGGCAGGCAGGATGCCATCGTACAGCTCGCGCATGGCAATGGTCACTGGCAGCCCGCTCAGGCGCACCGTCGCCGCGCGCCGATGGCGGTGCTCCGTCCAGCTCTCCGCCTCGCGCCACCAGTGCCGGACCAGCCGCTCCATGCTCGACACCAGCAGGATGTCGCACATCGACGGGATCTGCTGATAATCCGGGAGCTTGCGGTTGAAGTCGATGGCGGTGGTCGTGGGCGAGAGCACCTCGACGACCAGCGCCGGCTCGGCGATGAACTGGTCCTTGTAGCTGCCGGGCGTGCAGGTGACGATCAGGTCCGCCTTGTACCAGCTGTGTCGGCGGGTAGCCGGGATGATCCCGGCCTCGGCATATACCTCGCACGGCGGCCTCAGCTGGTTGCCGATGATCCGAATCAGCCTGCCTACCAGCCCCGAATGCCCGCGCAGCGGCGGGTTCATCGCGACGATCCGGCCCTCGAACAGCTGATAGCTGGTGTCGGTGCCGTCGTCGAATGCCAGGAACTCCTCGAGCGTCCACAGCTGGTCCGCGACTCGCGCCATCCGGCGACTCCGATCGAGCCTCTGGGGCAGGTTAGCATCCCGCGCGACGCAATGCGAACGGCCTCACATCACGAGCAGGAGGCGCTTCAGCGAAAGCTGCCGCCGCGCAATGCTTCGAGATGGTGATGCGCGCTGTTGCTCGCAGGGCGCCACAGGCCGCGCTCGATTGCTTCCTCGAAGCGCTCGGCAATTTCGCGCAGGGCCGCGGGGTTCGCGTCCGCGATGAAGTCGCGCACCCGATCGTCTTGGACATACGCCTCGTAGAGCGCTTCGAAGTGGTGGTCCTCGACCACCCGCGCGGTGGCAGCGAACGCGAACAAGTAATCGACCGTGGCCGCGATCTCGAATGCGCCCTTGTAGCCGTGGCGCATCACGCCGTTCAGCCACTTGGGATTGACCGCGCGCGCCCGCACGATGCGCCCGATCTCCTCCTTCAGCGTGCGGATGCGGGGAGTTTCGGGGCGCGAATGGTCGTTGTGGTAAATCTCGGGCTGCGCCCCGGAGAAATGACGCACCGCCGCGGCGATGCCCCCCTCGAACTGGTAGTAATCGTCGCTGTCGAGGAGGTCGTGCTCGCGGTTGTCCTGGTTGTGCAGGACCAGCTCGACCGCGGCCAGCCGCCGCTCGAACAGGCGGTGCTCCGCCACGCCCTCTTCCGCGCCGCCGTAGGCGTAGCCGCCCCAGGCGACATAGGCGCGCGCCAGGTCGGCGTCGTCCTCCCAGCCGCGCTCGTCGATCAGCGCTTGCAGGCCGGCGCCGTACGCGCCCGGCTTCGACCCGAACACGCGAAAGCTGGCGCGGCGACGGGCGAGCTCGGGGGCGACGCCTTGCGCCGCCAGAGCCTGCTCGTCGGCCCGGACCCGCGCTGCGATCGGGTTCTGCTCCGCGGGCTCGTCGAGAGCTGCGACCTCCTGCACCGCGCGGTCGAACAACGCGATCTGCGCCGGGAAGGCGTCGCGGAAAAAGCCCGAGACTCGGAGCGTGACGTCGACCCGGGGGCGGTCCAGCAGGCTGAGCGGCAGGATCTCGATGCCAGTGACCCGGTGCGAGGAGCCGTCCCACAGCGGGCGTGCGCCGAGCAGTGCGAACGCCTGGGCGAGGTCGTCGCCGCCGGTGCGCATGTTCGCCGTGCCCCAGGCCGAGAGGGCGACCGCGCGCGGCCAGTCACCATGCTCCTGGACGTAGCGATCGACCAGGAGCGCGGCCGACCGCCAGCCGAGATGCCAGGCCGCCGCGGTCGGCACCGCGCGGGAGTCGACCGAGAAGAAGTTGCGCCCGGTCGGCAGCACGTCCGGACGGCCGCGGGTCGGCGCACCGCTCGGTCCAGGCTCGACGAACCGGCCCTCCAGCGCGCGTAGCACGGATCTGAGTTCCGCGGGGCCGCTGTCAGCGAGCGCGGGGCGCAGGCGCCGCTCGATCTGGTCGAGCACCGCTCGGGTCGCGCTCCACGCGGGTAGGGGGGTGCTGCGGCCCGAGACGAGGTCGCGGGCCAGCAACTCCAGGCGCTCGACCGTATCGCCACAAGAACGCCAAGCGTCTTCGGCGACGAACTGCAAGGCAAGCGGCTGTTGGCCCGCCCACGGTTCCGCCATCGGGCAGTCGAGCGGATCGAAGCCGGCCAGACCGAGATCGGCGGCGAGCGCGCGCAGCAGCGAAGCGTCGCTGCCTTCGCTAGACCCGCGCGGCACCCTGACCAGAGCAACGATCAGATCGATGAGCTGGTCGCCCGCCGGGGCCACGCCGAACACGTGCAGGCCGTCGCGGATCTGCAGCTCCTTCAGCTCGCACAAATGATTGTCGAGCTTGCCCAAGGCAGTCTCGGGATCCTCGCCGGGACCGATGCCGATATCCCGATCGAGGCCAAGGTGCGCGCTCAGCGCCAGGATCTCGCCGCACAGGTATGCCATGCGCCGCGGGTCGAGCCCTGCTGCCTCATAGTACTCGTCGACCAAGCGCTCGAGTTCGGACAGGGGCCCGTAAGTCTCGGCGCGGGTCAGAGGCGGCGTCAGATGATCGACGATGACCGCGGCCGCGCGCCTCTTCGCCTGCGCGCCTTCCCCGGGATCGTTGACGATGAAGGGATAGATGTGGGGCAATGGACCGAATGCGGCTTCCGGGAAGCACTCGGCGGAAAGCGCCAGCGCCTTGCCCGGCAGCCATTCCAGATTGCCGTGCTTGCCCATGTGAATGATCGCGTGCGCGCCAAATTCCTGGCGCAGCCAAGCGTAAAACGCGAGATAGCCGTGCGGCGGCGGCAGGTCAGGATCGTGATAGGTGGCGCTGGGCTCGATGTTGTAGCCGCGCGCCGGCTGGATTCCGACCACGACATTGCCGAGCGACAGCAGCGCGAGCGCGAACTCGCTGCCACGGACATGCGGATCGGCCTCCGCCACACCCCAGCGCTCGCTGATGCGTTTTTGAACGGCATCAGGCAGTTGGCCCAAGAAATCGAGGTAGTCGGCGATTCTAAACCTGACCCGCGCCAATCGCGCCGCGCGGGTCGAGAGATCGTTGGTGACCCCCTCCAGCAGCATCTCGACCAGAGCCTGGCCGCTCTCCGGCAGCCCCTTGACCTGATAGCCGGCCGCGCGCATTGCCTCGAGCAGCCGGATGATGCTCGCCGGCGTGTCGAGGCCGACGCCATTGGCGATCCGGCCGTCGCGGTTGGGGTAGTTGGCGAGCACGATCGCGACCCGGCGCTCGGCCACCGGCGTGGCACCCAAGCGCGCCCAGGCGGCCGCCAGCTCCGCAGTGAACCGCACCCGGTCGGGGACCGCGGCGAAGCCCACGATGTTGCTCTCGGTCGCGGCATCGAAGCGCTTTGGCGCCTTGAATGCGACCGCCCGGCTGAGCACGCGGCCGTCGACCTCGGGCAGGGCGACGTTCATCGCCAGATCCCGCGCCGAGAGGCCGCGCGTGCCGGCGCGCCAGCCCGCCTCGCTGCCGCCGGAGAACACCACCTGGAGCACGCAGCGGTCCAGCTGGTCCAGCGGCGTGGGCCGCCACGCGCCGGGGCTCGAGACGGCGAAGCCGGTTGCATTGAGAACCACCGCCGGGCGCGCCTGCTCGAGCAGCTCGCGCACCAGCGGCCCGCCGAACGGATCCTTCAGGCTGGCAGTGAACAGTGGCAAGGGATTGAGGCCGGCGGCGGCGAGGCCGTCGATCATGGCGTCGATCGCATCGAGGTCGCTTGCCTGGATCAGGGCGCGATAGAAAACCAGGGCAGCCGCCGGTCGGTGCGGCGCCCAGCGCGCACGCACCAGATCGAGGTCCGGGCGCAGCATCCCCGGCCAGTACAGCCCGGCGCGCAGCAGCGGCGCCGGCTCGCGCCAGGGCTCGTCTTGGCCCAGCAGACAGGCGGCGTAAGCGAGCAGCTCGCCGGCGTTGTCCGGCCCGCCGTGCACCAGATACTGCCAGAGCCGGTGGCACGCCTCAGCCGGCAATGTGCTCCAGGCATGCAGCTCCGGGTCGGGCTGATCGTCGCCCGGCAGGACGGCGAGCGGAATGGCGCCGGCCCGGCAGGCGGCAACGACCTGCTCCAGGCCGTAAGGCCAGTAGCTGCGCCCGCCGAGCAGACGGAGGACGACCAAGCGCGCCCGGCCGGCCACCTGCTCGACATAGTGGTCGATCGACAGGGGATGACTGAGCTGCAGGAGATTGGCGAGGCGCAGGCTCGGAGCGCCCGGCGGCCGTCTCGCCTGCGCCACGGCGAGGCAGGCGAGCTCGGTATCCGCGGCCGACAGGACGACGATGTCGCCCGGCGTCTGGCCGAGGTCGATCGCCGCGCCGACGTCTTCGGGGGTTGCGGTCTGCGCCTTGAGCAGGTGCAAGGGCGGCCCGCCGCGACTAGGCGCGCAGCGCGGCCGCGATCGCGTTCCGATCCAGCCCGCGCTCGCCGATCACCACGAGCTGGCCCTCGCGAGCCTCGTCCGACCGCCAGGCGCGGTCGAAATAATGCTGGACGCGATCGCCCACGCCCTGGAGCACGAGACGCATCGGTCTGCCGCGCACCGCGAGGAAGCCCTTGAGGCGCAATATCTTATAGCGGCCGAGCATGCTCTGGACCCGGGCGAGAAACGCGTCGAGGTCGGCGACCGCCGGCACGCTCACGTTGAAGCTTTCGAAATCGTCGTGCTCGTGGTCCGAGCCGTCATCGTGGTGGGAAGGGCGCGAGGCGAGATCGCTTTCCACCGCAGCGCCGAGCCCGACCAACACGGCCGCCGGCAGCAGGGCGCGATCGGAGCGGATGCAGCGCACGCCGGGGCGCAGCTCCAGATGCACCCGCGCCTCGACCGCGGTCCAGTCAGAGTCCGCCAGCAGGTCGGCCTTGTTCAGCACGACCAGATCGGCGGCGCCGAGCTGCTCCTCGAACAGCTCCTCGAGCGGACTGTCGTGATCGAGCGCCGGGTCGGCGGCGCGCTGCGCCTCGAGCGCTTCCGGGGCGCTCGCGAACACGCCGTCGCGCACGGCCGCCGCGTCGACCACGGCGATCACGCCATCGACCGTGACCCGCGTGCGGATCTCCGGCCACTGGAACGCTTTGAGCAGTGGTTTCGGCAAGGCTAGTCCGGAGGTCTCGATCACGATCTGCTCGGGTGGCGGCACGCGCGCCAGCAGGCGCTGCATGGTCGGCACGAAGTCGTCGGCGACGGTACAGCAGATGCAGCCGTTCGCCAGCTCGACGATGTCGTCCTCCCCGCACGCCGTATCGCCGCAGCCGAGCAGCAGCTCGCGGTCGACGCCCACTTCGCCGAACTCGTTGACGATCAGCGCGATCCGCCGGCCCTGCGCGTGGCGCAGCAGGTTTCGGATCAGGCTGGTCTTGCCGGCGCCGAGGAAACCCGTGAACACGGTGGTCGGGATCTTGGCGAGCGTCTGCATCAGCAATCCGTTGGCGACTTGAGGTGGAGGGGCAGGCCTGCGGCCATCAAAACCACGACATCGGCCTGCTCGGCAATCCTCTGGTGCAGCGACCCGGCGTGCTCGATGAAGGCGCGCGCCATGGCATCCGTCGGGACGACGCCGAGCCCGATTTCGTTGGACACCAGCACCAGCATTCCCGGCAAGGCCGGGAGCAGCTCAACCAGGCGCTCGCAGTCCGTAGCCACCGGCCGCTGCGCCAGCATCAGGTTGGTCAGCCATAGAGTGAGACAATCTACCAGGACGGCACGGTCGGAGCGGCATGCGCCGCGCAGCACGTCCACCAGATCGACGGGCTCCTCGATCGTGCGCCAGCTCGCGCCACGCCGCACCCGGTGCTGGGCGATGCGCGCCGCCATCTCGGCATCGAGTGCCTGCGCGGTCGCGACGTACACTGGCGTCTGGCCGCTCGCCAGCACGAGGCGCTCGGCGTGGCGGCTCTTGCCCGAGCGGGCGCCACCGAGAATCAGGGTAAGTGTGCCGGGTCGCGCCGCATTCATTTGCATAGGCTCGGGTCCGCGCAGGGCAACTGCCGCTTTTGCCAGACCCCCGGATACGCGACAACCGCGCGGTTGGCCGGGGGCGGATCGCATCGAGCGCCTTGGAGCGCCGATCGGTTCGTGCTCCTTGCGGGCGGTGGCGCGCAAAGCCGCCGCTCGAGTGATCGGAAGAGGAATGCCGTCGATGAATACCTGCCTCCGCCTCGCCGGTGCGCTTGCCGTCGGTCTGATGCCGCTCGGCGCGGCGTGGGCCGAGCCGGCGACGACGCCGGACATCCCGCCCGAGGAGGTCGCGGAGCTGGTGCGGCAGACGCTGATTCCCGATCCGATCATGCGCCAGCAGTTCCTCATGATTCTGCGCGGCCGGGACAGCCCCGACGTGGTGCCGGGCCTGATCCAGGTGATGCAGCTCGTCGATGACGACGGCTGGATCGACCGCACGCTCGCCGGACTGACGGGCGAAGCGCGGGGAAAGTCCTGGAAGGAATGGATGCTGTGGCAACAGGCGCATCCCGAGATCACGCCGTTCGAGGGATTCGAGGCGTTCAAGGCCGACCTCATGGCGGTGATCGACCCGGCCTTCCGGCTGTTCCTGAAGCCCGGGATCGCGCACGAGATCCGGCTCGAGGAGATCGTCTGGGGCGGGATCAAGAAAGACGGCATCCCAGCCCTGACCAATCCCAAGCACATCGCGGCGGCCGCGGCCACCTACCTCGAGGACGACGAGCTGGTGTTCGGGATCGAGATCGCGGGTGACGCGCGCGCTTGGCCGCTGCGCATCCTCGACTGGCACGAGATGGTCAACGACGTGGTCGGCGGCATCCCGGTGACGCTCGCCTACTGCACGCTGTGCGGCTCGGGCATCCTCTATGACGCCCGCGTCCCCGGCCACGACCAGCCCCTCGTCTTCGGCTCCTCCGGGTTCGTCTACCGCTCCAACAAGCTGATGTACGACCAGGCGACGCACTCCTTGTGGTGCCAGTTCACCGGCCGGCCGGTGGTCGGGCCGCTGACCGGCTCGGGCATCGAGCTCGCGGTCCTGCCGGTCACGATCGCGAGCTGGCGGGACTGGCGGGCCCGGCATCCTCACACCCGCGTGCTCTCGCTCGAAACCGGGTACGAGCGGGACTACGCCACGGGGCAGCCCTACGGCGAATACTTCGCGAGCGCGGAGCTGATGTTCCCGCTGCTGGTGCCGGACGGCCGCCTCAAGCCCAAGGACTACGTGTTCGCGCTGCGTGCCGACGGGCGCGCGCAGGCGTGGTCGCTCGGCGAGTTCGCCGGCGGCCGGGTGATCAATGCGGCAGTCGGTGACCTGGGGGTGGTGCTGGTCGGCGACGCCGCGACGCGCACGGTGCGCGCCTACCGGTCCGGCGGTCACGAGTTCGCCGCCGGGTCGAGCCCGACCACGCTGATCGCCGACGGCCAGGACTGGCAGATCCGGGAAGACGCGCTGCTCGGCCCCGACGGCGGGCGCCTGCCCCGTCTGCCCGGTCACATCGCCTACTGGTTCGCCTGGCAGGGCTTCATCGCCGGCGCGCCCCTTGCGGAGCCTGACCGGGAACGCGGCGTTCGCTAGCTCCCTTCCGCGCGGCTCGCTTCACGGAAGTGAGGAGAGCCATCCCGCGTAATCCGGCAAGCGCCAGCTGCAGAGTCGCCGCAGCCGGAGGGGCTCGGTCACTCCTTCAGCTCGACGATCAAATAGCTGCGGGTGGTATCTCCGACATTCACAGCTTCGTGCCATTCGATCGGGCCACTGACCCAGTGGTCGCCTGCCTTGTCCTCGACCACCTCCGCCCCTTTGGCGTCGGTGACCTGCATCTTCCCGCCGCTCAAGACGTAGCCGAAATCGCCTCGGGGATGGGTGTGGCGTTCATGACCGATGCCTGGCGGAAACGTGCAGCGCAGAATGCGAACCTGCTCGTATTCCTCCAGCAGCTCGCAGGTCGCTTGACCTTTCCAGCGACTAAAAAGAAGATTGTGAGAAAAAAGAAATGGGATTCAAATGTCTAACCTGCGAACAAACAATCTCAAAGCCATACCGTATGGATCCCATCAGCAGCGATGTGTTTGGGGCACCATGGTATGTTGATGAGACCGGGTTGAAGCATGACGCCATCGTATGCCTAAACTGCGGTACGATTCACGATTGCAGTGCTTCATTACTACCACCTTACAAGGTAGGCAACTGCCGAACGATCGTGAGCGAAAATCCAATGATAGAGAAGCTCGTAATCCTTCTTGGTGATTCGCTCATCGACAACGGCGCGTACGTCCGGTCGGGCGAGCCCGACGTTGCGCGCCAGCTCGAGGCTCTGCTGCCGCACCATAAAATCGTCAAACGCGCGAAGGACGGAACCACTTGCGCTGGTGTTCTGGGTTCCCAGATCGTGGACCTGGGTGCGCGGACCGGATTATCTTGAGCGTTGGGGGTAATGTCGCTCTCCAACACATCGATCTCCTTGAAGCGTCGATTGTGACGTCCCCAAAGGACGTATTGGTCAGGCTTTGGTCGATACGCGAAGAATTCAGGCAGAGTTATACAGCTCTCCTAGACCGGCTCGCGCTCACGCGGCGGCCGGTTCTCGTGCTGATCGTATACAATCCGAGCTTCGACGGGCATGGCATGGACATCGCGTATCAGCAAGCTGCTGAGCGCGGTGTCCATCATCAATGACGTCATACAGCAGGAGGCGAGCCGTTGCTCATTCGACATTCTTGAACTTCGCACGCTCGTCACGGACAAAGCCGATTACGCCAACCCGATAGAGCCGTCGGCGATCGGAGGTGCCAAGCTGGCCAAGCGCATCAGCGACTGGGTGTCGGCCGGCCGCAGCCGTGATCCGCATCTGACTCCGGCTCAGTCGCGCGTCGCGAACAGCATGTAGTTGATCGCGGGATCGGGGCTGAGGCGGAAGCGGTCGCGCAGCGGGTCGTAGACGACGCCGGTCAGGTCCTCGATCGTGAGCCCGGCGCGGCGCAGCGCCTGCGCCGCCTCGGAGGGGCGGACGAAGCGCTGCCAGCGGTGCGTGCCGCGCGGCAGCCAGCCGAGCAGGTATTCCGCGGCGACGATGCCGAGCGCGAAGGCGCGGAAGGTGCGGTTCAGGGTGGCAAGTATCATGCCGCCGCCCGGGGCGACAAGGGCCACGCAGGCCTCGAGAAAGCCTTCCTGGTCGGTGACGTGCTCGACCACTTCCATCGCGCAGACCAGGTCGAACTGCCGCCGCTCGGCGAGGAGGTCCTCGGCGGCCGCCACCCGGTAGTCGATCGCGAGACCGGCCGCGCGCGCGTGCCGGCCGGCCGCCTCGATGCTTCCCGGCGTCGGGTCGATCCCGGTGACCGCGGCGCCGAGCCGGGCGAGCGGCTCGCATAAAATGCCGCCGCCGCAGCCGACGTCGAGCGCGGCGAGGCCGGCGAGCGGCTGCTCGCCGAGCGGATCGCGGCCGAGCTGCGCGCAGGTGCGATCGCGCACGTAGGCGACGCGCACCGGATTGAGCTTGTGCAACGGCGCGAGCGGGCCGGTTTCGTCCCACCAGCGGTCCGCGAGCGCGGCGAACCGCTCCAGTTCAGCCCTTTCGGCGGCGCTCGCCATGCCGGGTGCGGTTCCCACCGTGCGGCACGTGAAGTTGCTTGCCGCTGCCCGTCCGACTATGTACACGCCAGCCTGTCGAGGGCCAGGGGCGCGCTTGTCGCAAGGGCGTGGCGGCGCAGCGGAGACGGCGGATTTGGCGCTGGTGGTGCAGAAGTTCGGCGGCACGTCGGTGGCCGATCTCGAGCGGATCCGCGCCGTCGCCCAGCGCATCAAGCGCGCCCGCGAGGCGGGCGACCGGATCGCCGTGGTGGTGTCCGCGATGGCCGGCACCACCAACCAGCTGGTCGACTGGGTCACGAAGATCGCCGGTCCGCATTATGACCGCGCCGAGTACGACGTCGTGGTTTCCTCCGGCGAGCAGGTCACGGTCGGCCTGCTCGCGCTCGCGCTGCACGCGCTCGGGCTGCCGGCGCGCTCGTTCCTCGGTTGGCAGGCGCCGGTGCGCACCGACGACGCGCACGGCCGGGCGCGGATCAAGGTGCTGGAGGCCGATCTGCTGCGCGCCAGCCTCGAGCGCGGCGAGGTGGCGGTGCTCGCCGGCTTTCAGGGCGTAGCCACCGATCATCGCGTGACCACGCTCGGCCGCGGCGGCTCGGATACTACGGCGGTCGCGCTGGCCGCGGCGCTCGGCGCCGAGCGCTGCGACATCTTCACCGACGTCGATGGGGTGTACACGAGCGACCCGCGCATCGTGGCCAAGGCGCACAAGCTCGAGCGCGTCACCTACGAGGAGATGCTGGAAATGGCGTCGCTCGGCGCCAAGGTCCTGGAGACGCGCTCGGTCGCGCTCGCGATGCAGAGCGGCGTGCGCATCCGGGTCCTGTCCAGCTTCGCGGACGGCAGCGGCACGCTGGTAGTGGATGAGAACGAGATCGTGGAACAGCAGATCGTGAGCGGCATCGCGTACAGCCGGGACGAGGCCAAGATCACGCTGGTCGGCGTCGCCGATCGCCCGGGCGTCGCGGCGACCATCTTCGGCCCGCTCGCCGAAGCCAACATCAACGTCGACATGATCGTGCAGAGCGTGTCCGCCGACGGCGACACCACCGATCTGACCTTCACGGTCGGGCGCGGCGACCTGGCGCGCACGACCGCCGCGCTCGAGTCGATGCGCGACCAGCTCGGCTACCGCGAGATCGCGACCGACGGCGAGGTGGTCAAGGTCTCGGTGATCGGCGTCGGCATGCGCTCGCACGCGGGCACCGCGCATACCATGTTTCGCACGCTCGCCGAGCGCGGCATCAACATTCAGGCGATCTCGACCTCCGAGATCAAGATCAGCGTCCTGATCGATGAAGCCTACACCGAGCTGGCGCTCCGCGCGCTGCACACCGCCTATGGCCTCGACGCCGCCTGACGACCACGCGGCGCAGGGCCGGTGCCGCCTCGAGCGCCTGTGGCGGGCCGGGACGGCGTTTCTCGGCGGCCCGCTCGCACTCATGGGCGGCGCGATGACCTGGGTCTCGGAGCATCGCCTGGTCGCGGCGCTCTCGAATGCCGGCGGCTTCGGCGTGCTCGCCTGCGGCGCGATGGAGCCCGACCAGCTGGCCGCCGAGATCGTCGCGACGCAGGCGCTGACCGGCCGGCCGTTCGGGGTCAACCTGATCATCATGCACCCGCGGCTCGCGCAGCTGATCGACGTGTGCGGCGCGCATCGGGTCAGCCACGTGGTGCTGGCCGGCGGTCTGCCGGATCGCGCCACCATGGCCCGGGTCAAGGACGGCGGCGCGCGGCTGCTCTGCTTCGCCCCCAGCCTCGCCGTGGCCAAGCGCCTCGTGCGCGCGGGCGCGGATGCGCTGATCATCGAAGGCATGGAGGCGGGCGGGCACATCGGGCCGGTCGCCACCAGCGTGCTCGCCCAGGAGATCCTGCCGGACCTGCGCGAGGTGCCGGTGTTCGTCGCCGGCGGCATCGGCCACGGCGAGGCGATCGCCGCCTACCTGCGCATGGGCGCCGCCGGCTGCCAGATGGGCACGCGCTTCGTCTGCGCGACCGAGTCGATCGCGCATGCGCGCTTCAAGCAGGCGTTCATCAGGGCGAACGCACGCGACGCCATGCCGTCGGTGCAGGTCGATCCCGAGTTCAAGGTGATCCCGGTGCGCGCGCTGGCCAATCAGGCGACCCGGGCCTTTACCGAGACCCAGCTCGAGGTGATCGCGCGCCATCGCCGCGGCGAGCTGAGCTACGATGAGGCGGCGCTGGCGATCGAGCATTTCTGGGCGGGCGCGCTGCGCCGCGCCGTGATCGAGGGCGACGTCGAGCGCGGCTCGCTCATGGCCGGACAGAGCGTCGGCCTGGTGCGCAAGGTGCAGCCGATCGCCGAGATCCTGGCGGAGCTGGTCGAGCAGACCGCCCTGGCGCTCGGCCGCGACGATCAGGTCGAGGCCAGGCCTGCGGAGAGCGCGGCATGACCCTGCCGACCTCAGGCTGGAGCGCCACGGTCGGGCCGCCTCTGCTCGAGCGGGTCGGGCCCGAGCTCAGCGCCGCCCGACGCCTGCTGCGGCGCCTGGTCGAGGTGATGGCCGCCCCGGTCGGCGCCCAGGAGCGCCTCGACCGGATGGTCCGCATGATCGCCGCCGACATCGTCGCCGAAGTGTGCTCGGCGTACGTGCTGCGCGGCGGCTATCTCGAGCTGTTCGCGACCGAAGGCCTGCGCCCGAGCGCGGTCCACCAGACCCGGCTGCGCCTCGGCGAGGGTCTGGTCGGCCTGATCGCCGCGCAGGGCGGCGTGATCAATCTGCCCGAGGCGCAGACCCATCCGGATTTCGCCTACCGGCCGGAGACCGGCGAGGAGATCTACCACTCGTTCCTCGGCGTGCCGATCGTGCATGGCGGTCGGGCGATCGGCGTGCTGGTCGTGCAAAATCGCACCCGGCGCCAATACTCCGACGAGGAAGTCGAGGCGCTGCAGATCGTCGCCACCGTATTCGCCGAGATGGTCGCCTCGGGCGGTCTGGTCGATACGGCGGCGTTCCCCGCGGATGTCGGCCGGGTCGGCCGGCCCGAGCGCCTCGAAGGGCTGCGCCTGGTCGAAGGCGTGGCGCTCGGCGATGCGGTGCTGCATCAGCTGCGGATCGAGGTGTCCCGCCTGGTCGCCGAGGATCCCGAGGCCGAGGCCGGCCGGCTGGAACAGGCGATCGCCGGCCTGCGCGCCTCCATGGACGAGCTGCTGCTGCTGCCCGAGGTCGCGGACGGGGAGCACCGTGAGGTGCTCGAAGCCTATCGGATGTTCGCCCACGATGCCGGCTGGCGCCGTCGGATGAGCGAGGCGATCCGCACCGGGCTCTCGGCCGAGGCGGCGGTCCGCAGGGTCCAGGAGGAGACCCGGCTGCGCATGCTGCACGTCTCGGATCCGTACCTCAAGGAACGGCTCCACGACCTGGACGGGCTCGCCGACCGGCTGCTGATCCATCTGACCGGGCGCCCGCTGATGCACGATCCGGCGACCCTGCCCGCGGAGTTCGTGCTGGTGGCGCGCACGCTCGGCCCGGCCGAGCTGCTCGACTACGATCGCGCGCGCCTGCGCGGCGTGATCCTGGAGGAGGGCTCGCCCACCTCGCACGTGGCGATCGTGGCCCGCGCGCTGGACATTCCGATGGTCGGCCGGGTCGACGCGGCGATGTCGCGCATCGGGCCGGGCGACCGGGTCGCGCTCGACGGCGACCACGGCCAGATCTTCGTGCGCCCGGGCGAGGACGTGGAGCTGGCGTTCGCGCGCTCGGTCGCGGCCCATGCCGAGCGGCGCCGGGCCTACGCCGCCCTGCGCGACGAGCCCGCGGTGACCCAGGACGGCATGCGCGTGCGGCTGTTTCTGAACGCGGCGTTCCTGATCGACCTGGCGGCGCTGGAGACGACCAACGCGGATGGCGTCGGCCTGTATCGGACCGAATTCGCATTCATGGTGCGCGACCGCTTCCCCGACGTGGCGGCGCAGACCGAGATGTACGCCAAGGTGCGCGAGCTGGCCGGCGACAAGCCCGTGGTGTTCCGCACTCTCGACCTCGGCAGCGACAAGCACCTGCCGTACTGGACGTTCCGCCACGAGGACAATCCGGCGATGGGCTGGCGCGCGCTGCGCATGGCGCTGGATCGCCCGGTGATCCTGCGCACCCAGCTGCGCGCGCTGGTGCGCAGCGCGCGCGGCCGGCGGCTCGACGTGATGTTCCCGATGGTCGCCGAGGTCGCCGAGTTCACCGCGGCCAAGGAGCTGCTGGACATGGAGCTGGCGCGCGCCGAGGCGCGCGGCGAGCCGCTGCCGAGCGCGGTCCGTCTCGGCGTGATGCTCGAGGTGCCGTCCTTGCTGTGGCAGCTGCGCGCGCTGCTGCCGCGCGTCGACTTCCTGTCGATCGGCACCAACGACCTGCTGCAGTTCCTGTTCGCGTGCGATCGGGGCAACCCCGAGCTGACCGACCGCTACGACGTGCTGTCGCCGCCGGTGCTGTGCTTCCTGCGCGAGCTGGTCGAGCGCTGTCGCGACGCCGGGGTGGCGCTGTCGATCTGCGGCGAGATGGCGGCGCGCCCGCTCGAGGCCATGGTCCTGCTCGGCCTCGGGGTGCGCGACCTGTCGATGACCGCGACCGACATCGGGCCGGTCAAGGCCATGCTGCGCGCGCTCCGCTGCGGCGAGCTCGCGCGCTATCTCGATCAGCTGCACGACCTGTCGGATCACAGCCTGCGCGACCGGCTGCGCCACTATGCGCTTGATCACGGCGTGCCATTGCATATCTGAGAGCTACCGCAATCCAGGCAGAGGTCCGGGGTCGAGCCGCTCGACCGCCGCAGCCGTGCAATGCGTCGCGCGAAAGCCGTAGATCACGACCCGGCCGAGAGCCTGATGCGCGAGCTGGGCGCGCAGCTGCGCCAGGAGCGCCTGAAGCGCGGCGAAGACCTGGACGACGTCGCGCAGCATCTGCGGATCAAGGCGGGCTATCTGTTCGCGCTCGAGCAGGGCGATCTGGCAAGAATGCCGGGCCGCGCCTATGCGCTCGGCTTCCTGCGCAGCTACGCCGACTATCTCGGCTTCGACGGCGAGGATCTGATCAGCCGGATCAAGTCCACCGTGGACAACCTGACCGATCAAACCCGGCTGCGCATCCGCACGCCGGCGCCGGAGAGCCGCCTGCCCAAGACCCCGGTCGTCGTGATGTCGCTTGCGGTGATCGCCGGGATCTACGCCGGCTGGGCGTACCTCAACCGCACCAGCCGGGTGATGGTCGAGACCGTCGCCGAGGTGCCGGACGATCTGCGCGTGCGTTCGGTCCAGCCTGTGCCGGAGATGGCGGACGAAGGATCGGCGGCGGTAGCGGACGAGGCAACGCCGGCTGCTGACTCTTCGCCGCATGTGCCGGCGCCTGACAGCGCCGCGGCCGACCTGACGCCCACGGCCGATCTCGAGCCTGGGCCCCCGCTGCCGGGGACGACCGGGGCTTCTGCGCCGCCGCCTTCAGCCGAGCCGCCGCAGGCCTCACCCGGGCCCCCCGTGCCCGAGGCCGGTCCCGCAGACGAGCAACGCGGTGCTGTGGCCGGTGTCGCCCCGCCCAAGACGCCCGCGATTCAGCCCGCAGCCGAAAGCCTGCCGGGCACGCCCGCGCCACCAGAACCGCAGGCGAATGAGCCGACCGCAGCAGCCCGCGCGGCGTCGGCCGCCGCAGCCGCCGCGGAGCAGGATGCTGTCGCTCTGGCGGAGCCTACCCCCGGCGACGCGCGGACGCAGGCCGACCAGAACGCCATCGTGGAGCCGCGCGTGCTCCTGCGGGCGCGCGAGCAGGCCTGGATCCAGATCTCGAGCCCGGGCGGCGACTATGCCTTCACGCGGACGCTCGAGCCCGGCGAGGTGGTCACGGTGCCTAACCGCGCCGACCTCGTGCTGTGGACCGGCAACGCCGGCGGACTCGACATCATCGTCGACGGCACGCCCGTGCCGGCACTCGCCGGCGCGGGCAGCGGCACGGTCCGGCGCAACGTGTCGCTCGATCCCGAACGCCTGCTGGAAGCCGCGCGGCAGCGCTGAGCCGGCATTTCCGAGCGCCTGCGGCGACCCCGCTGGTCGTCGCGCCGGGATCGCGTATGATGCGCGCACCAGGCAACGAGGAACGGGCATGGTCGCTCTGAGCGAGATCCAGCGCCACCGGAGTCACGCCGTGCGGGTCGGCGCGGTCACGCTCGGCGGCGGCGCGCCGATCGTCGTGCAGTCGATGACCAACACCGACACCGCGGATGTCGACGCGACGGTCCGCCAGGTCATCGAGCTGGCGGATGCCGGCTCGGAGATCGTGCGCATCACGGTCAACACCGACGATGCCGCAAAGGCCGTGCCGCACATCCGCGACCGCCTGCGCGTGCGCGGCTACGAGGTGCCGCTGGTCGGCGACTTCCATTACCACGGCCATCTGTTCCTGACCCGCTACCCGGAATGCGCCGCGGCGCTGGCGAAATTGCGCATCAATCCCGGCAACGTCGGGTTCGGGGCCAAGCGCGACGCCCAGTTCGAGCTGATGATCGAGGCCGCCCTGCGCCACGCCAAGCCGGTGCGCATCGGGGTCAACTGGGGCAGCCTGGACCAGGATCTCTCGGCCCGGATGATGGACGAGAACGCGCGCCTGCCGGAGCCGAAGTCGGCGGGCGAGGTGCTGCGCGAGGCGCTGGTCACCTCGGCGCTGGCGAGCGCGCGCCGGGCGGAGGAGCTCGGCCTTGGCGCCGATCGGATCGTGATCTCGGCCAAGGTCAGCCGGGTGCAGGATCTGGTCGCGGTGTACCGCGAGCTGGCGCGCCGCTCGGCGTACGCGCTGCATCTCGGGCTGACCGAGGCGGGAATCGGCGCGAAGGGCGTCGTCGCGACCACCGCCGCGCTCGCGATCCTGCTCCAGGAGGGTATCGGCGACACCATCCGGGCGTCGCTCACGCCGCGGCCGGGCGAGGCGCGCACCCAGGAGGTGATCGTCTGCCAGGAACTGCTGCAGAGCCTGGGCCTGCGCCAGTTCGCGCCGCAGGTGGCGGCGTGCCCCGGCTGCGGCCGAACGACGAGCACCTATTTCCAGGAGCTGGCCGAGCGGATCCAGGACTACCTGCGCGCCCAGATGCCGGTCTGGCGGCAGCGCTATCCGGGCGTCGAGGGCCTGAACGTCGCGGTCATGGGCTGCATCGTGAACGGTCCCGGCGAGAGCAAGCACGCCGACATCGGGATCAGCCTGCCGGGGACCGGCGAGAGCCCGGCGGCGCCGGTGTTCATCGACGGCAAGAAGGCAATCACTCTGCGCGGCGCGCGCATCGCCGAGGAGTTCCAGGCGCTGGTCGAGGACTACGTCGCGCGCCGCTTCGGCGGCGAGCGCAAGAGCGCCTGACCCGGCCGCTAGACCCCTACTGCTCGGCGGATTTGCCCTCCTCCTTGAAGCGGGCGAGACGGAAGCGCGGCACGTCCCAGGGATCGGGCGGGACCTCCAGATTATCGCGCATAGCGAACACAGAGACACCATGCCGGACCGGCAAATAGACGAGATCGTCGGTTACGTCCTTCCAGGCTTCCTCGAGATACGCGTCACGCGCGTAAGTCACCATCTCGGTCCTGATCTTGTCGATCAGCTCGTCAACGCGCGAATTGGCATAGCCAACCAAGTTATATCGGCTCGCGCTGTAGAATAAATCCCTTAGTAATCCTTCCGAATCCGGGTCCATGTTCCAGGATTCGAGAAAGAAGTCGCTGTCGCGTTGCTGCTCGACTTTTAAGAGTATTTGATCGGTGGATAAATAGTTGATCGGGACGTCGATCCCGACGGCGTGGAGCTGCTCCGCCGCACCTTGGCAGGTCATCATGTCGTCGTCGCCCCACTCGTTCGGGCAGTCGAGAGTCACGCTGAAGCCGTCCGGGTAGCCGGCCTCGACCAGCAGCGCCCTTGCTCGTTCCGGATCGTGCCGCCGAGGTTCGTCCAGTTCCGGTGCATAGCCGTTCACCCCTGGCGCGACCATCATGCCGGCCGGGATGAACAGCTCCCCCATCAATGGGCGAAGCGTCGTTTCGGGGTTGATGGCATAGGCCATCGCCTCGCGGACCCTTCTGTCCTGGAATGGGTTCTTGCTCTTGATGTTGGAGGTACGCAGTTCCGCGCTGCCTTGGTCGACGCCGAAGAATGCAGTGAACAGCTTCGGCCGATGTTCGAGCTTCAGATCGGGATCTTGGCGAATCCGTTCGAGGCCCGAATACAGCGGGCCTTGAAGCAGATCGATCTCGCCCTTGAGCAATGCTGCGAGATTTGCGGCATCATCGTTCCAGGTGTGCACGATTCGATCGATGTTGGGCTGGTCCTTCGACTCACCCCACCAATCGGGATTGCGGACCATCACCCAGCGGCCGTGGGGTTCGAATTCTTGCAGCGCGAACGGGCCGGTGCCATTGGCGTGGCGCGAGGCATAGGTCTCTGTGCCGGCGGCCATGTTCGCCGGAACGCGAACGTCGTGCGACTCCCCCCAAGCTTTCGACATGATGGCGACAAAACTGAGCCGCATCCAAAGGAGAGGGTCGGGCGCTGCAGTGACGACGTGGATGGCGTGTTCCGTGATAGCTTCGACGGCGTTAATGTTAGCCACCTGCTGTCGGATTTCCGACGTTTCGGCGCGTGCCCGCTCGATGCTGTATACGACGTCCTCCGCGGTGAAGGGCGTCCCGTCGTGAAATCGCACATCCGGGCGAAGTGCGAACTCCCAGGTGGTGGGGTCCAACGGTTTCCACGCCACCGCGAGCTGCGGGACGATCGCCAGGTTCGAGTCGATGTCGAGAAGTTGCTCATACACCTGTGCGGTCGCCGCACGGTCGGCATTCTGCCAGCTCGAATGCGGATCCATCGTCACCGCACCGCCGGAAAGGCTCGTGTAGTGCAGGACATTCTCCGCCGCGGCTGGGCAAGAGAGAAAAATCGTGATGCCGATCGCCAGGGCGCCGATGGTCGCCTGAAATCTGATCATGACAGAGCCCCCTTTGTGAGGCTCGAAGCAGCCTAGCGCCGGTCCCGGCGAAATGAAAGGCACCTGCCGGTGCAACCGACAAACTCTCTGGCATAGCTAGCCGATTGCCCCCACGTAGGCGGGCAGGCCGGCGGAATCCTAGGTCAGGGCGACCCGGGACGGCCCTCTCACACCCGGGTCAGGAGCTCGCCGGCCACGGAGAACTCGAGCGGCGCGGGGTCGGACACGCGCTCGGCGTCCGGGCGGCCCTCGAGGTCGGTGTACAGCGCCGGGGAGACCAGGACCTCGTGCAGGTGCAGGGTCGAGCGGATCTGGCAGAGGCGCGCGTTCTCGAGATCGCTCCGCCAGCAGGTCGCGACGATTGCCTGGAACACGGTCCGGTCGTCCGCCAGCACCGCCGGGATCCGCGCGCTCTCGGTGCCGGCCGCGGTGATCGAGTTCATGTACATCGGCAGGAGATCGATGTGGTTCGCGACCTTGCGCGTGGTGTAGTCGGCATTGCCGAGGCCGATCGCGTTGCCGTAGGAGTCCTCGGTCACGCCGAGCACGGCGAGCTTGTTGACGAACGGCTTGCCCGGGTCGGGCACGCTGCGGATGCCGACCCGCCCGACCACCGCGGGATCCATGCCGGCGCCGCTGATCTCCTTGCCGATCCACTCGACGATCAGGCCGTCGACATGCTCGAACGGCAGGCGCGCGATCAGGGTCTTGGCGACCTTCAGCAGGCGCTCGTCGGCGGCGGCGAAGCCGTCCGGCTCGACCCCCTCGATCACCACCAGCTGCTCGTCGGCGTTCTCGACCAAGGCGATGCCGTAGGCAATCGGCGAGTGGTCGATCGCGATGCGCGCGAGCTGCGGCAGCACCTCGATGTAGCCGCGCGGACCGAGGCGGTGCACGTTCTGCGCCCCGACCTGCTTGCCCAGCCCGACCGCGATCAGCTTGGTCAGCCCGCTCTCAACCGGCCGGTCGAAGCTGGTGTGCGACTTGATCCGGTTGATGCAGAGCACGG
This sequence comes from Pseudomonadota bacterium, assembly GCA_046732855.1. GTDB lineage: Bacteria > Pseudomonadota > Alphaproteobacteria > Geminicoccales > Geminicoccaceae > JBKPNX01. The sequence continues at coordinate 26,281 of JBKPNX010000167.1, forward strand.
CGTCCGCCTCGGCCGCGTTCCGGTCGAACCGGCAGGGAATGCCGTGCAGGGTCGCGCCGTACTCGACCGTCTCCATGGTCGCGCGGATCGGCGCGCCGACGGTCTGTTCGGTGACGCCCAGGTGGGCGAGCACGCCCGCCTGGCCCTCGGCGGTGGCGCCGCCGTGGCTGCCCATCGCCGGTACGATGAACGGCGCGAAGCCGCGCTGCTTCAGGTGGCGCACCGCCGCCGCGACCACTTCGGGAATGTGCGCGATGCCGCGGCTGCCCACGGCCACGGCCACGCTCGCGTCGCTTCTCAGGTCGGCGAAGCGCTTGGACCTGGCGAGCGCCTCGTCGACCGCTCCCCCGATGTCGGCGATCGGCCCGCCCTTGGGATGGGTCAGGCGCACGCGCAGCATCGGCGGGATCGGCGTGTCCGCGAGATGCGGCAGGTGGATTTCGGGAAAGGTCGGGCTCAGCATGGCGGTCTCCCCTCCAATCCGCGGCGACGTTCCTTAAGTTCTAGCACTGGTGTAGGGTGGCTTGCCAATGCTCCCTTGCCGTGGATTGGGCGACAATGCAGCGCATCGAGCTGAACTACGGCCGCGGGCGCCTGCCGGTCGATCTGCCCGACGAGATCGAGCTGCGGGTGATCCGCAAGCGCCAGATGCCGGTGCTGCCGAACCCCGAGGCCGCGGTGCGCGAAGCGCTCGCCCGGCCGACCGGGGCGCCGCCGCTCGCCGAGCTGGCGCGCGGCAAGGCGAGCGCGTGTGTCCTGATCTGCGACATCACGCGGCCGGTGCCGAACGGCCTGTTCCTGCCGGTCCTGGTCGAGCAGCTGCTGGCCGCCGGCCTTGCCGCCGAGCGCATCAAGATCCTGGTCGCGACCGGGCTGCACCGGCCGAACGAGGGCGAGGAGCTGGCCGAGCTGGTCGGCTCGCGCTGGGTTATGGACACCGTCGAGGTCGCGAACCACTTCGCCCGCGACGATGGGGCGCACGTCGACCTCGGCACCACGCGCACGCACCGCGTGCCGGTCAGGCTGGATCGGCGCCTGGTCGAGGCGGAGCTCAAGATCGCGACCGGCCTGGTCGAGCCGCACTTCATGGCCGGCTGGTCGGGCGGGCGCAAGGTGATCGCGCCGGGCGTAGCGCACAAGGATACGATCACCACGTTCCACAGCGCGCGCTTCATGGAGCACCCGCGCGCGACCAGCTGCACGCTTGCGGGCAATCCGCTGCACGAGACCCAGCTCGAGATCGTCGAGATGCTGGGCGGCGCGCTCGCGCTCAACACGGTGATCGACGAGGAGCGACGGCTGTCGTTCGTCAATTTCGGCGAGATCGTGGCAAGCCACCTCGATGCGGTCCGGCACATGAGCGAGTACGCCGAAGTCCCGCTCGCCGAGCGGTTCAGCACGGTGGTGACCAGCGCCGCCGGCTACCCGCTCGACAAGACCTACTATCAGACCGTCAAGGGGATGGTGACGCCGCTCGAGATCATGGCGCCCGGCGCCGATCTGATCATCGCATCGGCCTGCTCCGAGGGCATGGGCTCCGAGGAGTTCCGCGATGCCCAGCGGCGCCTGGTGGAGCGCGGGCCGGAGCGGTTCCTCGCCGAGATCAGCGAGAAGCGCTTCGCCGACATCGACGAGTGGCAGACGGAGATGCAGCTGAAGCCGATGCGGCTCAGCTCGATCCAGCTGTACTCGGATGGTCTGGCCGAGCGCGAGCGCGCGCTGACTGGCGTGCGGATGATCGGATCGGTCGCGGCCGCGGTCGAGGCGAGCGTCGCGCGCTCTGGCGATCGCCGCGTCGCGGTGATCCCGGAGGGTCCCTACGTGGTCCCGGTGTACCGGCCGGCGGCCTGAGCATGGGGCAGCGCGTCCATCTGCACCTCGATCCGCTGGGCGGCGTGGCCGGGGACATGTTCCTCGCCGCCCTGCTCGACGCGCATCCCGAGCATGCCGATGAGACCTTCGCCGCGATGCGCGCGGCCGGCCTGCCGGACAGCTGGCGCACGCGGCTGCTGGCCCACGACGACGGCGTGCTGAGCGGCCGGCGCGTCGTGATCGAGGCCCCGGCCGACGAGCTCGGGTCGCCGCCCGGCCACTTTCGCGAGATCCGGGCGAGCCTCGGCGCGGCGCCGCTGCGGCCGGCAGTGCGCGAGCGCGCGATCGCGATCTTCGCCGAGCTCGCCGAGGCCGAGGCGGCGGTGCACGGCGTGCCGGTCGACGAGGTGCATTTCCACGAGATCGCTGACTGGGACTCGGTCGCCGACATCGTGGGCGCGGCGTGGCTGATCGAAGCGCTGGCGCCGGCGAGCTGGTCGGTCGCCGCGCTGCCAGTCGGCAGCGGCCGGATCAGGACCCGGCACGGCCCGCTGCCGGTGCCGGCTCCGGCCACGGCCCGCCTACTGGCGGGATTTCTGATGCAGGACGACGGCATCGCCGGCGAGCGGGTCACCCCGACCGGCGCCGCGATCCTGCGCCAGTTGCGCCCGGCGCCGCGCCTGCCGCCGGGACCCTGGCGGCTGGCCGCGACCGGCAGCGGCTTCGGCACGCAGCGCCTCTCCGGCATCAGCAACGCGCTGCGGGTCGTCGTCTACGACGGCGACAGCGGCTGGCGGCAGGACGAGCGGGTCGCCGTGCTGACCTTCGAAGTGGACGATCAGAGCCCCGAGGAGCTGGCGCGCGGCCTCGAGGCGCTGCGCGCGGCCGAGGGCGTGCTGGATGTGGTCCAGCTGCCCGCGCTCGGCAAGAAGGGCCGTCTCGCCGCGCACCTCCAGGTGCTCGCCCGGCCGGAAAGGCTGGACGCGGTGATCGAACGGTGTTTCGTTGAGACCGCCACGATCGGCCTGCGCTGGCGGATCGAGGCGCGCGCCGCGCTCGCGCGCGAGGTGGTCGAGGTGGCGACCGCGGACGGCGAGATCCCGGTCAAGACGGTCACCCGCCCGGGCGGGTTGCGCACCGCCAAGGCGGAGATAGATCAAGTGCGCGGCGACGGGCACGCCGCGCGATCGAGCCGGCGGCGCGCGGCCGAAGCGCGGGCGCTGGAAACCAAGGAGGGCGGTTGAGCGGGATCGCGGACAAGACGGCCGAACTGGACGCGGTGCTCGCAAGCATCGGCGCGGTTGCGGTCGCGGTGAGCGGCGGGGTGGACAGCATGACGCTCGCGGTCGCCGCAGGACGCCGGCTCGGCGGCCGCGCGGAGATGGTGCACGCGGTGTCGCCCGCGGTGCCGCCCGAGGCGACCGCACGCGTCGAGGACCATGCGCGCCGCGAGGGCTGGCGTCTTTCGATCATCGATGCCGGCGAGTTCGCCGACCCGGCCTACCTCGCCAACCCGGCGAATCGCTGCTTTTTCTGCAAGACCAACCTGTACGGCACGATCGCCGCGAGCACCGGGGCGACGATCGTGTCCGGCACCAATCTCGACGATCTCGGCGACTGGCGCCCCGGCCTCAAGGCGGCGGCAGCGCACGGCGTGCGCCACCCCTACGTCGAGGCGGCGATCGACAAGGCGACGGTGCGGGCGCTCGCGCGCGCCCTCGACCTGCATGATCTCGCCAAGCTGCCGGCGGCGCCCTGCCTGTCCAGCCGGCTCGCGACCGGCATCGCGGTGACCGCTGAGCGGCTGCGCCTGGTGCACGCGGTCGAGCGCCTGATCAGCCGCGAGCTGGGGCCGCGCACGGTCCGCTGCCGCCTATTTCACGACGGCGTCGCGATCCAGCTCGACCCCGACGGCCTCGCGCGCATCGAGGCAACCTCGGCGGCGCGGCTGCGGCGCACCATCGAGCAGATGGCCGGCGCCAGCTCCGTGCGCTACGAGCCGTACCGGATGGGCAGCGCCTTCCTGCGCACCGCCGCCGATGGCGCCTGACGTCAACTTCGACTTCGACCGGCGGCGGCGGATCGGGCTCGGCGAGTCCGTGCTCTGCCCCGGCAAGACGCCCGCCCAGATCGGCGAGGCGATCGCCCTGGCGCAGGCGCGCGAAACGCCACTCCTGCTGACCCGACTGGCAGCGGAAGTGGTCGCCGCGCTCGCCGCGCCGGCGCAGGCCGCGCTCGACTACGATCCGGCATCGCGCACCGCGATCTGCGGCCCGTGGCGCCGGCCCGAGGGCGAGCCGGTCGCCGCGGTCGTCACCGCCGGCACCAGCGATCTGCCGGTGGCGCGGGAGGCGCTGCGCACGCTCGCGTTCTACGGGCTGCCGGCGCGCGAGATCGCGGACGTGGGTGTGGCCGGGCTGTGGCGCATCCTGCAGCATGAGGAGGAGCTGCGCCGCTATCCGGTGGTCATCGTCGTCGCCGGCATGGAGGGCGCGCTGTTCAGCGTGGTGGGCGGCCTGGTCGGCGGCGTAGTGATCGCGGTGCCGACCTCGACCGGGTACGGCGCGGCGCGCGGTGGCGAGACCGCGCTGCACGCCGCGCTCGCCAGCTGCGCCCCCGGCGTGGTCACGGTCAACATCGACAACGGTTATGGCGCGGCGTGCGCCGCGATCCGGGTGCTGGGCGCAAAGACGCACGCCGAGGCCAGCGCGTCCGCGTAAGATCAAGGAAAGGCGTTAGAGCCCGAGCGTGGACGCCTGGATCCCGATCACCATCGCCGCGGCGTTCTTTCAGAACCTGCGCTCGGCGGTGCAACGGCATCTCAAAGGGCAGCTGAGCAATACCGGCGCGACCTTCTCCCGTTTCGCCTATGCCGCGCCGCTCGCGCTTCTCTACGTCACGGCGCTCGCGGCGCTCTCTGGGGACGAACTGCCCCGTCCGAACACGGCCTTCATCCTATACGCCGTGGTCGGCGGCCTCGCCCAGATCACGGCGACGGCGCTCCTCTTATACTCGTTCTCGTTTCGCAACTTCGCGGTCGGCACCACCTACTCCAAGACCGAGACCGTGCAGACCGCGATCTTCGGCATCCTGATCCTCGGCGATCCGCTCGGGCTCGGCGCGGCGCTCGCGATCGTCATCAGCCTGCTCGGGGTCATGGCGATCTCGCTTGCGAGCACCCGGATGAGTTTTGCGGGCCTGCTCACCAGCTGGACCGAAAAGCCGGCGCTGATCGGTCTCGCCTCCGGCGCGTTCTTCGGGATATCGGCGATCTCTTACCGCGGCGCCTCACTGTCGCTCGGCGACCAGAGCTTCCTGATCCGGGCCGCCTACACGCTTGCCTGCGTGACCGTCTTCCAGACCCTGGTAATGGCGCTTTACATGCGCGCCCGCGAGCCCGGGCAGCTCAGCGCGGTGTTCCGCTCCTGGCGCGTCTCGGTGTGGGCCGGCGTGACCGGCATGATCGCCTCGGCCGGCTGGTTCACCGCGATGACGATTCAGAACGCCGCTTACGTGCGCGCGCTCGGCCAGATCGAGCTGGTGTTCACCTTCGCCGCCGCCGTCTTTTTCTTCCACGAGCGCCCGAACCGCACCGAGGTGATCGGCATTCTGCTGGTGATCGGCGGCATCCTGCTGTTGCTGCTCATTTAAGACGTCTCGGCTGTTTCACGCGTGTTCCTGAAGAATCTCACCCCGCTCCGCCCTCCGTTTGCCACGCCGCGTGCAGAAGGGCGCCAAAGGCCCCGCTCTTCGAGGTATACCCTAAAGCAACACGCAAGAACGCGCTGCCGAAGAGACCCCCAACAGCAATCTCCCGACGAGTTTCCCGGCGATTCTGGTGGCGTGCCAGCGACCGTCAACGCCGATCTAGCGACACTCTCGCTCACCAGAACCGACAATAACGCCGGCTCTTCATCAATCGAGATTGGTAGCGCGAATAGTCAGCGGGGCTCTTTGATGACCGATAGGGTGATCGAGTCGATAACAGCACTGGCCGTTGGCTTCATTCGAAAAGGGCGACCTTCTGGCGCCATCCCGGCTGGAACCAGCGTTACCGATAGCCCCGCCTCCCCGATCTGACCGCGTCCGTAGAGCCGTCGCACCGTCTCGGTAACATCGATTTCACGGGTCAGCCCGTGCCCGGCATGCCGGTCTTGGCGAAACTCCATCGAGCGGCGCGACTCTGCGTCCGCCCCGAAGAAATCCATATTTCCAGCGTAATAGGAGCTCTCGAAATTCGGCTCGGTCCCCTCCGGCAGTCCGATATAGATCTCGAGATAGCCGTCGGCTGGTGCTTCGGTCCTGATGCCTTCGAAGACCAGCAGACTGCGGATGTCCTCATCGGGCGCGGCCAGCAGAGACAGCGATCTGACTAGCCGGTCGCGCCCAGCCGCATCCTTCTGCCGAAGTGTTATGCGCGCCGACTCCGCTGGCAGCTTCACGTCCTTCGCGATCAGGAGCTCGGACAATAATTGCCGCTGCTGGACCGCTGCCACCAAGGTTCCTAGAGCGAGGACTGGGAAAACGGGTGTACAAGTGTGCTCGTAAACATAACGCAGCTGCGTCTGGGTATCCAGAATTTCGGATCCTTGATGGTTGACCAGGACCCCCTTCTCCGTCGCGAAGGTGTAGCTCTGGTTGAGCCAAGTGGTGTTGCCGGTCGGATTGCTATGGCCACTGCCGGTGTAAAGCCACACCTCCCACAGCCGGTCGATGTTGCAGTGGTGCAGCCAGAAGATCGGGTCCCGACCGGCACCGGGGAAGTTGCTCATATTCCCGCCAATGGTCCCGTGAACGGTCCCGTGGGGCGTGCCCTCGAGCCCGCTCTGAAAGTTGAAGTAGTTGTTCTGGGCCAGATCGGGGGAAGCATCGACGGCCGAAGCCGGCATCGGGTCGCCGTTGTTGATACCAGCGTTGCGAGTACTGTCGTACAACGGGTTCGGATTTGGTCCGATCGTCGGATCGCGGAACGGAGGAGGCAGTCGGCGGTTGGTGGTCCAGTCCCAATAGGGCAGGGCGAAGTCGGGATTGCCGCAGAATTTCCGCAGGATCCGCTCGAAGTAGTAGAGGTACATGCGGTGCCAGGACAGGAAAAACGGGGTAATCACCGCCCCCGAGTGCTCGCAGGTGGAGAACGGAGCGCCGGCCGGCCAGGAACCGGGTGCCAGGGTAGTTCCGTGGATGTTAGCCTGATAAGCCCAACTCGTTGGCGTGAAGTCGGGTTGCCCCTTCAGCGCCGCGACTCCCTGGCGGTAGTTCTCGATGATCGGGTGGTTGGGATCCTCCTCATAAAGCTCGTAGATGTTACGGCGCACCCTCACGGGCCGCCTGCACATAAGGAGCTGGGGAAAGTCTATCAGCCGCTGCGCCTGAGCGCCGGTGGACGCACCGAGGCCGAATGCTGCCAGTCCGCTGCCCTGTAAGAATGCGCGACGTTTCATCACTATCTCCCGATTCTCGATGTTACCGAAACCACTCCCCTCAACTATAGGTTTAAGCCATTCCATGCTGCCATCACCATTTATACAATATTGCACGTTTTTTAGTATCATTGGCCGGATTAGTCAACCAAAAAATCCTTTGATGGCTTGTAGCGGATGCGGCGGGGATGCCTCTATCCCATTTACCAAGTCGGAGGAGCGCCTACTCAGCACGCCAGCACGACCCAATGAACTGCATCGTGACGAGGTCAAATGACCAGGTCACTTCACCTCATCAAACTTCTGGGGCGCGATGATCGGGGATAATGGTGAGCAGCGAGGGGCGTCGACGTAGCCGATATTCGTCGCGCGGCGGGTAGGCCCGAGCTGTCCGACGACCTGGTCGGATCAGTGGCGTTGCTGCCAGCCCTCTAGTCGTCGCCGGATGCGCCGATCAACTTCGGTTCCGAACTTAGAACTCGATCGTAGATTGACGAGGAGCGCGCCGAACGCCGGTCCTCATGCCATGTTTGTTGACCGCGATGAAATTCAAAACGCCGCTCGTTGTGCCGCGTGCTTCGCCAGATCGAGCTGGCGTTCACCTTCGCCGCCCCGGTCCCCACATTTCACGCATGGCCCAACTCCGGCGAGGTGATTGGGGGGACCGTCCTTCTGCTGCACTGAGCAGGCGAGGTCCCGGGGGTTGCCTCCGGAGGCCTTCCTACGTAGCTGCAGGCCTTGCCCGGCGACCCGTCGCCATCGCCAGGACGGACGACAGTCCCCGTGCGATGCGGCGGCGGAGCGGCTGCAGGCCATGCGGCTGGCGATGCGCGCGGCGACGGCGGAACGTCGCCACGACCGCGCCCAGGCTGAGGAAAGCCCAGTCGAGCGGCGGGTCCCACCACCTGTTGGACGGCCACTGCAGCCATTCCCGATAGGCGAGCAGCGGGGCGGCGACCCAGCCGTACCACGGCACACCCGCGAGCCAACGCGATGCCCAGATCGGGACAGCGGCGATCAGGAAATGCCCGGGCTGGTCGATCGCCTGCTTGCCGACTTCCTTGAGAACCTTGCTCGACCGGGACGTGGGCCTACCGGCGACCAGTCCCGCTTGCGGGGCTGCCGAGATTCCAACGGCAGGCGCCGCGCCGTCCTCGTCGGCATCGATGACGGACCCAAAATATCGGGCCGAGATATCTGGCTCGATCGAGCTGGTTGCATCTGGCAACGCTCTAGCCTCAATCGGCCAAGATGTGGCTAAAGCCATTGTTAACAAAAAGGCCGAGCAACCAAGCCGATGTGATCTGAGCGATTCTTTCCTGAATATTGACCGCGCCGGCATAATTTCGGCTCTCCTTTGAGCCGCGCACCCCTATTGTGAGGTGAATTGTGCCTGGGAGCAGACGCGAGGATTTCGGTTACCGCTTGGTTGATGTACGCCAGTGCGGCGGCCGGCCATCGTGGAGCACGGTCCGGCAGGTCAGCGCACCCGTGCGGCTTTGCTGCTGATCGGCGAGGCGCTTCGTGTCCGGCGGGCGGGGCAGGGTCGCAAATCGCAGCCTCGAGGCGCCCGCGGACTTCAGTTCGACATCTCGTCGAGCCGGCGCGAGCCAGCGCCGCGGTGGGCGAGGAACGCGTCAGGAGCTGCGGCGGATCGAGAGGGAGCCGCGGCGGCTACTTCGTGGTCCCTCCGGGCCCCGCTCGCAGGTCGGAGCGCAGACGGTACACCTCGACTGCCGGCACGGCCCGCCCGTTATAGACATGGGGCTTGCGGATCGCGACGCGGCACGCCTCGACCCGCGCGTCCTCGAAGCACAACCCAACCAGCTCCTCGAGCAACGACTCGAGCAGATCGGTATGGGCGTGCGCCGGCGTCCAGCGGGCGGCGATGTGGCCGTACACCCGGTCGTAGTCGATGCAGTCGGCGACGCTCGCGCCGGTGAAGGCGCCGCGGTGGCGGAACATCTCGACCGTGACCAGCAGCCGCTGCGCCTTGCCGGGCGCGCGCTCCCACGGATTGATCCCGACCTGCAGCTCGATTGTGAGGTCTTCGAGCGCGACCCGCTCGTAGCTGGCCTGCGCGTCCCATAGAGGCGTGGCGCTGCTCATCGGAGCTCCCGCTATTCGGCCGGCGATAGGGGCTCGCCGCGCGTGGCCGGCTCGTCCGCAAGTCGACCGATCAGGTGGCGGCCGCCGTCGACGAACAGGATCTGCCCGGTGACCACGTCCGCCTCCAGCAGATAGACCAGCGCGCGCGCGATGGCGTCCGGCGAGCTGCCCCGGCCGAGCGGCGTCCGGTGGATCAGGCGCTCGAACTCGGCCTTGGACTGCGCGCCGCTGATCAGGGTGAGGCCGGGAGCGATGCCGTTGACCCGCACCCGCGGCGCGAGAGCCGCGGCAAGCAGCTCGGTGGCCGCGGCGAGGGCCCGCTTGCTCAGCGTGTAGCTGAAGTAGCTCCTGGTCGGCGCGGCGATGCGCTGATCGAGGAGATTGACGACCAGCCCGGTCGTCGCCGCCGGTAACAGGCGCGCGAACTCACGCGCGAGCACCACCGGGGCGCGCAGGTTGGTGGCGAGCTGCCGGTCCCATTGAGCCACGCTGAAATCGGCGGCGCGGTCGCGCTCGAACACGGCGGCGCTGTTGACCAGGACCGTGACCGGGCCGAGCGCGGCCTGCGCGGCGGCGATCAGCCCCTCCAGCTGCGCCGGATCGTCCAGATCGGCCCGGAACGTGGCGGTGCGGGCGCCGCTCCGCTCGATCTCGTGCGCCACGGCCTCCGCCTCGGCCGCCGAGGTGCGATAATGGATCGCCACGGCGTAGCCGCGCCGCGCGAGCGTGCGGGCGAGATGCGCCCCGATGCGCCGGCCGCCGCCGGTGACCAACGCCACTCGCTCAGGCGACACGGGGCGGCTCCTCGACCAGGCGCGCCAGCCCGGCATCGACCCGGGGCGCCCGCCCGTTCTCCGTCATGGTATGGCGGATCCCGGCGCGCACCAGCACGGCCAGATCGTGGCCCCCGTCCTTCGAAGCGACGATCGCCTGCGAGGACGGGCCGGTCCGGGCGCGCAGACCGCGTAACAAGGTGGCCTCGGCGTGAAGGGCCGGAATGATCACGCTGACAAGCGGCTCGGTCGGCATGGCGCTGCCAGGTTAGCCGGAACGCCCTCAGTTGTCCCGTCGGCGCAGATCTCGCCGACCTCGAAGACGACCCGCTGTCAGGCCGCGCGCGAGCGCCGGGGCGGCGGCTGGCGCGCGAGGTCGAACAGCGCCGACAGCTCGCCGAGCATGGCACCGCCCAGCTGCTCCGGATCGGAGATGGTGACCGCGCGCCGGTAATACCGGGTCACGTCGTGCCCGATCCCGATCGCCAGCAGCTCGACCGGCGAGCGCTGCTCGATCCACTCGATCACCTTGCGCAGATGCTGCTCCAGATAGTTGCCCGGATTGGCCGAGAGCGTGCTGTCGTCGACCGGGGCGCCGTCCGAAATCACCATCAGGATGCGCCGCTGCTCGGGACGGCCGAGCACCCGCTGGTGGGCCCACAGGATCGCCTCGCCGTCGATGTTCTCCTTGAGCAGCCCCTCGCGCAGCATCAGCCCGAGGTTCCGCCTCGAGCGCCGCCGCGGGCTGTCGGCCGCCTTGTACACGATGTGGCGCAGATCGTTCAGGCGCCCCGGATTGGGCCGCTTGCCCTCGCGCAGCCACTGCTCGCGGCTCTGGCCGCCCTTCCAGCTGCGGGTCGTGAAGCCCAGAATCTCGACCTTGACCGCGCACCGCTCGAGCGTACGCGCGAGAATATCGGCGCACATCGCCGCAACCGCGATCGGCCGGCCGCGCATCGAGCCGGAGTTGTCGATCAGCAGCGACACCACCGTGTCGCGGAACTCCATATCCTTCTCGAGCTTGTAGGACAGCGGCTGCTCGGGGTTGACCACGACCCGGGTCAGCCGCGCCGTGTCGAGCAGGCCCTCGTCGAGGTCGAACTCCCAGGAGCGGGTCTGCTGGGCCATGAGCCGGCGCTGCAGGCGATTGGCCAACCGCCCGATCATGCCCTGGAAGCGATGCAGCTGCTGGTCGAGCTGGGCACGCAGCCGGCCGAGCTCGACCGTGCTGCACAGCTCGTTGGCCTCGATCACCTCATCGAACCGGGTGGTGAACACGCGATACGCGAGCGCCTCGCCGCCGGGCGGGATGTACTGGGGCGTCTGGAACGGCGCGTCGCTGCCCTCGCGGTCGTCGGCGCCCGGAGCTGCGGCATCCTCCAGCCGCTCGCTCGGGGAGCTCTCGGCGGCCTCGTCGGCGCCGGCGCTGGCGTCCGCTTCGCTCGGCGCGCGCTCCGCGGCCTCGGCGGCCTGGTCGCCTTGCGCGTCGTCGCTGGGCTGCTGCTCTTCTTCCTGGGCCTCATCCTGCTCGGCATCCGGATCTTCCGGCTCCTCGCCGAGCTCTTCGGCCAGGCCGAGACGGGCGAGCAGCTCGCGCACGCGTAGAGCGAACGCCTCCTGGTGGGCCAGATGCGCGCGCAGATCGCCCCAGTCCTCGCCGGTCCGGCTCTCCAGCCAGGGGCGCCAGTCGTCGAGCTGCGCGCGCTGCTCCCGCGGCAGGTGGAACCCGAGCAGGCTCTCCTGCGCGTATAACTCCAACGCGGCCCCGAGATCGGCCTGCTCGTCGCCCGGGGCGCCGGCGGCGCGGCGCTGGCGCGCGGCGTGGGCGCTGGCGAGATTGGCGGCGACCCCGAGCATGCGCTGGGCGCCGAGCGCCTCGACCCGCACCTGCTCGAGCGCGCCGAAGATCGCTCCCGCGACCTCGCCATGGGGCGCGAGGCGGGTATGCAGCTTGGCATTGTGGTGCCGCAGCCGCAGCGCCGCGCCATCGGCCTCGCCGCGCAGCCGGGCCACGTCCTGGGCCGCCATTGCCCGCCGGGGCGGCGGCAGCTGCAGATCGGGCGCCTCGCCGGCCCGCTTGCCGGGACGGTGCGGCTCGGCCTGGCGGCCCAGACCGCGCCCCTCGGCGGCGCGGAAACTGACGTTGAGCCCGGGCTTGTGGGCGATCGCGCGGCACGCGGCGGCGAGCGCGCGCTGAAAGCCTTCCAGGCGTTCCTTGCCGAGCGGGCTCATCCGCAGCGCATCACAGCAGCGTGGCGTTGACCGGGCTTTCCGGCAGCTCCATGCCGAGGCAGCGCTGGTAGTACTCGGCGAGGATCGGCCGCTCCGTCTCGTCGCACTTGTTGAGGAACGTCAGCCGGAACGCGAAGCCGATATCGCCGAAGATCAGGGTATTCTCGGCCCAGGTCAAAACCGTGCGCGGCGACATCACGGTCGAGATGTCGCCGGCGACGAAGCCCGCCCGCGACAGATCGGCCAGACTGACCATCTGCGAGATGGTCTTGCGCCCTTCTTCGGTGTGGTATTCCGGGCAGCGGGCGAGCACGATGTCGACCTCGGCGTCGTGCTCGAGATAGTTGAGCTGGGCGACGATGTTCCAGCGGTCCATCTGCCCCTGATTGATCTGCTGCGTGCCGTGGTAGAGGCCGCTGGTGTCGCCGAGCCCGACGGTGTTGGTCGTGGCGAACAGGCGGAACGACGGATGCGGCCGCATCACCCGGTTCTGGTCCAGAAGGGTGAGCTTGCCTTCCACCTCGAGCACGCGCTGGATCACGAACATGACGTCCGGCCGGCCGGCATCGTATTCGTCGAACACCAGCGCGACCGGATGCTGCAGCGCCCACGGCAGCATCCCCTCGCGATACTCGGTGACCTGCTTGCCGTCGCGCAGGACGATGGCGTCCTTGCCGACCAGGTCGATGCGCGAGATGTGGCTGTCCAGATTGATCCGCACGCACGGCCAGTTGAGATGGGCCGCGACCTGCTCGATGTGCGTCGATTTGCCCGTGCCGTGATACCCCTGGATCATGACCCGGCGGTTATGGGCGAAGCCCGCGAGTATAGCCAAAGTGGTGCCAGGGTCGAAGCGATAGGCTTCATCGATCTCCGGCACGTATTCGGTGGTCTGCGAGAACGCCGGCACCTGCAGGTCGGAGTCGATCCCGAAGCTCTGGCGGACCGATATGGTGATGTCCGGCGTGGCGGGCAGATCCTGCAGGCCGACCAGCCGGGGCCGGTCGGTGACGGCAGCGTCGCGTTGCACGGTGGCTACTCCGGGATGGCGCCGATCGCTCAGGCGAAGTGATCACTGTCGAGCAAGTAGGTATACGCCTCATTGATCAACTTCAACCGTTCTTCCGCCCTCTTGTCGCCGCCGTGCAGGTCCGGATGATGCCGCTTGGCCAGCTGCTTGTAGCGGGCCTTGAGCTCGGCACGGGTAGCGCCCGGCGCGAGATCGAGCACGGCCAGCATGCGGACCAGCTTGCCGTGCCGGCCGGGGACGCGATCCCATTCCGATGCTCCCGGCGCGCCGTTGAGGCCATCGCCATTGAGAAACAGGTGATAGGGGTCCTGCCAGCGCCAGCCCGCCGCGTGCTGCTGCTGCGAGCCGAGCGGCCAGGTCGGGCGATGCCAGGTCACGTCCTCGCGCAGGTAGCCCTCGATCTCGGCCTGGCTCATGCCGGCGAAGAAATCCCAGGCGCGGTTGTACTCGCGCACGTGCTCCAGGCAGAAATGATGAAACTCGCGCAGACGCTCGCGCGACTTGGGTGCGCGGTAGTCGCCCCCGAGCTGGCACTGGGGCCAGTCGCACGGGCGCCGGGCTCCGTTGGCGCGCAACGGATCAAGTTCGGCGTGACGCGACGAGCGGCGCTCGCTCATGCCAGCTAATATGCCGGTCGCCTCCCCCCCGAGCAAGGGACGCCGGATGGGGCAAGGTCCGGATCATTGGGCGCGATCGCGACGGCTGGGCGAAGCGGATCGCTGGAACAACGGGCATCGCTCAGCCCTGCGACCAAGCGCCCGAAGCGCAACCCCACCAGCGCCCGCGGCCGTGACCGTTCGCACGGCAGCTCCGCCGCGATACCCGCCGCACCTTGCGAAAGCCGGTCGGACGTCCAGCCGCCGATAACCTGCCGGACGGTCGTGCTGAAAGAGGCGCCGCGGCACAGGCTCGCTCAGGCGAGAGGTCGTGTCCCGGTCACCTGGACGGAGGTGGTGGCAAAGCCGCCGTCGGCGCGCTCCGCCTCACCGGCGGGCGCCGGCGCCGCCCACCCGGCGGCTGCCGGGTGGGGTCGGGATGGTGCAGTGCGGAGCGCGCCTGGCCCGGATGAGAGCGTATGCCGGCCTACTGGTCGGAACTGTTCAGTGCGCGAGCCAGCGAGCAGATCGCCTCTTGATGCTTGCGGGTCGGAATGCTGATGAAATTCCGCGCCAGCTCCAGAAGCATCCGTTGTTGAGGCGTCGCCTTGAACGCCTGATCGCCACTGTGCAGGCCCTCGAAGAAATAACCGACATCGACACCGAGCGCCTGCGCGATATTATACAGACGGCCGGCAGCAATGCGATTGATGCCCTTCTCGTACTTGTGCGCCTGCTGATAGGTGACGCCGATCAGCTCGGCCATCTGCTGCTGGGTCAGCCCGAGCATGATCCGGCGCTCGCGCATACGCGCGCCGACATGGCGGTCAACGTCCTGCGCACGGGACCGGCCCGGACCCGGGTTGGCGGTCGGCTTCGCGATCACTGTCGCCATCGTCTTCTCTCCATCCCTCACAACTGGGCCATTGGGGCAGGCTTGGGACTTGTTCGACGAGTGCCAGCCCCGCGTGAGCGCCGCGCTGTCAGGTCGAGAGCCCTTGCCTCTACTACTCATGGTAAACGGCAAGTTCTTTCTAAATCGTAAAGCGATAAAAAGTCGTTCCTAATACGCCTACTACGGGTCTTGGCCCTTGTTCACCAGAAAGCATAACACGATATTTTATTTAAAGCGAATGCTACCTATCGGCTCATACCACCGTATGCACGAACCTGCCCGTAGCCGCTCGTTTGACCCGACCCGAACGGTTCCGTTCTCTCATGCCCAAAGCCCATCCTGCGCCTCTCGCCGACGCGATCCGACATCGGCTTACTGCCGCACTCACGCCCAGCCGGCTCGAACTCGTCGACGAATCGGCGCTGCACGCCGGGCACGCCGGCGCACGCGCGCAAGGCGAGAGCCACTTCAGGGTGTTAATTGTGACGGCGATGTTCGCTGGCAAGTCCCGCATCGAGCGTCAACGCATGGTTTTTGCCGCGCTCGCCGACCTCATGCGCACCGACATCCATGCCCTGTCGATCACCGCGCTCAGCCTCGAGGAGGCCGGCGACGGCTCCTGAACGTTGAGCGCGAGCCACCGCGGCGGCGGGATGCAACAGCGGGCGAACGCGGTCAGCGCTGCGGCCGGGCAAACGTGACGCCCGGGCCGGGTGCAGCCGAGGCGCTCCTCAGGTGAAAATCGCCCTGTCCGAAAGAACTCGACCCGATCGCGCCGGGCCGCTCGTTGAGATCGCTCTTGGCAGCTCCGAGCGCACCTGCGTCGCGATGGCCTTACTCTCGCGCACCGGATCGGGTCGACAGCGACCCGGTCGAGGCCGACCGCCGGGTCGCGGTCGACAGGCGCGGGCTCGTCTTCACGGCCAGGCGACCAGAGGCGGTAGGGACATCAGGATCGCCTCGGGATTGCCGCCGGTCCTGAGCCCGAACTGGGTACCCCGATCATACAGCAGGTTGAACTCGACGTAGCGACCGCGCCGCTCAAGCTGATACGCGCGCTCCGCCGGGGTCCAGGCGTGGTCCATATGCCGCGTCACGAGCTGCGGATAGATCTCCAGGAACGCCTCGCCGACCGCGCGGGTGAACGCGAAGTCGCGCTCCAGGTCGTCTTCCAGGTAGTCGTAAAATATGCCGCCCACCCCGCGCGGCTCGTTGCGATGCGGCAGGTGGAAGTACTCGTCCGCCCACGCCTTGAACCGCGAATAGTAGCCCGGCTCGAACTGGGCGCAGGCCTGCTCGAGACGGGCGTGGAACGCTCGGGTATCTGCCTCGTCGGCCACGATCGGATTCAGATCGGCCCCGCCGCCGAACCATGCCCGCGTGGTCTGGATGTGCCGCGTGTTCATGTGCGCCGGCGGCACGTGCGGCGAGCGCGGGTGCGTCACCACGGAGATGCCGCTGGCCCAGAAGCGAGCGTCCCGCTCGGCGCCAGGGATCTGCGCGGCGAACGCGGGCCCGAACTCGCCCCACACGGTCGAGACGTTGACCCCGATCTTCTCGAACGCGCGGCCGCGCAGCAGGGCGATCACGCCGCCGCCGCCCTCAGGGTGGTCCCACGCCCGGCGCACGAAACGCCCGGGCGCGAGCCGGTCGCTCTCCGGCCCGCGGTAGTCCGCTTCGAGCTGCTCGAATGTGGCGCACAGGCGATCGCGCAGCGCCTCGAACCAGGCACGCACGCGCTCGCGCAGATCCATCAACTCGTCGCCGCCCACGCGCCTCTCCCAACCTCGGGTTCCCGTGGGCGATGGTACGCTTTCGCCGGATGCCGAGACAACACCGGCCACCACGCGACAACACCGGCGAGAGAGGGCGCCGCCGCAGATGGGGGCTGCAGAGCCTGCCGACGACCGGCTCGGCAGGCCGAGGCGTACGTCCCTCCGGCCACGCCCCGCCACCGCCTCGTGCTGCGCAATGGCGCGCGCCGGGAACGTCCCCGGCGGCCAGCGCGACAGCGGGCGGAACCGGCGCGGCGCGGTACGGCTCACCCGTAAGCACCGCGATATCCCGTGGGGGTCGCAGGTCATCCAGGCATCGCGGGCTCGCCTTTTCGGGATCCTCACTGCTCGTGGTCGAAGGCCAGGAGCGGCTGTCGGAGCATAGACTGGGCCCGTCCATTCGAAAGGAAAACGTACGGGTCGGCGTGAGCATGGTCATCTCCGGTCGATCTGCCGACCACTTCCCCAAGCAGCTCCTCGATCGCCGCAACCCGGCGGTCGTAGCCGGGGGGATGGTGAGGCCCTTTCACCGCGAACAGTGTCGAAAAGCTGTCCATGTAATCGGCATCAGATAGCTTGTGTTGATTATCCACGCCGGGACTGCGCTGCGTGATCTTCGACCCGTGGTCACTATGCACCACGATCACCAGTTGATCGAAGATCGCGGCCTTTTGCCATTGCTGAAACATGGCATCCAGCTTGCGATAGAGGCACCTCATTTGCCCGAGGTACAATCCATATCGTCTTGCTCTTGATTCGCGATCGTTTGGTTTCGGTAGCTCCCACTCCGCAACCGGGCGAAGATGGCACATCGGGTCAAACACGTACGGGAAATGCGGCAGCAATAAATGCACGAAGAACCTTTGGCCGGGCGCGGCTCCGGCCACTTCCGCAGTGACATCGTCCAACACAGTGCCAGATCCTTGATAGGCGCAAGCGGGTCCCCCTTGAGCCACCACTCGGGCAAAATCCAGCCCGCGGAGTGCAACACTTGCCGGATGTGCCCGTAGCGCTCCTCCGCAGCGGCCTTCAACGCGGAGAGTTCAGCAAAGCGTCGACAGATCAGCGTGACCTTGTCCCAAACCGGGATATCCACCGATTCCAGCGCCTTGATTCCAGTAACTTCGCGGGTTGTGCAGCTGGCGATGTACTCGTGAGCCGACGCGCAAAAATCCATGTAGTGAATTAGATAGACGTGGATGTTGTAGCCTGCGTGGCCCAGGAGCTCGAAATACCGGTTGCTGAGCAAGACGTATGGCTCGACCTCACCAGAGATGAACGCGCCATCGACCGGCTCGGATGCGAAGTTCACGAGGTTGGGCAGCGAATTATACGTGCTGGAGTAGTGACTGTAAGCACGAGCGAACACGCGGAAGCCATATCTGTCGAAGAAGTCACGCAGGAATCTCCGCATTCCCCTGCCCTGCGGCACGTCTTCCGAGAGACCCTGGATCCCGATGTGTTCGTCGAGCATCAGATGAACGAGGATCGGCAGCCGCGGAGGCGCCGGCGGACCGGGCTCGCGGGGCGTCGCACGGTTCGAGTCCGCGGCGGCTGCGCCGGAGTCCGGCGAGACCGGACGATCGAGCGCCGCCAGGACGACCGTGGACACGAGCATCGTCGCGAACACCGCCGTCACGATGCGGCTCAGATGCTTCCTCAGGGCGAAGGACAGGTCAGGGCTAGCACGAACACGGCAATGACCCGAAGCTCTGGCCACGATTTGGATCGGCTCAACCAGTCGAACTGAAGATCCACGAACAGCAGGAGCAATCCCGCCGTGAGCAGCACCCGCACCGGCCAACCGCCAACCACCCCGGCAAAACCGAACAGCAGGGCGACCGCGACCAGTCCAGCAAGACAGATCAAGACTTCTGGCGCGGCATGTTCATCACGACGGTTCCTTCTACAAGTCTCGAACAGAGCTATCCGTAAAATCGGAACAAAGCCGGCGGGCGGCGGCCCCCGACGGCCAGATCACTCGGGGCAACGGCAACCGGTGGCAGCCGCTCATCGAAGCTGCTGCTGTCGAACGCATCGACGAGGCCTGCGCTTCTGCCGGTTGCGCGCCGACCTCCGATCGGAAGTCAGGAATCCCGAGACACGCCGGATAGCACCCGTCCGCAACGAACGCATTGCCACTCTTCCCTGCCAGGCTCGACCATGCCCCGGCAGGACAGACAAATGATCCGCTCAGCTGCGATGCTCGTCTGAGTGTCGCTCGCCACGATAGAACTAACCTTCGGAAGACGTTTGGAATGGAGCGATCCGCTTATCAGGGAAGCCCTGGCCGTCGGCTCCCGAGGTCAAATCTGCATCCACGAAACCGGAACGCAAGACCCCTCGATGGGCTCGACGAATCTGCAATGTTTTCCGGACAGACGGCAAAGCTGCGCCCTGACCAGGCAGCCGCAGAAGGTGCGCGCGGACGCCCCGCGGTCGCGCGGCGACCAGAGCGCCTGCCGGGCAGCGCCGCGACGCTTTCCGGCGAAAACGGCCGCAGGCTTGACCCCGTGTGGCGCCTGCGTCTGCAGCGGGCCGCGCCGTCTGCCGCCGAACAGCGCGCGACCGTGCAGCCGAGCAAGACGCGGGCGCCCAGCCGAAGAGCGGCGACCGCGGCATCGAATCGATCAGGCCGACCAGGGAGTTGATCAGAATGTCGGGCGTGCCATTTCTGCGACAATACGCGCGGCTGCGTCACCGTCCTTGCACGCTGCGCGGCGCTCTTCTAGATGTCCTGCCAAATCCTGCAAACGAATCGCGATGGGTGGACGCAGGGCATGGCCGAGATGGCAACTTCGCACGAGCAGGTCGAGGACGAAGGCACGCGCCGCGACTTCCTCTATCTTCTGACCGGCGCGACGGCGGCCGTGGGCACCGCGGCGCTGGTGTGGCCGCTGATCGACAGCATGAACCCGACCGCCGACGTGCTCGCGCTCGCCTCCACCGAGGTGGACCTCTCGGGCGTCGAGGAGGGCATGCGGATCACCGTCACCTGGCGGGGCAAGCCGGTGTTCGTGGATCACCGCAGCCAGGAGGAGATCGAAAAGGCGCGCGCCGTGCCGCTCGACGAGCTACGTGATCCGCAACCGGATGAGGCGCGGGTCATTCAGCCCCAGTGGCTGATCGTCGTGGGCGTGTGCACGCACCTCGGCTGCGTGCCGCTGGGCCAGAAGTCCGGCGATCCGCGCGGCGACTACGGCGGCTGGTTCTGTCCATGTCACGGCTCGCATTACGACACCTCGGGCCGGATCCGCCGAGGACCCGCGCCGCGGAACCTGGTCGTGCCGGAGTACGCGTTCACCGCCGACAACATGGTTCGGATCGGCTAGGCCGCAGAGCAGGGAGAGTACGCGCGATGGACGCAAGCCCGCGTGACCGAGCGGTGTACACCAATCCCGTGGTCCGCTGGATCGAGTACCGCTTGCCGGTCTTCTCGTACATGGATGAGTTCATTGGCACGCGCTATCCCGCGCCGCGGAACCTGAATTACTGGTGGAACTTCGGCTCGCTCGCCGGCCTCGCGCTGGTCCTCCAGATTCTGACCGGCATCGTGCTCGCCATGCATTACACGGCGCACGTCGGTTTCGCCTTCGCCAGCGTCGAACACATCATGCGCAACGTCAACTTCGGCTGGCTGCTGCGCTACGCCCATTCGAACGGCGCGTCGCTGTTCTTCCTGGTGGTCTACATCCACCTCTTCCGGGGCCTGTACTACGGCTCCTACAAGGCGCCGCGCGAGCTGCTCTGGATGCTCGGCGTGGTCATCCTGCTGCTGATGATGGCCACCGCGTTCATGGGCTACGTCCTGCCGTGGGGGCAGATGAGCTTCTGGGCGGCGACCGTGATCACCAATTTGTTCTCGGCGATCCCGATCTTTGGCGAGGGAATCGTGACCTGGCTGTGGGGCGGCTTCTCGGTCGACGACCCTACGCTCAACCGATTTTACGCGCTGCACTATGTGCTGCCGTTCGTGATCGTCGCCGTGGTCATGCTGCATCTGCTCGCGCTGCATCAGCACGGCTCGAACAATCCGCTCGGCATCGACAAGAAATCGCCCAAGGACACGCTGCCCTTCCATCCCTACTACACGGTCAAGGATCTGTTCGGCGTGGCGGTGTTCATGCTCCTCCTGGCGCTGCTCGTGTTCTATGCGCCGAACCTGCTCGGCCATCCGGACAACTACATCCCGGCGAACCCGCTGCAGACGCCGCCGCACATCGTGCCCGAGTGGTACTTCCTGCCGTTCTACGCGATCCTGCGCGCGATCACCTTCGATATCCTGTTCATCCCGGCGAAGCTGATCGGCGTGATCCTGATGTTCGGCTCGATCATCGTGCTGTTCTTCCTGCCCTGGCTCGACACCTCGCCGGTGCGCAGCGGCCGCTTCCGGCCGGTCTACAAGTGGTTCTTCTGGCTGCTGGTCGCCGACTGCGTGCTGCTCGGTTATCTCGGCGCCCATCCGCCGGAGGGCGGGTACGTGCTGATGGCGCAGCTCGGCACCGCGTACTACTACGTCTTCTTCCTGATCCTGCTGCCCCTGCTCGGCAAGCTCGAGCGGCCGCGCCCCTTGCCCAGGAGCATCAGCGAACCGGTGCTCGCTCCCGCCGAATGAGGAATGGGATGTCTGGATTGCGCATCGTCGGCGCCGCCGCGCTGATTCTCGCCGGGAGTGCTCTTGCGGTCTTCGCGCAGATCGCGGAGACGCCCGAGCCGCTCCATGTCAGGTGGCACCACGACGGCCCGTTCGGCACCTTCGATCGCGCCGCGGCGCAGCGCGGTTTCCAGGTCTACCGCGAGGTCTGCTCCGCGTGTCACGGCCTCACCTTCGTCGCGTTTCGCAACCTGACCGATCTGGGCTTCAGCCCCGAGCAGGTGGAGGCGCTGGCCGCGCAGTACACGGTGACCGATGGCCCGAACGACCAGGGCGAGATGTTCGAGCGGCCGGCGCGCCCGTCGGACCCGATTCCGCCGCCCTATCCCAATCCGCAGGCCGCAAGAGTCGCCAATGGCGGGGCGCTGCCGCCCGATCTGTCGCTGATCACCAAGGCGCGCGCCGGCGGGACCGATTACGTGTTCAGCCTGCCCCAGGGCTACAGCGAGCCGCCGGCGGGCGAGGTCGGTCCCGAAGGCACTTACTACAACGCCTATTTTCCCGGCCACTGGATCGCCATGCCGCCGCCGCTCCAGGATGGCGCGGTGCGATACGCCGACGGCACCGAGGCAACCCTGCCGCAGATGGCCGAGGACGTGGCGACCTTCCTCACCTGGGCGGCCGAGCCGACGTTGGAGCAGCGCAAGCGGACCGGGCTCAAGGTCATGCTGTTCCTGATCGTGTTCACCGGCCTGACCTATGCGACCATGCGCAAGGTGTGGGCCCACGCGCACTGAGGCGGGCGGCCAGACCACCAGGCGTCGATCCCGCGGGTAGGAAGCAGTTCAAGGCCCGCCCGAGCCGGCCTGCCGATGGCGTCATTGGGCCTCGAGGCGCTCGACCAATGCCGCGGCGGCCTCCGCATAGGCCCGGTATCCGGCCGCCAGCGGGTGCCCGCTGTCCCAAAGATAGAGCTCGTCGCCGGTCTCCAGCGTCCTATCGAGCGCTTTGACCAGGAAAGGCAGCGCGTCGATCCACTCGATGCCGGCCTGATCAAAGAATTTTCGGTATTTCTCGGATAAATTCTGCTCCCCTCGTGTCAGCTCGATCAACTGGGGGTCGACTGTAAACTTCCGACGTTCCGCCCACTGCGAGACGACCAGCTCCTTCGAGGGAATCACGACGATGCCCAACCCGATGCCGTGGTTGGCCAGTTTCTGTTCCGCTTCCTTGAAGAAGATCCTGCTGTTCTCGAAATTCGTCAGGAGCGCCTTGTTCGCAAGATCGGTCTGCTTGCTATGCAGCTTGACCATGTCGATGCGCACTGACTGATCGTACGGAATGATGAAGAAGTCGCCACTCGCCCGTTCAAAGCGTCTCTTGATCGGCGTCCATATCAGAAACCGTACGGCGCTCAGCAGGGCCGAGTGGCTTGCCAGCGACTTGCCGACAGCGGTGAACGTAGTATCCTTCAGCATTAGATCATCGACATCAGCGCAATGGGGCATCGTGATATCGTAGTCCTTGGCTTCACTCTGCCAGAATGGCAGTTCAGCAATGCCGCAATAGTAATCTAGATCGTTCGCAGGGTACAGCGCCACGATGGCAAATTTGATGTCGAGCTTCGTAGCCATGTCGAGCAGCGCCTTGTATTGGTAAATCCCATAGCTGCCTACGCCCATGTTGTAGATCGAATGCCCCGTGATGCGGGATAAGTCAGAAGGAAAGTCCTGATCCGCCGAAACGTTCTCGCCGTAAGTATGCGAGTCGCCGATGACAACGGCGTCTGCGTTGTGCAGAGTGATCTCGCCGCCGTTGCGAAAGCCGTCCTGATCGACATCCGCGAGCGACGGATCCAAGACGTACTTCAGGATCGGATGTGGTTTCTTGTTGGACTCCAGGGTCACCGGAAAGGGCGTGAGAAGCCGAAGCAGAACCTCACCGAAGACCAGGCAGAGCGCCACGGTAACCGCTGCCAGGAGGAAGTTGTTCAGAGCGTGGCGCCGAGAAGGCCGGCCAGAGGCAGACGTTGTGCGTTCCAAAATGCGTTTCCCCGCTCGGCGTAACGCCCCGTCGGCGTGACGCTATCACGGCGGATCTGAGCGCGCCAATGGGCGGCGGCTCGCCAGCGAGAGCCCAGGCCGGACACCTGTAGTCGGATCAGATGGTTCGGCGTCGCGGTTGCGCCGCTGCACGGGGCGACTTGGAACGACTGGCGATCACGAGTGCGGTAGGTCGGGTTTGCGGCGGCCGCCGGGGCAGGTCGGCTCGCGCCGGGGGAGCACGTCGTGCGCAGCTTCACTCTGAGCCAGGGTAAGGCGAGCGCCCCCACACGCAAGCCAGATCGTGCAGCTGGCGCAGCTGCACGCCGCTGCATCGAGCCTGCCCCCCTGCCCGTCGATGCATCGGGGTCAAGGGACAAGCCCGGACAGAGGGCCTGTCCGGGCTCGAAAGTCAGAAGAGATCTTGCCGATAAAAGGTCCGGGGTGATTAAGCTGCCCGGATCTCGTTCGGACGCTGGATCGGGGTCGCGCCGGGGGCGGCCTCACACCTTTGCCCACCGCCCCTGACGCTCCCGATGATCACCGGCGGACTGCCTGGCTCAGCCCTGGCTGCCGCCATCGCCGCCGCTGGCGCCGCCGGCACCTGCTCCGCCATCCCCGCCGCCGGCGCTGCCGCCACCGGCGCCACCGCCGTCGCCGCCGCCCGAGCTGCTGCCACCCGAGCTTCCGG
>JBKPNX010000168.1:0-4203 GCA_046732855.1 Pseudomonadota bacterium
ACATACACAGAGTCGTCGGCAGCGTCAGATGTGTATAAGAGACAGGCACGAATTGACCACCCGGTGCCCGCGCATTGGTGGTGACGACGGAAGCCTTCACACCGAACTCGTAAGGGGCGCTGGCCTTGCCCTTGCCGATGCACTCCATGCCCGCAATCTATGTCTCAAAGGAGTACATCAATGCCGGACGGCTGATCGCGTATGGGCCGAGCTATCCCGACCTTTATCGTCGTGCCGCCTCTACGTCGACAAAATTCTTCGCGGCGCTAGTCCCTCTAGTCTTCCGGTAGAGCAACCGACGAAATTTGAGCTGACCATCAACCTCAAGGCCGCAGGGGCAATCGGGCTTCAGGTGCCGCTGACATTGATGGTCCGCGCCGACGAGGTGATCGAGTGGGAAGCAAGAGGGAGGGTTCAAAATGAAACTTCCCCGATGCAGTTTTCTGCATCTGGCCGCCGGCGGGTTGGTTCAAAAGCTGGTGCAACGCCCAGATGTCTATGACGACTTGCTTCTCGCCCACTTCTTCCAATGGCCGCAAGCGGCGGTCGATCTCGGCAGGAAAAGAAAGCGAGCGGGCCTGTCGCATCCGATATTTAGATTCGTGCGGAGGTCCCACAGACGTTGCCAGATGAGGCGGTGGACTTGAGCTTCGCCGAACACCATCAGAGGTAATGGTGCGCATCCTGGCCAGTTTTTGTGGCCGCCGCCAACGCCGTTAATCTCGCCCGAGATGCTCGCCATGCTGAGCCGCCCCGATCCTTTCAACATCCACGACGCGGCTGCGGGCAGGTATATCGACATCCGCAACAAGCGGATCCTCGAGGACAACAGACGGCAAATTGCAGAGGCGGAGCGGAGCCAGCGCGAGCACGAAGAGCGCGAGCGGACCGAGATCGAGGCCGCCAAGGAGCGCGACCGGCAGGCTTACCGCGAGCGCGGGTGGGCCGAGCGGATAACTCGCTGGGCTGATGTCCGCTGTGCGCCCGAAAGCGGCCGTATAGCGGACATCCGGTGGATGTCGCAGAGTGGACCCTCACGACGAACGCAATGGCGATGAGCGTCGAGCCTCTGAACTTACAGCAACCTTATTTTTTGATGCTCGCCGCGCTTACACGGTGATGCGCTTCATCGACTTCGCATTCAAGACCGGTCGGAGATGCGATGCATTCACTGTCACGTCTCTCTGTGCCAGCTCCTAGCGAACGCCTGCATAGCGGCTCTACAATTTCTCGTTCCCTTTCTTTTTTTGTCCCTCCGGGTGGGTGGTCGAATTTTTGCGATCAGCAGCAGGCTTAGGATCATGAATGCCCGCGTTTCCAAATTTCACCTCCTTCAATCAAACGCCTGTTTGAATTTAATTCAAGGTTCGCAGTCCAATTTCTCGACAAATCGCGATAAGTGAGACCGGTCCAGTCCAAGAAATTAGCCCAGCGTGCAGGGCTGGGCTAAAAAGAAACACCACTACTGAGAACGTACCAGTCGGCTCGTCTCTGTCGCAGCTATGGCGTCCAGCAAAATTGATAACCGTTCGATTCGGTTCTGCACCATCTTCCAGTGGCAGGATTGACGACCACGGTGTCCGGGTAAGGCCCTGGGCCGTAGCCATAGCCCGGCCCGCCATAAGGGGCTGCAGCGACCGCAGGTCCGGGCCCGTAGGCCGGGGCCGGCCCCCCGACATAAGGTCCGGGGGCGTAGGCCGGGGCAGGTCCCCCAACATACGCCGCCCCAGCAGCACCTCCAATAGCAGCAGCTCCAACAGCAGCTCCTACTGCCGCGCGGCGGTATGCGCGCCGATGCACTCTCCGGCTAACCCCAGCAACGCTCGTTGCCGTAAGGGGCCGTCCGACCCTGGCCTCAGCCGTGTCCAGAGAGAATAGTGTCACGTTTGCTGGCGACCAATTCAATGAGGCCGGCACCGCGGCGCAGACCAGAGCGGCACTAACGGAAGCGAAAAGGCTCAGCTTCTTCATGATTGTCTCCTGATTGATGACAACAAAGCTAACAGATCAGTTATGCGCCCCGTTCCCTTGAGCGCGGCATTAGTGAGTACACGCCTAGGTGATGATGATGCTGGAAGGGACGCATTCGGTCGCGAGCGCCGCCGCTCGGTTTGCAAACTCGTGGTGCAGTGGCCGGCCAGCGGCAGCAAGGCGGAACATGGCCAATACCAAAATACCAGCAAGCGCCATCAACACAGCCGCCCATGGGCACGCTCACCACGGACATCATCCGCGAAGCAGCCTCTAAACATAAAGCCCTCGCTTGACCGCAGAAAGTCGTCGGATCAAGCAGACTGAATGCGAACGTGCCGCTCCTTCCGAGACTGCTCCCATGAACCCCTTGCTTAAAGAAATCCGTCACAATCCCACGCTCTGGCTGCTGGCCTTCGTGCCCGCGGTGTTCGCCGCTCAGCAGCTCAAGCCCGAAGCGCATACGCTGCTTTTTGTGCTGTCCGTCCTGGCCATCGTGCCACTGGCCGTGCTGCTGAGTCACGCCACCGAATCCGTAGCGGCCAAGACGGGCGATACGGTCGGTGGCCTGCTCAACGCTACACTCGGGAACTTGACCGAACTTATCATCGCGCTGGCCGCTTTGCGCGCCGGGCAATACGCGCTAGTGAAGGCATCCATCGCCGGGGCGATTGTCACCAACACGTTGTTCATGTTGGGCGCGTCGTTTCTACTCGGCGGGCTCAAGCACCACGTGCAGGAATACAACCGGGGCAGCGCCCGTCTGCAAGCGGGCCTGCTCTTTCTGGCCACGGTCGCGATGTTGGTTCCCTCGGCGGTCTCTGAAGCCGATTCCGCGGCGGGGTCAGCGTTTACTGAGAAGTTGAGCGTGAGTCTGTCTGTGCTGCTCATCGCCGCCTACGGGTTGGGCCTGTTGTTCTCACTCAAGACACATCGCGGATTCTTCGGCGGCGCGGAACACGCGGAAACCGGCGAAGCGCGGTGGCCATTGGGCTTGGCCCTGGCCACGCTGGCCGGCGTCACGGCACTGGTCGCGCTGGTGAGCGAGGTGTTCGTCGAGTCGGTGCAGCAGGCGGCGGTGGCGTTCGGGATGACCCCCGCATTCGTGGGTTTCGTCGTCGTGGCGCTGGTGGGCGGGGCGGCGGAGATGACCTCGGCGGTTTCCGGCGCGCGCAAAAACCGGCTGGACCTGAGCGTGGGCATCGCGCTGGGGAGCGCGGCCCAAATCGCGCTCTTCGTCGCCCCAGTGCTAGTGCTGCTCAGTTACGTCATGGGCCCGGCACCGATGAACCTGCAATTCTGGCCGGGCGCAGTGGTCATGATGCTCATCGCTACCATGACCGTGTCCCTAGTGACCAACAGCGGGCGCTCGGCGTGGTTTGTCGGATTGCTCGTACTGTTAGTGTACCTGATTTTCGCCATGACGCTTTATCTGTTGCCACCCCGCGTCCAGTGAAAGGTCCATTCCTCGAAACACAGCTAAAAACTTTACTCAACGCGCAATGGTGCAAGTTCAGGCTACTTGACGCCGCCCCGCCAGAAAATCAAAAGTTCAAAGCATTAATCCGACCCGGATTCAGCCTAGACCGACATTGCAGCGAGTGCCGAGTCGCTTTTACTCTGGGGCGGGTCGCACCGAAATAACGGTCCGTATCGCCGGAGCGATCTGCATGTTGCGCCAAATTCTCGTGGGTGTTGCCGTCAGTGTTTGCAACATTGCGATCCATGCATTTTTGATGGCGGCTGTAATATGGGCAGCGCGCATCGCGATTGCGATCACAACGTCACGTCAATCGCTTCGATTAATTGCGGTCATGATTGTGACCGTGTCGTTCCTAATGGCCGCGCATTTTGCCGAGGTACTCGTTTGGTCATTGGCTTACGCAATCGTCGGTGCTGCACCTGAAGGCACTGATCTCATTTATTTCGCCTTTGTAAACTACACAACGCTCGGCTACGGCGACGTGACGCCAATGGAGCGCTGGCATTTGCTTGGGCCAATGACGGCGATGAACGGCGTGCTGTTGTTTGGTTGGTCAACTGCAGTAATTTTTGAGGTGCTGCGGAGGGCACTGATGATTCCGCGGTGAAATGGGACATAGAGAGTCAATACAATGCGGCGGACGTCCAATGGCACTCGAATGTCTGCTTTTGGCACATCCCAGCCGTGGCAACTGCCGCGAAGGACGGCCGGTCACGGCTCGAAAGCGGACGCTGGCGCTCAGCCGCTCG
>JBKPNX010000169.1:0-7509 GCA_046732855.1 Pseudomonadota bacterium
AGCGTGTTGTCGAGCTTGCCGGTGTCCTCGATCGCCTGGATCACGCGCCCGATCTCGTGGTCCGTGTACGCAAGGTACGCGGCATAGACGTCGGCCTCGCGGATGTAGAGCTTCTTCGCCTGGGGCGAGAGCGAATCCCACTGCGGGAGGTCGTCCGGCCAGGCCGTGAGTTGGGCGTCCTGCGGAATCACGCCGAGCTTCTTCTGGTTGGCGAAGATCGTTTCGCGCAGCTTGTTCCAGCCCTGATCGAACAGGTGCATGGCGCTGATCTTCTCGATCCATTCCGGCGTCGGGTGGTGCGGCGAGTGCGTGCCGCCGGGCGCGTAATAGATCATGAACGGCCGGTCGGGCTGGAGCTCGTTCAGCATTCTGATCCGCGCAATCGCCTCGTCGGCCATTGCGGTGGTCAGGTTCCAGGCGGGATCGCCGAGATAGGGCTCGATCGGCGTGGTGTTACGGAACAGGTTGTTCGGCTGCCACTGGCTGGTGTCGTCGCCGATGAAGCCATAATAGTAGTCGAAGCCCTTGACCGGCCCGGTCGGCCAATCGGTGAAGGGGCCGGCCTGGCTCCCCACCCACTGCGGCGTGTTATGGTCCTTGCCGTACCACGACGTGTCGTAGCCGTTCTGCCGCAGGATCTCGCCGATGGCGACGGCGTCACGTGGGATGACGCTGTCGTAGCCGGGGAAGCCGGTCGCCTGATCGACGACCACGCCGGTGGCCACCGAATGGTGATTGTGACCGGTCAGGAGCGCGGCCCGCGTCGGCGAGCAGAGCGCCGTGGTGTGGAACTGTGTGTAGCGCAGGCCCATACTCGCGATGCGGTCCAGGGATGGTGTCGGGATCACGCCGCCGAAGGTGGACGGCGCCGAGAAGCCCACGTCATCGGTCATGATCAGGAGGATGTTCGGGGCACCCTCGGGTGGTGCCACGAGCGCTGGCCAGTACGGCGTCGACTGATCTGCGTTCGGGCTGATCGCGCCCTCGAATTGCTGCGGCGGTGAAGGCAGGTATCTGCCGTCGATGGTGGTCTTCGCGCCGGGCGAACCCGGCGAGCCGGCGACTTGCTGGGCTATTGCCGCGGCAGCCATTCCGGCAAAGGCCACCGCGACCAAAATCGTGCGCAAGAGCGTAGAGTACTTGCAGTTGAGCTTCGACATTGAACTTCCTCCCCCGCGGCGGCAAAGACGCGTTCATCCCGACACAAGGATTCTGGCCGCCATGCTAACCCTTGATCTGCACCAGGGGAACGACATCAAAGTCCTTATCGTTGGGCGGCGCTAGGAAGTCGACAGCCCGCCTCGGCATCGAGGCCGGAGGCCAGAAGGCTTTTCGCGCGATGCTCCTCTTGCCTGGCTGAGTTCGCTCAACGAGGGAGGCTCAAGCCATGTTCGTTACTGGCTACGGGCCGCCTGTTGACGCGAACGCGGGAATGTCCGCGATGCAATCGCCGACCGGACGTTTCAAAGCTGGCGTTGGGACGTTTGGGCACGAGGCGTGGTGCGGCATGTTGTGGCTATTGACACTGTCCATCACAACATGTAGCGTCTGGCCAAGGTCGCACGGTGTGCCCGACAGCCCGCCCAGTCCTCAGGCGGGCTGTTTTGGTTCGGAGGCGGTGCTTTGATCGGTGCAAGTAAGTGTCTTGTTGGGCAGCGATGACACTCTGTAGATGTTAGTATAGCGCAGATGAAGTCATCAGATACTGAAGTGAAATATGAAACGTAAGTCGGCTTTTTATTCAACAGATCTGGGTCCTTCCTTGGCGAATACTGGCACGGCGGGGCCCCGCGCAATACTTCGCTAGCGACAGCCCCTGATTCCGGGTTCGCAGTTCGCAGGCCACCGGTCACACTTGACCGCCTGAAGCCCGCAGAATTCGTGAGCTTCTGCGCCCTGCCAGGGTGCGAACCAACCTGCGAACCGTCGCAGGCGTCGCACCTAAGTTGCACCACCCGTCGTACCATGAGGTTCGCAGTTGACCGACGCACCGCTTAGCGCCGGATTGGTCGCGCTCGCCGACAGGATAGAGTTGTGGCCAGTTGATCGACTGCGGCCATACGAGCGGAACCCGCGGACGCACAGCGAGGCGCAGGTCGATCAGATCGCGGCCTCAATGGTCGAGTTCGGCTGGACCAACCCGATCCTAATCGACGAGAACGCCGGCATCCTTGCCGGCCACGGACGGCTGCTGGCGGCGCGCAAGCTCGGTCTGGCCGATGTACCCGTGATCCGGTTCGAGCACCTCAGTGAGGCCCAGAAGCGGGCCTACGTCCTGGCCGATAACCAGATCGCGCTGCAGGCCGGCTGGGACGATGCGCTGCTGGCGGAGGAGCTGGCCTGGCTGCGTGACGAGCGTTTCGATCTCGACCTGATTGGCTTCGATGCCTCCGATCTGGAGCGACTGCTCGCGATCGCCGATGGCGAAACGACGGGTGAGGAGGCGGAAGATGAGGTCCCCGATCCTCCGGAGGAGGCGGTCAGCCGCCCGGGCGACCTCTGGATCCTCGGCAACCACCGCCTGCTGTGCGGTGATGCGACGGTGCTGGCCGACGTTGAGCGGGTGCTCGGGGGGCAGCTCGCTGACATGACATTCTGCGATCCGCCGTACAATGTGGATTACGCCAACTCGCCGAAAGACAAACTCCGGGGTAAGCACCGCCCGATTCTGAACGACGATCTGGGGTCTGGCTTCGAGGCGTTCCTGTACGACGCCTGCGTCAACATCCTGAGCGTCACCAAGGGCGCCTGCTACGTCTGCATGAGCAGCTCGGAGCTGCACACGCTCCAGCGGGCGTTCGCAGCCGCGGGCGGCAAGTGGTCGACCTTTGTCATCTGGGCCAAGAATACGTTCACCCTCGGCCGCGCCGACTACCAACGGCAATACGAGCCCATCCTGTATGGCTGGAAGGAAGGGAGCGATCATTACTGGTGCGGTGCGCGCGACCAGGGCGACGTCTGGTTCGTCGACAAGCCGGTGCGCAACGACCTGCACCCGACCATGAAGCCGGTGGCCCTGGTCGAGCGGGCGATCCGTAATTCGAGCAAGAGCCGCGACATCGTACTCGACCCGTTCGGCGGCTCGGGCTCGACCCTGATCGCCTGTGAGAAGATCGGACGCCAAGCGCAGCTGATCGAGCTCGATCCGATGTACGTCGACACAATCATCCTGCGCTGGCAGGAGTTCAGCGGTGGCAGCGCAACCCTGGAGGGCGACGGTCGGAGCTACGAAGAGATCGCCGCCGGGCGCGTGGCCGCGGCGGCGTAGAGGTTGGCAGCCGTCTTGGTCGGGTTAGGCCACGATCCGGTAGACTGTGCTGCTGCCCTTGGCGCCGGTCTTGTTCGGGCCGACCTCGCGGGTGCGCGTCGTCTCGACCGTGAGCTCGAGCTTCTTCTTGAGCGCGCCGCTGATCGCGCCGCGGATCGTGTGATGTTGCCATCCGGTGGCCGCGGCGATTTGCTCAATCGTGGCGCCCTTGGGACGCTTGAGCATCTCGATCATTTTCGCCTGCTTGGTGCCGGCGCGCAGCGTGGGCTTCTCGGCCGGTGCAGCGTTGCCCCGCTTGGCTGCCCTCGTTTTACGCTTGGCCGGGGTGGCTGCGCGGCTCGCTTCGGGTGCCGGGGTTCCGGCATCGGCCGTCGTCGCACCCGTGTCGACCGGCGTGGCGCCCTGTGGCGCGTCGTCCTCGGTCTCGATACCGATGGCGTGGAAACCGGCGCGGGTAATGCGGAGCGGCGGCGGGTCGTCGCCGCGCGGCGCGCCCTGGTGACCGATCAGGCCCTTGGCCTTGAGGCTACCGAGGACCTTGTCGACCGCGCCGCCCTTGATCTTGAGCGTCTCGGGCAGCGGCAGGACGGCACCGTCGTCGCGCTGCGAGGCGGCGCTGAGGATGACGGCCTGGGTATCGCTGAGCTTCGTCATGGGCTGATCTCCGTCTTCGGAGAGCGCCATTGCCCTCCTACGACCCGAAGCCCCGGCGGCTGGCGCCGCGCGGGGCGGGCGCCGGAGATCGGGGCCGCTATTCGGCGTGCTCGCCCTCCTTGAAGGCTGAACCGGTAACCCGCTTCAGCAGCTCCGCGTAGTACCCGAGTGTCCCGACGTGGCTCCAGGTGATCTCGTCGGGCCTGTAGTTGAAGTGATCGTCGCTGAGCGCCTGAAGCCGAGTAAGCATTGCGTCGATCTCGGCCTTCTTGGAGACAAACGCGGCCAACGCCTGCTCGTTTGACTTGGCGATCTGCTTCTGCAACCTCGGGCTCACGCTTATGCTCCGCATCGGCAACTTTGGTGAACCCATGAACGCTTCGATCGGCAACGAAAGCAAGCAGAATAGTCGATCGCAATCAGACGTTTAGGACTTGAGTGGCCGGCGATTGTATGGATGCGCACGGACAGCAATCGAGAACTTGCCCGCCACCTCCGGGTGAGCGAGACGGCGGTGCGGAGGGCGGAGAAGGCGGGCCGGATTCAGCGCGAAGCGGATGGCGCCTGGGACTTGGCGCAAGTGAGGGCAGCCTGGGCGGGCAACACCGATCCGGCGCAGCAGCGGTCTGCCCGAAGCAGCAGGACGACGGGCAAGCAGCGAACGATGAAGCCGGTGCCCGAGGCGGCGCTCGGCGCGGTGCGGGAGACCCTACGCGAGCACGGCGAGCCGGTCGCGGCCGGCGCCATGACCTTCATGCAGGCCCGGACCGCCAACGAGGTGCTCAAGGCGCAGGAGCGCCGCCTGCGCCTTCAGCAAATGAAGGGCGAGCTGGTCGACCGGGCGAAGGCCGTGGCGCAGGTGTTCCGGCTCGCCCGCGACGAGCGCGATGCCTGGGTCAACTGGCCGGCACGGATGGCGGCGATGATGGCAGCCGAGCTTGAGGTGGATGCCCACAAGCTGCACACGGTGCTCGAACGCCACGTTCGAGAGCATCTCGGCGAGCTGGCCGAGGTCCGGCCGAACCTGCGCTGATCGCACTGAGGAGACCCGGTTCATGCTGAAGGCGGTTCGTCAACACCCGCTGCTGGCCGGTATGGCCGAGGTGCTGGCCGACGCAGCGCGCTACGTCGCCATCATGCTGGCCGTGCTCCTGCTGCTGCGGCAGCTCGCGAAAGTCGCTCTCTAAGCAGCAGCGATGATCAGCTTCGATCTGCATGGACGAGCATGACGGCGCTGATGCGATCGAGCGCGCATGGCGGGACGGGCTCAAGCCCGACCCGCTGCTGACGGTCTCCGAGTGGGCCGACCGCTACCGCGTCCTGTCCCAGCGGGCATCCTCTGAGCCCGGGCGCTGGCGCACCGAGCGGACGCCGTACCTGCGCGAGGTGCTCGACGCGCTCTCGCCATCGTCACCGTTCCAAAGGGTAGTGTTGATGAAGGGTGCGCAGGTCGGCGGGCCGCTCGCGCTCGACACTCCTCTGTCGACGCCCGCCGGCTGGACGACCATGGGCGCCGTGCGAGTCGGCGATCACCTGTTCGACGAGAACGGTGGGCCCTGCCGTGTCACCGGCGTCTCGGAGGTGATGACCGGGCATCCGTGCTATCGGCTGGCCTTCGACGATCGCGAGCAGGTTGTTGCCGACGGCAGTCATCGTTGGCCCGTCTGGGACTTCACCGACGACATTCCGGTCCGGAAGGTGCTGCGGACCGACGAAATGCTCGGGCGCCTCAAGATCGGCAAGAGCAAGCGTTACCGCTTCGGGATCGACTGTTGCGGCCCGGTCGAGCTGCCTGATCAGGACCTGATCATTCATCCCTACGTTCTCGGAGCCTGGCTGGGCGACGGCTCCTCGGTCATGAACCACCTCAGCGTCCATGAAGACGATGAGGAGATTGTCGAGCATCTCGAGGCCTGCGGCGTCGATGTCGAATTCAGGCTTCCCCATTGGCGCAAGGGCAAGTGCGCTAACCTCCTTATTGATCCGACCTTTCGCACCTTGAACGGCGACGGCGTCGCCACCGGCATACAGCACCGGTCGCGCTTCACGACCCGATTGCGCATGCTCGATTTGCTGGAGAACAAGCACGTCCCAACGCCCTACCTCCGCGCCAGCCGGCTCCAGCGTCTGGAACTGGTGCGGGGTCTCATGGATACGGACGGCACGATCTCCGCCGATGGGCAACGCTGCGAATTCAGCAATACAAACACGGGCCTGGTCGATGCTCTGGTCGAGCTGGTGCGCAGTCTCGGCTACAAGACGGCGATCCAGTGGGTGCCCTCGAAGCGGCAGGTTTTCCCGGTCGGACGGGAACACCAGACCCAGGGGTCCTGGCGGGTTTCCTGGACCGCCTATCAAGAAGAGCCGATGTTCAGGCTATCCCGCAAGCGGGAGCCGATGCGTTCTATCGAGGACGGGCGGCCGGGCCGTAGTCAGCGGCGGCGCATCGTGGACATCTATCCGGTGCCAAGCGTGCCGGTCCGCTGCATCGAAGTCGACTCGCCCAGCCATCTCTATCTCTGCGGCAAAGGATGGATCCCGACCCACAACACCGAAGCCGGGAATAACTGGATCGGCTACGTGATCCACCAAGCGCCGGGACCTATGATGGCGGTGGCGCCCACGGTGGAGCTCGCCAAGCGCAACTCGAAGCAGCGTATCGATCCGCTAATCGAGGAGAGCGAGGTCCTGCGCGAGCGGGTGAAAGAGCGGCGCTCGCGGGACAGCGGCAATACGGTGCTCTCCAAGGAGTTCCCGGGCGGGGTGCTGATCCTGACCGGCGCCAACAGTGCCGTGGGCCTCCGCTCGATGCCCGCGCGGTATCTGTTCCTCGACGAGGTCGACGGTTATCCGGGTGACGTCGAGGGCGAGGGTGATCCCATTCTGCTCGCCGAACGGCGTTCGGCCACCTTCCAGCGGCGCAAGATCCTGCTGGTCTCGACGCCGAAGGCCAAGAGCCTGTCTCGCATCCATCGGGAGTACGAGGCGAGCGACCAGCGCCGGTACTTCGTACCGTGCCCGCACTGCCATGAGCACCAGACGCTGGAGCTCGAAAACCTGCGCTGGCCGGAGGGGCGACCGCGCGAGGCTGAGTATGCCTGCAGCCACTGCGGCAGTCTGATCGGCGAGCGCCACAAAACCTGGATGCTGGAGCACGGGGAGTGGCGGCCCACTGCACCTGGAGATGCGCGCACCGCCGGCTTCCATCTGTCCAGCCTCTACAGCCCGGTCGGCTGGTTCAGCTGGGCCGATGCCGCGGAGATGTACGAGCAGGCCCGCAACACGCCGGACCTGATGAAGGGTTTCGTCAACACGGTGCTCGGCCTGCCGTTCGAGGAGGAGGCCGAGGCGCCGGAGTGGCAGCGGCTGTACGAGCGGCGCGAGACCTATCGTATCGGAATCGTGCCCGAGCCGGGGCTGTTCCTGACCGCCGGCGTCGACGTGCAGAAGGACCGGATCGAGGTCGAGATCGTCGCCTGGGGCCGCGGCAAGGAGAGCTGGTCCGTCGACTATCGGGTGATCGAGGGCGATACGGCCCGCGCCGAGGTCTGGGCGAGACTGGACGCGGTGCTGGCGCGGGACTGGCC